>JBBSUD010000131.1:0-15355 GCA_038235225.1 Verrucomicrobiales bacterium
GCGACCACCGCGCCGCCGACGAGAACCGAGCGGACCCCGGCTCCCTCCAGATGCCAGGCCACGTAACGCCAAAGTTCCTCCTCGGAGCAAATCTTGAAATCGGGGGCGTTCATGGAAGTTCGATAGACTTGACATTGCGGTCACATGACCTGAATTCCCGGTCATGGGAGCGCTGGCGGAAATGTTCGGGAGTC
Source organism: Verrucomicrobiales bacterium (assembly GCA_038235225.1). GTDB lineage: Bacteria > Verrucomicrobiota > Verrucomicrobiia > Verrucomicrobiales > Akkermansiaceae > Luteolibacter. Next base: position 195 of record JBBSUD010000131.1, read on the forward strand.
GGGCGGCGGAGGCGGTTCTGCTGCATTTGTTCCACCACGGCGATTCCTATGGAAGGGCGGTTTCCGACGATTTCGGCATTTCGCTCGATTCGGTTCAGCGGCAGTTGGAGAAATTTTCGAGGGCCGGGGTGCTGGTGTCCATGCGCCACGGCAGGACCATCGTCTATTCCTTCAATCCCCGGGCGAAAGCGGCGGCGCGGCTTAAGGATCTTGTGGCGGTGTTTTACGACAGCATGTCGCTGGAGGCGAAGGAGCAGCTTTTCCCCGTCCGCCGCCGCCACCGCGCCAAGGACAAGCCTGTCATCTACAGCAATCCCTGAGCTGGCGCGGATTTCTCTCATGCCGGTTCGGGTTCGTGGTCGCGTTTGGCGTTGTATTTCCAGGAAACGAGCAGCGCCAGCACCAGCACGAGCAGCCAAATCCGCCACCACGGGTCGGGTTTGGTCTGGCGTTCGAGGGCGGATTTCATGGTCTCGCCGGCAGGCACGGCCTCGGCGCATTGGGAGAAATCCGCCTCGCGGGTGTCTGCGAAATGGACGGCGGCGTCGAGCAGGGTGGCGTCGTTCTGGCGGATTTGCAGGAAGCACGGGACGGCCGGGGCAAGATTCGGATCGGCGGGCAAATCCACGGATTTTCCCGCCAGATCCATGGTGGAAATCGTGACCGGTGCGCCTGCCGCAGTGGCGATGCGGATGGGCTGGGAGGTTTCGAGATTTTCCGAGACCGGCGCGATTTTCGCCTCGCGGATCGCCTCGGCGAAGCGGTGCAGCAGGACGATGAAGGCCGGCTGGTTGGCGGCATTCGAAAGGCGCAGGTCGAAGTTGAAGAACAGCTGCCGGGACGCCGCCCGGCCGTCGGCGGCGGGGGCTTCGCGCAGGAAGATCAGCGGGCGCTTCTCCTGCCAGAGCAGCACGGTGTCGGTCGGCCGGCGCTCGAGCTGGATGGTTTCCCGCACCAGCAGCGATTGCCAGTTGAGCTGGTCCATCAGCGGGTGCGGCTCGGCGAGGATGCCGCCTTTCAAATAGGACCCGGCGCGGGTGCTGTCCTCCACGAAAGTGACCGCATTTCCGCTCGCCGCAGCGGGGTCGAGCGGGTCGTACGAGCCGATGGTGAGGTCCGCCGCCGCCGCGTCCTTGGTCGGCTCGGCGGAGGCCAGCGCGCGAAGCAGGCGGGCGGTCAAATCGGCGTAGGCAGGTGAGGTGGCGGTGAAAAGCGCGAGCGATTTCGGCCGCGGCGAGACCAGCGGAAGTTCGTCGTCCAGCGTGAATTTATCCGGTGAGAGCACGACGCGGACGCCTTTGGCATCGCGGGGAAATGCGGATTGCAGGGTGACCAGCGCGCCCGGCTCCAAGTGGATTTTCCGCGGCGCGGTGCCGCCGCCGGTCGTCTGGAGCGACCAGGTGCGGTCGGCCGCCTCGCTACCGTAATTTCGCACCAGCGCCTGCCATACAAGCGTGCCCTCCTTGGTGGCGAAGGTCACCCCGGTAAATCCCACATTTCCAATCGGTTCGCCCGCCGCGATTAGGCGCGCGTCGAAGGGCTGCGCATCCGCCGGCGTGTCCGTCAGATACACCACGCGCCCTTCCCGGGACACCAGGGAGCGCGCCAATCGCAACGCGCCCGTCGGATCGGTCAGCCCGGCCAGCGGTCGCCATTTCTCCAGCGCTGCCTTCATTTCCTCAACCGAAGTGCCGGCGTAGATCCGCGGTTTGTCCGCCGCCGATTCGATCACCGTAATCTCCAGCTCCGTCGCCGCGCCTTGGATTTCCGGGATTTCCCCCGCCAGCATCGCGATCGCCCGCGCTTTGAAAACCTCCATCGACGCCGAGGAATCCACCACCACCGCGATCCGCTGGACGCTGCCCGCCTTTTGGAAACGCGGCTCGGCGAGGAACCACGCCAGAATCAGTACCGCCAAAAGCTGCATCCACAATGGGATCGAGGGAATCAGCCGCTCGAAGCGCCTGCCGCTGGCCGCGTCCCGCTGCGTGCGCTCCAGCAGGAACAGCGTCGAAACCGGGATTTCCACCGCCTTGCGCTGGAGGAAATGGATCGCCAGCACGGCGGGGATGCCGAGCAGCGCGAGCAGGCCGAGTGGGTTGGCGAGAATGGGCATCCGAAGTGGCCGCGAAGCTGCATGCGATGCTCCGGCGCTTCGAGGCGAATCGTCCGCCGCCCGAGATTTTCAATCCTCCCGGCCCAGCTTCGGCGGGATCAGATACCGCAGCGTCCCGCGCTGCTCGGGCGGGTTAATCCGCAGCCCGCACAACGCGCCTTTTTTCATTTCCACCGAGCCAGCGGTCGTGCCCAGCAGCCACTCCACGAAGCCTGAGAAATCCGGCTCGTGCCCGACCAGCATCACGCAGCGGAAGTCGCGGAATGCCGACAGCTCGCCGATCGACACCTCCGGGCGCATCCCGCACGCCAGCCAACCTTGGATCACCGGCCCTGGTATCCCGGCCGCCGTGCAGAACTCGTCCGCCGTCTGCCGCGCCCGGATCAGCGGGCTGGTCAGCACGATGTCCGGCAGCCGCTCCGCCGATTTCAAAATCTCCGCCGCCCGGCGTGCCTGCTCCCGGCCGCGCGCCACCAGCTCGCGGCCGAAATCGCCCGACGCGCTGTTGTCCGCCGCCTTGCCGTGCCGCAAAAGTATGAGGTCCATGGATGAAATTTCAGATTTGAATCCGGCCCGCTCACATCGTCATCCCGCCGTCCACTGCCAGCACCTGCCCGGTGATGTAGCGCGCCGCCGGACTCGCGAGAAACACCACCGCCGCCGCGATGTCCTTGGTTTCCCCGAAGCCGCCGAGCGGGATTTTCGCCACCACCGCGTCCCGAATCGTCTGGGACAGCTCACCGGTCATGTCCGTTGTGATGAATCCCGGCGCCACCGCATTGCAGGTCACCGCGCGGCCCGAAAGCTCGCGGGCGACCGCCTTGGTAAATCCGATCAGCCCCGCCTTGCTCGCCGAGTAGTTCGCCTGCCCCGCGTTCCCGATCAGCCCCACCACCGAGGCGATGTTGATAATCCGCGCGTCCTCCGCCTTCATCAGCGGCCGCATGAATGCCTTCACCGTGTTGAAAGCGCCCTTGAGATTCGTGTCCACCACCGTGTCCCAATCCTCCTCCTTCATCCGCATCAGCAGCCCGTCGCGCGTCACCCCGGCGTTATTCACCAGGATGCTCACCGCGCCCATTTCCTCGCCGATCCGCTTCGCCAAATCCTGCACCGCCGCGTGGTCCGAAACGTCCACCGCGTAAGCCGTCGCCGCCTCCGGGAAATCCGCGTTGATCTCCTCCGCCGCCTTCCCGCAGCTCGCGGCGCTGCGGCTGACCACCGCCACTTTCGCTCCGCCCGCCGCCAGCGCGCGTGCAATTTCCTGGCCGATTCCCCGGCCCGCTCCCGTTACCACCGCGACTTTATTGGCAAAATCCTGCATGGCCGGAACCTGCCCGCGCCAACCGCCGGGTGTCAATTCCCAGCCTCAGCCGAAGAGTGACCGGCCGATTGCCCGCAAAATCGCGAACACCAGATAGATCATCCCCAGCACCACCCCGACCGTCAGGATTAGGAAAATCGCGACAATCCCCAGCGCCGCCCACAGCGGCCACCATTTCGCATCAAGCTTCATCACCCGGCCCTGCCATTGCCGCCAATCCCGCGCCGGCGCGCGCTCCTCCGCCACCCGCGGCGCGGCGACCGGAACCAGCCCGTCGATCTCGACGACCTTCACCTCGATGGCCTGCATTTCCTCCTTCATTTCCCGCCACCCATCCCCCGCATCCCCGCCCCATGCAATGCCAATGGCCCCGGCTGGAAAATTCCCGGGCTTTTCGAAAGCCCGTCTAAAGGAAGCCGCTTCACAGGAATGACGCGGCCCGGATCGGGATGGCGGCGGCCCTTTTGCCTTTGCCTCGGGGGAGGGGACGGCTTACGAAGGGCGCCCGCCGCATGAGACTGTTCCGCATCCTGACTTTCAAAGAGCTGAAGAGCTATTTCCTGACTCCGTTCGGGTGGCTGGTGCTGGCTTTTGTAACGATCATGCAGGGGATCTCGCTCTCGACGGCGATGAAGGGCTTCCGGGACACGCCGGTGAAGGACAGCCTCGTCTATGTGACCTTCCACACGCCGCTATTCTGGTTCTATTTCCTATTCATTTTCCCGCTGATCACGATGCGCCTGTTCTCGGAGGAGGAGCGCTCGGGGACGCTGGAAACGCTGCTGACGGCACCGGTGAGGACGTGGCAGGTGGTCTTCTCGAAGTATGCGGCGGCGATGATTTTCTATACGGCGCTTTGGATTCCAGCGCTGGTGCAGTTCGAAATGTTCCAGTGGGTGACGGATCTTCCGCCGGCTTGGGGGCCGGGAGCGCTGGCGGGGGCGTTCACCATCCTAATGCTGATGGGAGCGGCATTCACGGCGATCGGCTGTTTGGCATCGGCGCTGACCTCGAGCCAGATCGTGGCCGGGATTTTCACAATCGGGCTGTTGGTGATTCAGTATTTCCTGGGATTCGTGACAATCATCTGGGGCGAGTCGTTCGCGGGGGCGTCGTTTTTCCACTACATTTCCTCCCAGCAGCACCTGCACTATTTCGCCAGCGGGCTGTTCGACACGCGGGCGGTGGTGTATTTCGTGAGCCTGTCGATCTTCGTGATTTTCCTGACCTATCAGGTGGTGGATTACCGCCGCTGGCGCCGCTGAAATCTTCCAAGACCCATGACCGAACCTTCCCCCGAAGCCGCCAACGCTGCTGAAGACGCACCAGCCGCGGAACCTGTCGTGGTGGCCGCGAAACCCGCACGCCCGCTGAATCGGTGGGGCCTCGGGACGCTGTCGGTGCTGCAAATCGTTCTGCTGGCGGTGTTCTTGATCGCGGCGAACTACCTGGCGGCTAGCCATTTTTACCGCTGGGATTTCAGCCGGGAGGCGAATTACACGCTCTCGCCCTCGACGCAGCGGTATCTGAAGAGCGACGCGCTGGCGAAGCGGGAGAAGCCGGTGAAGTGGATTCTGGCGTTCCGGCGGAGTTCGCCGTTTTACGAGCGGGTGCGGGCGCTGGCGGAGGATTACGAGCGGATTTCCGGTGGAAAAATCAAGCTGGAGGTGGTGGACCCGCTGCGCAGCTCGGACCGGACGCAGGAGGTCTCCGCGACGTATGGATTTCCGCTGACCAAGGACATGATCGTCATGGATGCGCGCCGGGACGACAGCCTGATTTCGACCGAGGACGCCGCGGGAAACCGCATTCTGAACGCGAATGTGAAAATCGTGGTAGCGGACGATATGGCGGTCTTCGCGACGCAGAACGGGCAGCGGAAAATCACCGGATTTCAAGGCGAGGACGCGCTGACCGCGCGGCTGGTGGAGGCGCTCGAAGGGCGGGCGAAGAAGATGTATTTCCTGGCCGACCAGAGCCAGTTGGCGTCGGTGGAGGCGGATTCGCCGCTGGCATCGCTGCGGGATTTGCTGCGATTTCAGAATGTGGAGCTGAGCGGCATCGCGTTGGCGGGATTGGCGGAAATCCCGGAGGATGCGGAGGGCTTGGCGATCGTGGCGCCGAAATACGATCTGAACGACGCGGAGGTGGCGGTGCTGGAACGCTACTGGAACCGCCCGAAATCGGCGATGCTGGTGCTGCTGAAAGCGGGCGACGTGCCTGCGAAATTGCGCACCTTCCTGCGCGGCAATGGCGTGACGCCGCGCCGCGACCGGCTCATCGCGATGACCGACAAGCAGCTCGAAACGAACGCCCGCGGGGTATTCACGCCGGGGGTGGATTTCACGAAGGATTTCTCGCTGCAATCCACGACATTCGAGGGCGCGAGTTCGTCGCTGGAGGTCCGAGAAGGGGCGGAGGATCTGATGCACCGCCAAATCGCGCCGGTGGGGCTGATCCTGGCGGCGCCGGGATTCTGGGGCGAGACGAAGTTCGGCGAGAAATCCGTCACCTTTGACGAGGCGGAGGACAACAAGCCGCCGCTTTACCTCGCGGCGGCGGTGACGCGCGGCTCGGCGAGCGACGATCGCTTTGCCGCGCTGACCTCGCGGATGGTTGTGATTTCCAATACGGATTTCCTCGATACCGACCGCCAGCGCGCGGAGAACGTCGATTTCCTCGCCTCCTCGGTGAACTGGCTGGTGAACCGCCAGTCGCTCGCCGGCCTCGGCCCGCGGTCGCTCGGTACTTACAAACTGCCGATTCTCGACGCGCAGGTGTCCTTCATCAACCGCGTGAATCTCTTCTTTCTGCCAGCATTCATGGCGCTAATGGGCGCCTTCATCTGGGCGACCCGCCGCGCCTGATTTCCCGCCATGCGCTCGCTCGGATTCACCCTCATTCTCGCGCTCCTCGCGTTGCTCGCCGGCGGCGTGGCGGCCTGGCAGTGGACGCAGGGGAATTTCGATTCCCTCCTCGGCGCGCCGCCGCAGCAGGTGGGCCAGCGGATTTACAGCGATTTCACGCCGGATGACGTGCGCTACATCGAGGTTTCCACGAATGGCGTGAAAGCGGCCTTCGAGTGGCGGGAAAATGCTTGGCAGGGGATCGCACCGTGGCAGGACCGGCTCGATCCGCGCGCCGCCGTCAGCATCGTGAACTTCACGCTCGGCCTTCATGTGGAAGACGTTGCGGAAATGGACGAGGTGGACGCGCAGCAAGCCGGCCTGAAAGAAACCGGCATCAACGTGCGCTTGGAAAACGGCAGCCACGAGTTGCTCGCCAAATACAAGATTGGCCGCCGGACACCGTGGCTGGCCCCCGGAGAGACCGTTTTTGTCCGCCCGCTGGATCCCAATCACAAGCATCACATCTACATCTGCACCGGCTACATCACGGAAATTTTCCAAGACGGGTTGAAGCATTTGCGCGATCACCACCCGTTCTATTTCAATCCGTTGGCGCTGGAGGAAATCCGCATCGACAGCGACGAGGGCGCGCTGACCCTGGCTCGGGAGACGCCGAAGAGCGCCTGGCACATCGTCAAACCGCTCGATCTCGCCACCGACAAGCCGGCCATGATTCGCCTGCTGGAAGGACTCTATCGATTTGAGGCCGTCGCCCTGTCGGACCGCGCCGCCACGACTCTGCCGGCCAGCGGCCCGGTGGGAAAATCGCGGCAGATCGCCATCAAGGCGTTCGGCGCGGAAAGCGAGACAGTGCTGGAGATCTTCCCGCCGGATTCGCCGGATGCCGCGACCGCCAAGGCCGCGGTGAGCGACCGCCCGGGCACCGTCTTCGAGCTGCCGCTCAAGCCGTCGCCGGGCACGGTCTCGCTCGCTGATTTACCGCTGGCCGTAAACGATTTACGCGATGCCACGCTGCTCACCGATGCCGAGCGGAAATCCCTGCGAGGCATCCTCATCCTGCCGTCCACCGGCCCGGAAATCCTGATTTCCCGCGTCCCGAAGCAGCCGTGGATGACGACCATTGCCGGCGTGACCCAAGAGGCGAACGAGGAGCGGCTTTTCGCCCTGCTTAAGGCCGTCACCGGAAGCCGCGCGATCGGCTTCGAGACCGACGCCGCCACGGATTTCGTCCCGTGGGGCTTGGAAAATCCCTTCCTCATCCTGCGCTTTCTGGCGGCGGACAACACGGCCTTCGAGCTGCGCTTCGGCATGGATGCCAAGGGCGGCTATTTCGTCAATCGCACCGGCACGGCCACCGTCATGCGCATCGATCCGGCGCTGATTTCATCGATTCCCGTCCGCACCTACGAGTGGCGGCAGGCGCGGCTGTGGTCGATCGACCGCTTCAATTTGATGCAAATCGACATCGGCCCCGGCCCGCCGCTGGAGCTGCGGTATGTCTTCAATCCCGAAGGCTGGAAGGCCACCCGCGATGGCGTCGACCTCACCTCCAAGATCAGCCCCGCCAAGGCCAACTACCTGCTGGCCAATCTCGAAGGCCTCAAAGCCACCCGCTGGCTCGACCCGGATGACGCCTCCGCCAGTAAGGCCCTGCTCGCGCCTTCGCTTACCTTCCGGATCGTCGAGAAAGGCACCGACGAACTCGGCGATTTCTCCGGCCTCATCGTCCACAGCGTGAGTTTCGCGCCCGCCACCACCCAGCGCGAACCGCTGTTCTACTACGGCCGCCTCGGCACCGACGAGAATCCCTTCCTCCTCGACCGCGATCTCTACAAAAAGCTCGCCGCCGACGTGATGGAAAAGGACGCCGACTGAAATCCGCCTTCCTCCATGAAAAACCTCCTCCTTCTCGTCCTGCTAGCCGCGCCGCTGCGTGCGGCACTCCTCGCCCGCGTCGCCACCACCAAAGGGGAAATCGTCACCGCGCTCCAGTATGACAAGGCCCCGCAGGCCGTCGCAAATTTCATCACCCTCGCGCAAGGCACCCGCGCCCACCTCGACCCAGCGACCGGCGCGCTTAGCTACAAGCCGTATTATATTGGCGAGAAATTCTTCAGAATCGTGAAATCGCCGGGATTTGAAATCGCCCAGACCGGCTCCGGCACCGGCACGAATTCCGGCGGCCCGGGGTTCAATTTCAAGGACGAATTCACTCCCGCGCTGCGCCACGTGCCCTACGTGCTTTCCATGGCGAACAGCGGCCCGAACTCGAACGGCAGCCAGATCTTCTTCACCGGAAACACCTCGATTCCCAGCCTCGACGACGTCCACACCATCTTCGGCCTCGTCACCGATCCCGCCAGCCGCGCCACCGTCGATGCGATTCTAACCGCCGGAAGTGACGGCTCGTCCATCACCGGCATCACCTTCGAGCGCACCGATCCGGCCGCCGTCGCCTTCAACGAATTCGCCCAAAACCTCCCCATCGTCACCCAGCCGCGCGGAAATCTTTCCGTCACCCGCAACGTCGCCGCCAAGTGGGCGCTCGCCGAACCGCTGATGGCCGGCGATATTTTCCGCGCGTTCCGCTCCACCACGCTCGCCCCCGGAAGCTGGGCGGAGCTGACCGCCGCGGAGGTCCAGCTCGGCATTTTGCCCGTCGGCGGCACCTACAATCTCCCGCCGCTCACCTTGGACAATGCCACCAACGACAAGGAATTTTTCAATCTCTCCTTCACCCGCCACCCCGGCTCCGTCACGCCGACGGCGCTGAACACCCGCTTCCTGACGATCGAAGTCAGCGGCGGCCGAATCGAATACCATTTCAATATCTCCGCCTCCGGAGGGAGCGCTGTTTACACGCCTGACTCCGGATCGGCGCTGCCATTCTCATTCAGCGTCCTCAGCTTCGACACCACCGCCCACGCGTTCTCCGTCATCGTCGAAAATTTGGGGATCAATCCCCGCTATCTGTTGATCAAGGCGGGCTGCGATTCCGCGACGCCGAGCCAAATCGACTGCCATCACTCCACTTCCGCCTCCTCCGGCGGGGCCTATTCTCCATTCGCTTCCGGCCCGGCCGCCGTCACGCGCTGATTCCCCGCTTCCCCCCGCATCGATCCGCGCCAGAATTCCGCCGTGCTGCGTTCGCTGAGGTTGGTCGATTTCCGTTGTTTCCCGGCGCTGGACCTCGCTGTCCCGCCGCAGGGCGCGATTCTCACCGGGGACAATGCCCAGGGCAAAACCTCCGTGCTCGAGGCGATTTGCGTCCTCGTCCGGCTCCACTCGCCGCGCACCCACCGCATGACCGCCATGGGCCGTTTCGGGGGAAATGGGTTCGGCATTGCGGGGGACCCCTGGGAATCCGAGCGGCAGGTCCGCCATTCCCGCGACGGCCTCATTCTCAAAGCCGAGGACGAATCCCGCCCGAGCCAAACCGCCTATCTTGCCGATGGCGGCCTGGTCGTCTGGATGGGCAATGAGGACCTTGAACTCGTCCGCGGTCCCGGCGAGGGCCGGCGGCGTTACCTGGATTTTATCGGCTCGCAAATCGATCCGGATTACCGCCGGTCCTGGTCCCGCTACCGCCGCGCGCTGCGTGCCAAGAACCTTCTGCTCAAGGAGAACCGTCCCCGCGACGCGGAAGTCATGTCGTATGAGGAAATCATGGCCGAACACGGCACCGTCCTGATGGCCACCCGCGCGAAAATCGTCGCGGAACTCGCGGAATCCGCCGCCGCCGCCCAGCGCACCATCGGCGGCCGGGACGAACCGCTGTCAATGCGCTACCTCCCGGGCAGCGGCCCGGATTTGCGCGAAAGCATGCTCCAAGCCCGCCAGCGCGAGGCGCGCCTGCGCCAGTCCATCGTCGGTCCGCACCGGGACGATCTCGATTTACGCCTCCACGGCATGCCCGCCGCGGATTTTGCCAGCGAGGGCCAGCAGCGGACGCTCGCGCTCGCCCTCAAGCTCGCCCAAGGCGCCCTCCTCGAACGTGCCGGCGGCCGCCCGCCGATTTACCTCATGGACGATATTTTCGGCGAACTCGACCCCCACCGCCGGAACGCGCTCATGTCCCACCTCCCCGCCGGCGCTCAGAAATGGATCACCACCACCCACCTCGGCTGGCTGCGCGACTCCCCAGACTTGCAGGAAATCGCCCGTCTCCACATCGCCGATGGGAAAGCAAGCGGCTGAAAATCAAAGGTCCGAACGCACACCTCTGACGGGCTGTGGAAATCCACCGATTTGTCGCGGCGCGCTCCGGTAAGCGTGGGACCCAAACTCCGCAGTGCCGGATGGTACGCGCTAGAGGTTTCGAACCTCTGACCCCATCCGTGTGAAGGATGTGCTCTACCACTGAGCTAAGCGCGCCGGGAGTGTGGCCGCCGTGGGGCGGGCGCGCGAAGACTGGCGGGCGCGGGCGGGGGTTGGCAAGCAAATCGAGGGGGAAAATCCTTCGCGGCGGGGCGGCGGCGTGCCTTAGGGTCCGGCCAGCAAAACGGTGGCGCAGATTCCGAAAGAGAGTGTGGAGAAGGTGCTGGAGGCGACGGATATCGTCGATCTCATCAGCTCGTACATCCAGCTCAAGCGGGCGGGTTCGGCGTTCAAGGCGAACTGCCCGTTCCACACCGAGAAGACGCCGTCGTTCAATGTGACGCCGTCGTCCCAGCGCTACCACTGCTTCGGCTGCGGCGCGGGCGGTGATGCGATTTCCTTCGTCCGGGAGTACGAAAATCTGCCGTTCATGGAGGCGGTGCGGAAGCTGGCGGGCCGGGCCGGGATCTCCATCGTGGAAGAGGTGGCGGACCCGAAGGCCGAGGCGGGCCGGCGGTCGCGCGGCAGGCTGATGGATCTGCACCGACAAGCGGCGGAGTTTTTCCACGAACTGCTGATGACGGCCCCGGCGGCGGCGCATGCTCGGAGTTATTTGAAATCGCGCGGGTTCGGCGGGGAAATGGCGAAAAGTTGGACGGTCGGCTGGATGCCCGGCGGGCCGAAGCGCTTTCTCGACTGGGCGCGGGATAAGAAATTCACCGGCCGGGAGCTGGTGGATTCGGGCATTGTGAAGCTGGAAAACGAGCGGAATCCGCGCTCGGGGCTTTATGTGCGTTTTCAGGACCGGCTGGTTTTTCCGATCCGCAACGAGATCGGCGACGTGATCGCTTTCACCGCGAGGAAGCTGCGGGAGGAGCAGGGCGGCGGGAAATACATCAACTCGCCGGAGACCGCGATTTACAAGAAATCGCGGGTATTCTTCGGGCTGGATCGGGCGAAAAAGCCAATTCTCACCGAGAAGGCGGCGCTGCTCTGCGAGGGTCAGCTCGATGCAATCTGCTGCCATGAAGCCGGATTTTCCCATGCGATCGCGACCTCGGGAACGGCCTGCACGGCGGAACACGCGCGGATTCTCAAGCGCTACACCAGCAATGTCTTGCTGTGCTTCGACGCGGACGCGGCGGGCTTCGCGGCGGTGGAAAAAGCGTCCCGCCATCTGCTGCCGGAAGGTCTGGGCGTGCGGGTCGTGGAAATGCCCGCGGGCGAGGATCCGGACTCATTTCTGAAATCGCGCGGCGATGTGGCGTTCCGCGAGCTGCTGGACAACGCGCGGGAGTTTTTCGATTTCAAGCTCGGCCGGGCGCGGGAAACCGGCGTGTTCGATTCGCCGGCGGCGCGGGCGGTGGCGCTAACGGAATGCGCGGATTTGCTCTCGCTGATGTCCGATTTCGCGGCGCGGGAAAACCAGCTCAATATCGTGGCCACGCAGCTCCAGATTTCCTCCGGCGCGCTGCGGGAAGCGGTGGCCAAGGCGATCGCAAAACCTAAGCGGACCTACGCAGACCCGGCGGCGGAGGAGGCGCGGCCGGCGGCGATGCCGACGCCGCTGCACCGGATCGTGGCGTTTCTGTGTCATTTGGCGGTTTCCTCGGGTCCGGCGCAGCGGTTTCTGGCGGAGCAATTCGAGACGCTGCACGAGGCGAACCGCTGGCTGGAGGGGATCCCGCTATTGGAAACCATCCTCGGCTCGGCGCCGGATCCGGCCTCGCATGCGGCGGTGAACGCCTTTCTGGCGGAGCTGCCGGAGAGCGATCGGCTGGCGCTGGCGCGCGAGACTTCCGCGCTGGACGGCGTGGATCTCGACGGAATGCAGGCGGCCGAGCAGGCGCTTTCCCTGCTGTCCGCCACGGTGCTTCAGCGCCGGGACGCGGCGGTGAAAGCGGAGCTGAAGCAGCCCGGACTGGCGGTGGAGCGCATGATGGAGCTGCTGCACGAAGCCAAGGAAATCAGCGCGCTGATGCGGGGCATCGGCCAGCGCTCGGAGTTCGACGACGAACTGCCGCCCTCGACCTGGAAGCCGAAGGATCCGCCGTGGAAATGGAAGGGGCGGGGGCGGGCGTGAGTGTTGGGGACCGCGAGACGCGGGTAAATCAACGGGGGCTTGGCGGTTATAAACCGCCTCCACGGATTACATGGGGAATTTCCCGCCGAGGCCTTTCATCATGTCCTTCATGCCGCCCATGCCTCCCATTTGTTTCATCATGTTCCCCATTTTGGTGGGGGATTTCATCATCTTCCGCATTTCGGCGAATTGTTTGATGAGTTGATTCACTTCCATGATGCTGGTGCCGGAGCCGGCCGCGATCCGCTGGCGGCGCGAGCCTTTGATGATTTCCGGCTTCGTGCGTTCGATCATGGTCATGGATAGAACGATGGCTTCGGTGCGTTTCAGTTTGCTGGTATCCAGCGCGCCGGCGGGGAGTTGTTTCTTAATCTTCTTGAATCCCGGCATCAGGCCTAACAAGCCTTCGAGCGGGCCGAGATTTTGAATCATTTTCATCTGGTCGAGAAAGTCGGTGAAATCGAATTTCCCTTCCTGCATGCGCTTCATCGAGCGCATGGCATCGGCCTCATTCACCTTGCCGGCGACCTGCTCGACCATGCCGACGATGTCGCCCATGCCGAGAATGCGATCGGCCATGCGGCCCGGGTGGAACTCGGTGAATTGGTCGAGTTTCTCGCCCTCGCCGGCGTATTTGATCGGCTTGCCGGTGACGGAGCGCATCGAGAGCGCCGCGCCGCCGCGGGCGTCGCCATCGAGCTTCGTCAGGACGATGCCGGTGATGCCGACCGCGTCGTCGAAATGTTTCGCCACGGAAACCGCCTGCTGGCCGGTCGCGGCGTCGGCCACGAGCAGGGTTTCCTTCGGCTTCACGAACGCGTGCAGGCGCTTGAGTTCGGCGATGAGCCGCTCGTCGATTTCCTGCCGACCGGCGGTGTCGAAAATCAGCACGGTGCCGCCCTCGCGCTCGGCCCAGACGAGGGCGTCGGTGGCGACTTTCACCACGTCCGACTCGGTGGAATCCGGCGTGTAACAAGGCACATCCACCTGCTTCGCGAGAATGGCGAGCTGGTCGATGGCGGCAGGCCGGTAGAGGTCGCAGGCAATGAGCAGCGGGCGGCGGCCTTCCTTTTTCAAGCGGTTGGCGAGCTTGGCGGCGGTGGTGGTTTTTCCCGCGCCGTTCAGACCGCAGATGAGGATGCGGGCCGGCGGGTTGAGGTCGAGTGGGACCTGGTCGCCGCCGAGCAAGATGGCGAGTTCGTCGTGGAAAATTTTAACGATCTGCTCGCCGGGCTTGATGGATTTCAGGACGTCCTCGCCCATCGCCTTCTCCTTCACGCGGCCAATGAAATCCTTGGCGACGCCGAATTCCACGTCCGCCTCCAGCAGCGCGATGCGGATTTCCCGCAGCGCGTCGGCGATGTTCGTGTCGGAAATGCGGCCGACCCCGCGCAGGTTGCGGAAGGTCTTGTCGAGGCTGTCTGATAGGCTGGAGAACATGGTGGCTAAGGGTAAGCGGGCGGCGGCGGACCGGGCGCGGCGTTTGGTGCCATGGAAACCACCGCCGCGCAATCCATGAGTCCGCGGCTGCGGGTCCCACCGCGCGCCAAGGCGAAATTTTTCGGCTGCAATCTCCCCGGCCATCGTCATCCTCCGCCGCGTGACGTTCCGATGGATGATGACAATGGCCGCGCCGGTCTGGCTGCTGCTGGCCGCGTGCCAGCGGGAAACCCAGGTGGAAAAGGCGGATCGCGAGGGCATCCTGCTGATCGGCAACTCCGGCGAGCCGAAATCCTTGGACCACCAGCTCGTCACCGGCGTGCTGGAAAGCAAGGTCATCACCTCGCTCTTTGAAGGCCTCGTGGCGGACGATCCCACGGACGACGACGGCGCGCCGCCCGGAGCCGCCGCCTCGTGGGAGCACAATGACGACATGACCGAGTGGGTATTCCACCTCCAGCCGAAGGGGAAATGGTCCGACGGCAAGCGCGTCACCGCGGGGGATTTCGTATTTGCCTACCACCGTCTGCTGCATCCGGATTTCGCCGGACCGTATGCCGAAATGTTATATTTCCTGACGAACGCGGAGGCCTACAACAAAGGGGAAATCAAGGACTTCTCCCAAGTCGGCGTGAAGGCGGAGGGCGATCTAACGCTCAAAGTGAGCCTGCGCGAGCCGGTGCCCTATCTGCCCTCACTCACGCGGCATTACACATGGTTCCCGGTGCCGGAACATGTGGTGCTCAAGTTCGGGAAAATGACCGACCGATTCACCAATTGGTCCTTGCTGCCGAACATGGTGGGCAATGGTCCCTTCAAGCTGACGGAATGGCGCTTTCACGATTTCATCGAGGTGAGGAGAAATCCTTACTATTGGAAAGCAGACAAGGTCGGACTGAATGGCATCCGCTTTTACCCTATCGAAAATCCCTATACCGAAACCCGCGCGTTTCTCGCCGGGCAGCTTCATTCCACGTATCAACTGCCATCCGATCTGATCCGCACGGTGAA
>JBBSUD010000132.1:0-15082 GCA_038235225.1 Verrucomicrobiales bacterium
ACGACCCCGTTCACGACCTCATCCACGATTGGAAATAGGGAAGAACGGATTGATCCGGTTTCTTCAGGGTCAACGACCCGGCCATTCCTCAGCCCAGCCCAACGGGCTGGGTATCGGATTGCCAAATTGCCCGGCGGCCCAACGGGCTGCGACACACCGCCGGGCCTCAACCGCCGGTCGCGCCCCTTCAGGCCGCAAATCGGTTTCCTGCTGCGACCCAGCCCGTTGGGCTGGGCTGAGGAATGCCGGACCTTCGTCCCTGAAAGGGCCATGGAACAAAGCCCGGTCCTTCAGGGCCGGATACCATCCGGGACCAGGGAACGCGGCCTGAAAGGTCGCCGGAAATTCTGGTTTGCCGGGAATGACAACCGCTTGCTTGTCAGGATCGATTCCTGCGTCCGTTCCCAAGTGCTTTTGGGAAATCCGCCGCCCTGTGCATCCCACCCCGCGCGCCCTCCGCGACTGAATCCAGACGTCCGATGTGGCAAGCGGGGAATTTGCATTTCAATATCATGGAGCGGTCATTCCCGCAGTGGAAAATCCACAATCCAAGACCCGACCCCGTTCAAGCAAATCGGTAATCACTTTGACGTTGTGGCCCTTTCCAAGAGCTTGCGAAATCAGGGTGACCGGCTGGAACGAGCGGGTGGCATCTGTTGGCGGAATGGGGACGATCAAATCCATCTCTTCAATGCCTTTGATTCGATCGAGAAGTTCGACGATTTTCGGAATGTTCCCGGACTTGCCCTTGTATTTCAGTTGATAGGCCAGTTCGCCCATTTCGCTACGAGTGCTATCCCAGCGGTCATGACCAAACTGATCCACTCCGAGATATTCGCTCGATAGTGTGTGATTATCGAATGCAATTCCCTTCGACCAGTTTCCTGCAATCTCGTATGCCATGTTATATTTTAACTATGAAAAATTCGGTTGCGTCAAAAAGAGCGGCAGCCAATAGCGGGAGTGCGTGTTGAGACCGGAAAGGAGGTTCATATTACGGATGATGTTGCTGACAAGGCGGCTGGTGGCAGTTGCTGTGTCTCGTCTTGTTGTGCATTCTTTTTTGTTCCGAGGACGAGGAAACGTCCGGGTGTCTCCGCCTGCTCGGCATAAATCGCATGGCAGGTGGCGGACAGGTTATGGCCGCTCTTGGCGGACAACCGATCTTTCACAGCCCATACTTCGTCGATAACAGTATCCAATGTTGTATTCATAATGTTGGTGGCAAAAGCTCCTCGGGAGAGCAGATTGTGGGTAAAGAATAGCCCATGGATTCGACGAATGCACGAAGCTTCTTGCGCATCCGGGCGTTCGCAATGTGGCGGATATTCCATGTCAGCAAGAAGTCCATCTCGTGAAAGACGGCGACCCCGATGTGAAGCGCGTCACGTTCTGCGTGGCTCGGTAAAAGATGCTCGTTGAGGATTTGGCTGGCGATAAGCTCGACATCCGGGGTGACAGCCAGAAGGGGGATATCCTGTAAGCTGAGCAGGCGTCTTTCCGCCGCTTCATGATCCCCCTCGCGAGCCTCTTGAATCGTGACGAGAGAAGTGAAAAGCTCAAAACTGTCGCGGTATTCGTCCCACCAACGACGAGTCGAAAGCTGGTGTCCGGCTTGAATGATTTGCAAAGCCGGACGCGCCGTCAGGTAGCTGGGAATCGTGGTCTCGAGGTAAACGCGCACGACACACGTTGAAGGTGTCGAAATACGAAATCAAGCCCGGCCCACCGACGAAATTTTCCGCTCAACGTCTGACCTCATCCACGATTGGAAATAGGGAAGAACGGATTGATCCGGTTTCTTCAGGGTCAACGACCCGGCCATTCCTCAGCCCAGCCCAACGGGCTGGGTATCGGATCGCCAAATTGCCCGGCGGCCCAACGGGCTGCGACACACCGCCGGGCCTCAATCGCCGGTCGCGACCCTTCAGGCCGCCCATCGGTTTCCTGCTGCGACCCAGCCCGTTGGGCTGGGCTGAGGAATGCCGGACCTTCGGCCCTGAAAGGGCCATGGAACGAAGCCCTGTCCTTCAGACCCGGGTTATCACACGGCCATCTGAATCGCGGCCTGAATGGTCGCCGGAAATTCTGGTTTGCCGGGAATGACAACCGCTTGCTTGTCAGGATCGATTCCTGCGTCCGTTCCCAAGTGTTTTTGGGAAATCCGCCGCCCTGTGCATCCCACCCCGCGCGCCCTCCGCGACTGAATCCAGCCGTCCGGTTTGGCAAGCCGGGAAATTGCATTTCAATATCATGGATCGGCCATTTCCGCGTTGGAAACATCCACAATCCGAGACCCGACCCCGTTCACGTTCTGTTCGTGCGATATCGGCAGCTTCTGCCAACACGCCGCCGCCATTTTAACGAAAGCCGCGAAAGAGCGCGACCCGTCCCGCCTCCACGGTCGCGGCATCGCCGGAGCCGTTGCCGCCGCCCTGCCCGGCGCTCGCGAGCTGATGAAAGACCCGCCGCCGGATCTCCCGCGGCTGCGGATGGAACCGCGCTTCGAACTCGCCGTCGGGACCGGCAAATTCACCGCCACTCCCGACAATGCCGAACCCGCCGGCAACCTCGCCGCCACCCAGACGCCCGACAACGTCATCCACCTCATTTCCAGCGCCCTCCACTGTTCCCGGTGCTTTTGGGAAATCCACCGCCCTGTGCATCCCACCCCGCGCGCCCTCCGCGACTGAATCCAGCCGTCCGGTCTGGCAAGCGGCGAATTTGCAGTTCAATATCGTGAATCGGTCATTCCCGCAGTGGAAAATCCACAATCCAAGACCCGACCCCACTCACCCAATCCAAGACCCGGCCCCACTCACGCTTTCCCACGCTTCCCGGGCATTGCCCGACGCCCCCGACATCTCCTCGTTTCTCGCGGACGCCCGCTGGCAGGACCGTTTCGACGACGGAATGCGACCTATTTCAATCTCTCATGGAATATGACGCCGGTCTCGCGCTGCAACAAAACAGCGCGATCCGGGGATCGCGGGAAATCGCAACATTTCATTCACCGCCGTCTCCGGAGAATCCCCACCCCGATCGTAGCCAATACGAATCCCAATGCCGTCGGCTCGGGAACCTGAGTTATGGAAATCTCATTAAGCTCACCCGAATTGATCACCCAGCCCCCGCCCGGAGGTCTCAAGCTGAAGCTCGCGGAATCCACCGCAGCGGCATTCACATCCGCCATTCGCTCTGGCAGCGCCGTGTTGCCCACCAAATTCAACGGACTCGAATTGCTGGAGAAACTCAGCTGTACCGCATGCATCGGTTCGACAAATGGCGAAGTGGGAGTGAGATTGAACTCGAAAAGCAACCCGTCGATCGGCGTGAGCGTCGGATAGTCGTTATATATCAGGAGGTCGAAATTCGTGCCGGTCCACACTTGGCCGCCGATGTCCAGAGTCACGTTCCCGACGATATGGTAACGAGATTCGTTGCTCATCGACGAAGTTGGCGGAACTCCGTTGTCATAAACAATGCCATTCTGATCCATCACCGGCACGCCGTCCGATCCGGTCACAACTTTCCCCGTAAAATAAGGCAAAGTCGCCGGATCATACTCGAAAGCGAATTGCGCCGGTGTCCCGCTGCCGAAATTCACGGACGGATAGATATTGACTGCGGTATTCGAGAAGACGTTATAAGTTAGCTGCATCGTCGTTGTGGCTGCCTCAAGAGCTTGCGGACGAGCGAAAAGAATCAACAAAGTTGCGATGTGGGGTATGATCTTCATAATCGGATTAGTTTTCTGGTTGAGATATACTGATTTGTTGAAGAGCGTTCGAATTGATGACCCATCGGGTTCCAGAATTCGGTCGCAGCGAAAAATTCAGGGACGCTTCATTCAGATTCGTGAGGCTATCGTTCGTCGATGGAAGAACTGTTGACTGGATCATCGATTTGATTCCGCTGGATCTAATTTGCAATTCGAAAAGCGTTTCCACATTCTGCATTTCTTGCGGAGCCGTAAGCTTGCACTCGATAAAAATTCCATCGAACGGCGTTGCTGTTGGAACATCATTGTATATGAGGATTCGGCACGAGCTTCCCGTCCACAGATGCCCAGCGATTTCAACCTTGATTTGACCGGTTATCGAATATCTCGATTCGTTGCTCGTTGGTGAGCTTGGATTCACCGTCCGATCATATTCGAGTTCGCCCGCAACATCGGTTCGAGGTGATCCGTCCGGGTTCATAAGGAGCTGTCCCGTGAATTCGGGCTGTTGTTGTTCATCATACGAAATTGTAACTATTGCAAGACTACCGGCACCAAACGAGAATTCCGGGAATGCCTCCGCCGCCGTATTTCGATATATCAAAGTTTTGATCTCCATTTCTTTTTGGGCACCATCCGCCATCGGAGCCAAAAGTAAAAGCAAGTGTATTGGTTTCATGTTATTGTTTAAGATTATGGATTCAAAAAGGCTGGGGCAAGCTGATAGCCGCCACCCAACGAGGACATGATCGTATTGATAGAATTATAGTTTGTAACTGTAGAAAAAAAGGGCCTGTACCCTCACCCCCAAAAGTGTGTGTTTCGATTAAAACTGGTTCGCCGCGTAGCAATACAAACGTAGGATTGCCGCTGTCGCCGCCCACCAGAACTTCATCGTAGAATGCATTCACGTCTGTCGAATTTGCGAAAAAGACATACGGATTCGACCCATTGCCAGCATAGCTGATTTTCTTGACTAGGAGTTTAGGTTCTTGATCCGTCGCTGTCACGAGAGTTTCCGCCAGGTAAGTATTCCAATCATTGCGGGGCGGGAGAACTCGATAGAAGTCTAAGGCCACATCTGCATCAAGCAATCCAACGGTGATATCCGGGTTGATTCCGCCGGGCACGGACTGCCGGTCAATGAGAGTCCGAGCTACCCTTTGGCCGCTTCTATCGTGGAATACCATTGTATCGCCAATGTCTCTAGGAAAGTGAGTCGCCATCAAAACGTGTCGAGGTGAGATCAATGTGCCAGCTCTCAGGTCGTCGAATGCGACGCCACTCAAATACACTTTGTTCGTCCACCCGAATCTAGACCACTCGGAATCGGAGTATGGGTTATAAGTATCGAAGACAGCTTTTGTAAGGGTGTTAGCTGGAATAATCCCCAACGTTGATTGTTTGAAATGAGCGTTGACATCCGCAATCGTAACCGTTGAAAACCTGAGTGAGTCAGGCGGCCACGGTGGTGAAATGGCGACTCTGAGAAACAATCTTGTGGCTGCGTCTATCGGTTGATTCGATTTGATCGTTATGAGATCCACAGGTGATCCGTCGTTAATGGAGACTGGAGGGTCTATCCGGTTCTCCCGCATGTTTATGTCCGTCCAGAATTTGCAATCTGAAGATTCCTGAACTTGATACCCGAACCCGTGGATTATACCTGGCAGGCATCTGAATGTGACGGCGGGGTATTCGATCACGCCGCCGTAGGTCCCCGAGGTAAAGAAAGCTGGATTCCCCCTTGGTGCGTTCGGGCCGAAAGCCGGCAGTCCTTGGGCTAACTCTTGGAGATCAGGATATCCATCTCCGTCCGAATCCAGCAGTGGCTGGCCTGTGGCATCCAAAGTGAGTAGCGCGGCAATCGGCAGTATATATATTGGTAGGTTCATGAGGTGTGTAAGTAGAGGCGGTTAGAATCCGGGCGTCGGATTTTATAACGAAGAGCGCGACTTGGTCGCGCCCTAGCCTCAGGCACCTGCAAGCGCCCCATGAAAAGACGCGCCAAGCCGCGCCGATTGGCACGACAGCTCTGTCTTTTCATGCGGGCTATAAACTTGCAGGTTTTGAGGCTAGCCCAGTAGCTTTGTTGGTCGCAAAGCAGTTTGATTTCCGTTTGGTTTAGATCATAAGAAA
The DNA here is from genome assembly GCA_038235225.1 of Verrucomicrobiales bacterium. Lineage (GTDB taxonomy): Bacteria > Verrucomicrobiota > Verrucomicrobiia > Verrucomicrobiales > Akkermansiaceae > Luteolibacter. Next base: position 5,861 of record JBBSUD010000132.1, read on the forward strand.
TTCTTGTCCGTGCTGGTCACGGAACGCTCTTTGTCTCTCAAGGCAGGGTTCTCTCGTCAACGCAAAAAGGTGGGAACGTGAAATGATCGGAATGGGCTTCCCGTGTCGCACCGTTTCCCAACGTCTTACTTCTGTCGATATTCGGTTTTCCACCGATCCTCCATCTGTCCCCACCGCCTACTTTTCTCCCGGACCTAATGGTTTCAACCCGATTAAAATCGAAGGACCGCCCCGAGCTTGACGCGCTTCCTCGAACCTCGAACCTCCCCGGGCATTGCCCGATTCCCCCGACATCTCTTCCTTTCTCGCGGACGCCCGCTGGCTGGACCGTTTCGATGACGACATCCTCGCCGCCGCGAAACCGCTCACCAGCAAGGTCCGCGACCTCCACACCGAGGAAACCGCGGCGGATTCGTTCAGCCTGCTCGGTACTGTCGCGAAGGATGAAACCGAAGTCAGCTTGTGGAAATCCGGCCCCGACTGGGAGTTCGAGACGTTCTGCTCGTGCGACATTGGCAGCTTTTGCCAGCACGCCGCCGCCATTTTGACGAAAGCCGCCAAAGAGCGCGACCCGTCCCGCCTTCACGGTCGCGGCATCGCCGGGGCCGTCGCCGCCGCCTTGCCCGGCGCGCGCGAGCTGATGAAAGACCCGCCGCCCGATCTCCCGCGCCTCCGCCTCGAACCGCGCTTCGAACTCGCCGTCACCCGCTCGCCCGTGGACCGCGCGACCCGGCTTCTCCTCCAATCCCTCGGCCAGCCCGACCCGGATTTCTGGATCTCCGCCGAGGCCAGCGTCGTTTACGGAAATTTCCGCAACTCGCTCCGCGCCAGCGCCCCGGACTGGGCCAGCCCGATCCGCCACGACGGCCGGCCCGCCATCCTCCAGCACGACGCAGCCGCCGAAAACGCCGCCACCCAGCAACTCCGCGACACCGGCCTGTCGTCGCTCCAGTCGAATTCCGCCTGGCGCTTCCTCCTCAACCTGAAATCCCGCGACAAATCCGCCGCGCCCGACCGCTGGTTTCCCGACCCCAGCCGCGTCCCCACCGATGCATTCTGGCACCAGTTCCGCGGGGAAATGGTCGCCAAACTCGAGTCCCTCGGTTGGTCCGTCACCGTTTCCGACAACGTCGGCCACCGCGTTTTCGAGGCCGATCCCGACCGCTGGCAAAGCTCCCTCACGCCCGGCGATGGCGGCTGGTTCAGCCTCTCCGTAGGCTTCGACGTCGGCGGCGAGCGCTACGACCTGCTCCCCATTCTCGCCGGCCTCCTCGAAAACGATTTCCTCGAGGAAACGCTCGACCGCCCCGACAACGGCCTCATCTACGCACCGCTCCCGAACGGCGACGCCCTCAAACTCCCGATCGGCCGCGTCCGCAAAATCCTCCGCCACCTCACCGCCCTCATCGACCCGCGCTTCCCCGACAAAGCGCGCCTCCACGCCCTCGACGCCGCCTCGCTCGAAATCCTCGGCGGCCTCGGCCTCGCCACCCCGCCCGACCTGCTCACCCTCGCCGACCGCCTCCACGACTTTGCAGGCATCGAGAAAATCCCCCTCCCCACCGGCCTCCAAGCGACCCTCCGCGACTACCAGCTCGACGGATTCCACTGGATGCAATTCCTCGCCCGCCACGGCCTCCATGGCATTTTGGCCGACGACATGGGCCTCGGCAAAACCCTCCAAACCCTCGCCCACATCCTCACGGAAAAGCAATCCGGCCGGTCCCGCGGGCTGCCGGTGCTGGTCATCGCCCCCACTTCCGTCGTCCCAAACTGGCGTGCCGAGGCGTTGAAATTCACGCCCGACCTCCGCGTCCTCGTCCTCAGCGGACCCGAACGCCGGAAATATTTCCGCTCCATCCCCCACGCCGATCTCGTCCTAACTTCCTATGCCTTGCTCCAGCGCGATATCGAAAAACTCGCCGCCACTCCCTTCCATATCGCCGTCCTCGACGAAGCCCAATACATCAAAAACCCGCGCTCGAAAATGGCCCAAGCCGCCTGCGAGCTGGATGCCAGAAACCGGCTATGTCTATCGGGCACACCCATAGAAAACCACCTCGGCGAGTTATGGAGTCTCATGCACTTCCTCGTCCCCGGATTTCTCGGCACCGAGGACGCCTTCAACAAACGTTTCCGCAACCCCATCGAAAAAGACAGCGATGCCGATCGCAACGTCCTCCTCAAACAACGCGTCGCCCCGCTCATCCTCCGCCGCACCAAAGATCAGGTCGCCAAAGAACTCCCGCCGAAAACCGAACTCGTCCATCTCATCGAGTTAAACAGCGGCCAAAAGGACCTATATGAAACCGTCCGCGCCACCATGAACAAGCGCGTCCGCGAAGCCATCGCCGCCCGCGGCATCGAGCAATCGCAAATCGTATTCCTGGATGCCTTATTAAAGCTCCGCCAAATCTGCTGCGACCCCCGCCTCCTCCCCGAAGACTTCAACCGCGACATCCGCGAATCCGCAAAACTCGATTTCCTCACCGAACTACTCGGACTCCTCATCGAAGAAGGCCGCCGCATTCTATTGTTTTCCCAATTCACCACCATGCTCGGCCTCATCGAGCAGCATTTGATTAAGGAAAAGATCCCCTATCTCAAACTCACCGGCGCCAGCAAGGACCGCGGCAAATTGGTCGAAGATTTTCAAACCGGCAAAATCCCCTTATTCCTCATTTCCCTCAAAGCTGGCGGCACCGGCCTCAACCTCACCGCCGCCGATACCGTCATCCATTACGACCCGTGGTGGAACCCCGCCGCCGAAAACCAAGCCACCGACCGCGCCTACCGCATCGGCCAGAAAAACCCGGTCTTCGTCCACAAACTCCTCTGCCAGGAAACCGTCGAAGAACGGATCCACAAACTCCAACAGGAAAAAGGCAAACTCGCCGCCGGCATCCTCGCCGACGCAGACGTTTCCACCAAACTCGACGCCACCATGATGCGCGCGTTGTTGGACGGGTGAGCGGACCAATCGATCGCCGCTACGCGACTCGGGATTCCGTTTGCGCTCCGATCCCGGCGCTGAAGCACCGGGCTACGGTCGGCAGCCGCAGCCGCGGAAATTTCCCGGTCGGCCGCGAGAGCGACAACCTTTCCATCTGCCAAGTTAGCGGCAACTGGTCGCAGATCTGCGGTTCGACGCCGGTTTCCGTTCATCACCTCAGATACGGCGACAGCATCAAATCGGTAGTATCGTCAGCGCTACGGATCAATCACCACCCACACGCAGTTCCGCAGGGCTTCCCATTGTGCCAGGATGCCGGGGACGATTAGGGAAATGGCGAAAAGAATCGGGAGGAGAAGGGACAGGCAAAGCGTGCTGGCGGCGGTCCAGTGGCGGTTTGTGTTACGCGCCCATTTCCGGGCGGCAAGATGGATGCAAACGATCAGCATGAGTAAGGCTGCGAGGCCGGGGATCCATATATCGGAATTCCAGGAAATGGCGGGAATGTTGTGGCCGAGAAACGGTAGAAAGCCCAGGACTAACTCCGTCGCGAGATCCTGAACGCCGGAGAAATAGAAGTTTCCGGACATCGCAACCCAGTAGAAGAGGAGGATCGCGGCGAGCCAGCCGAGGATGGTTGGCAACGAGGATTTCTTATTCATCTTTCGCGGGTGGAAGTTCATCCGATTTCTTGCTGTCCGCGAGGATGCGTGGGAGATCTTTTAGAAGAATAAACAACACCGATGTATCGGCATAGCCCACGATGATCCTGCCGGTTTCCCTGCTGGCTGGAGAGATTATCACGGGCTGTTCCGGATCCAGCGGCAGGTGTCCGCCGGGATTCAGCAATAGGAATGGCTCGAAAGGACCGTTGCCCGACGTCACTCCCAGCCGCAGGCGCGGCTGATCATCCATTGGGGCCAATTCGGCGAGCGAAAGGGGGAGGTGTCCGTATGAATCATGGAATTCCACAACACGAAGCATGATATTACTCGCGTCTCCGAATACCTGAATCCTGCGCCTTTTGCTTGCTTGATTTTCGATGATGGAATCCCGCGACAACCATACCACCTGATGCACCACCGCGCTCAGGGCAATGGCGGCGGCGCAGCCGAGCAGGATCAATCCGAGGATGCTTGCGGTGAACGCCGGTTTCCATATCCGGCCGGCTTCCCGGCTTGCGACATATCTCGAAATGAAGCGGTGGGTGAGCACACCCGCCATGAGCAGGCAGCCGGTAGGTAGAATTGCGCCGCGCCATTTGGCAAATGCGCCGGGGATCGCATGCCAGACATGAAAACTCCAACCGATCAGGAAATGAATGGGAAGTTCCAGAATAAGGATATTGCCGGTGGCGGAGACGAATAGCAATGCCACAACGGCAATGATCGTGCCGCGGACGATCCATTTCCACCGGATCCGGGCCGGGGGCGCGAGGGGTTTGTCACTCATTTCCCGAGCCGGTCCTCCAGTTGATCCTTCAGTTGGGATTCGGAACGGTCCTCGATGGTGCCGTCCGCCAGAAGGACGAATCTCCGGCTGCCGGCGGTGGAGGGTTCATATACCAGGATTTCACGCCCGCCGCCGGGTCGGACGCCGGGGACGAGGCAATACAGTCCGCCGCCTTCGAAGGTCCAATGGGTGACATCCATATCTCCGGCAAGCGGACTGATGGGTATGTCGCCTTGATGGGTGCGCGCGTATTCCCATAACTCCGAGCGGAGCTTTTGCAGCAAATTGTGGCGATGTTCCTTGGTCAGATCGGTCGGGGTTCCCTCCCGCAGGCGGTAGCCGGTGCCCTGCTTTTCCCATGCTCCGGGTGTGAGCAACTCGCGCGCGCCGGAGATCATGGTAAGGACCACGTAAAACATCAGCCCGGTGACGAAGACGACGCCGAGCGCCTGCTTGTAGTTCAATCTCGAAAGCGTGGCGAAGGTTTCGGAAAGCTGGTTCCAAACGAGTTTCACCAACCATGCGATGACCAGATAGAGAAACAGGAAAAACGAGAGGGCGTCGATGCGGGCGCGGGCGATATCGGTGAGGGTGACGACCGTCATGCCCGCCGAGGCGTGCCCGGCGAGGCCGAGCCAAAGGACGATCGCAATGGGGGCGCGGGCGGGATTCATTGAGAAGGGTTTTCTGAAATTCCGGCGCGGCGGGCAAGGAGATGGTTTTCGAATTGCCGTCTTGGTTTGAGGCGGGAATTGTCGGGAATGGGTGCGCGCATCGGTTTGTTGGTTTTCTTCTGTTCGGTGGCTTGCATGGCTGCGGATTTCCCCGCCGGGGGGACGGATGTGCTGGCGGTGCCGGCGGAATTTTCCGGGTTCGGCGGCGAGGGCGGGAAGGTGGAGAAGGTCGCGGATGGGACGCGGGTGACGGTCGCCAAAGCGACGCCGGACCAGCCGTGGAGCGCGTCGATTTCCAGCCATTTCGCGAAAAGCGTGACGAAGGGCGACCGCTTGCTGCTCACCTACATGGCGCGGCGGACGGACGGGGCGGCGGGCAGCGCGGCAGGCAAAGCGCAGATTTCCGGCCCGCCGTACGACGCGCTGGGGACGACCGAGGCGGCGGAAATCGGCGGAAAATGGGAGCGGGTGAATCAGCCATTTGTCGCGGAGCGGGACGGACCGGCGGGCGGCGCGGAACTGGCGATTTTTCTGGGAGGTCGGACGCAGACGGTGGAAATCGCGAAGGTCCGCCTGCTTGATTACGGCTCGGATTTCGACCTCGCGAAGCTGCCACGGCTGGCGAAAACCTACGTCGGGCGCGAGCCGGACGCGCCGTGGCGAAAAGCGGCGCTGGCGCGGATTGCCAAAATCCGGCAGGCGGACATGGCGGTGCGGATCGTCGATGCGGTGGGAAATCCGCGGGGCGGCGTGGAGGTGACGGTGGAGCTTTACCGGCATGAGTTCGGTTTTGGATCGTGCGTGACGCGGGATTTGCTGACGGCGGAGGGGCCGGACGCGGAGAAATACCGGGAAATCGTCGGTGGCACGTTCAGCCGGGTGGTTTTCGAAAACGATCTGAAGCCGGACACATTTCCCCACGATGCGGCGGGCCGGGCGACGTTGGAAAAAGCGCTGGGATGGCTGGCGGGAGAAGGGATTTCCATCCGCGGACATTACCTGATGCAGGAGGCGGTGGACGGCTGGTCGCGGGATCAACTGGCCGACCCGCAGGCGCTGGAAAAGGCGACGCTGGACAGCGTGCGGGAGCGGATTTCCGCGATCGGCGGGCGCGTGGTCGAGTGGGATGTCATCAATCACCCGATCGCCTGGCAGGGCGCGGAACTATTGCGGGACAAGGGTCCGCCGCTGGCCGGGCTGGACCGGGCGGTGTTCCGGGAAGCGCGGCGGCTAACCGACCTGCCGCTGTGCGTGAACGAGGACCAGCTCTTCCGGCCGGGGCCGCAGCAGGACGACACGTTCCGCTATCTGGAGAAGCTGCGGCAGGACGGATTTCGCGTCGGCGGCCTGGGAAATCAGGCGCATTTCGACTCGGGATTTCTCCCCTCGCCGGAGGAAATGCTGCGGGTGACGGACCGGTTCGCAGCGGTGGTGCCGAAGCAGATGATCACGGAATTCGACGTGGTGACGCACGGCGACGAGCAACTCGCGGCGGACTATTTGCGGGATTGCCTGATCATGACCTTCAGCCATCCGGCCTACGACTGCTTCATGCTGTGGGGCTTCTGGGAAGGTGCCCACTGGAAGCCGGAGGCAGCGCTGTGGGAAAAGGACTGGACGCCGCGCCCATCCGGCCGCGTCTGGCAGGAATGGGTCGGCGGGAAGTGGCACACCCGCGTCACCGTCAAGGCGGACGCCGCGGGCGTGGTGAAATGGCGTGGCTTCAAGGGCAGCTACCGCATCGGCGGCGGCCCGGCAGTCGTTCCGGGCGGCTCGGAAAATCCGGTGAATGTGGCGGTGCCGTAGCCGGATTTCACAGCGGCCTGGCGTAGGTGCCGCAGCGGTTGAACCAGCCGTCACGCCAGCGCTTTTCGCCGCGGGCGGGGGGTGAATTTTCAATCCGGCGGGCAAGCACGCGCTTGGCGGCGGCGGCGAATTCCACAGCGGCGGGAGGACCGGCGGCGGCGTCCTTCATTTCCCCGAGCACTTGGAGGAGGCCCCAGCCGCGGCCGTTGTAGCGCTCGGTGGTGAGGACGCCCTCGCCCTTGAAGTTGACGTAATCGATGAGCGCGTAGGTGCCCTGCGGCGACGCGGCGACTTTCCGGTAGTTCGCGGAAATCCTCGCGCGCTCCGCCGCCGGTGCCGCCGCGAGCATTTTCGGCAGCGCCGCCCGCGATCTCGCCACGATGAAATCCGTCTGCACCGGGACGCTGGCCGCCAGCCACTTGCGCAGCCCGGCGACGCGCGGCCCGGACGCTTCCCGGAGGAAATCCGCGCGATTTGCCCACGGACTGTGCCGCTCCAGCGCGACCGCCGGCGGTTGCGCGCCCTGCTTGCGGGCGAAGGCGACGAATTCCGGCCAGCTCTCCTCGAAGCGGCCGTTGAAGCCGGCGGGATACCAGATGAAATGCCCGATTCCCAACGATGGGAACTCCTCCCCGCCATTCCAGCTCACCAGCCCCTCGACGGTGCCGCCGCATTCGTTCTGCCAGATTTTCCGGCCGACCGCTGCCTTTTGCGAAGCGCCCAAGCCGGAAGCCGGGGCTGGTGCGGACACCGCCGGAGCGCAGGCGGACAGGAAAAGAACGGCGCCGAGGGCGAGACAGGCAGCTTGCATCCGCGGACCGTATCCCTAGCCTCCCGCACCGCAAGCCGCTTCCCATGTCCGAAATTCCCTGGAAACAAGTCTTCACCTTCACCCCGTTCGACGTGGTGAAGCTCCTCATCACCGCGCTGGTCATCGTCATCGTCACCCGCGTGCAGCTTTTCAGCGACCGGCTTTCCGCGCTGCTCATCGCGCTGCCGCTCACCTCGCTGCTCGCGATGATCTGGATGCACCAAGCCCGCCAGACGCCGGAGCGCATCGCCAACCACTCCGAAGGCACCTTTTGGTTCGTCCTTCCCACCCTGCCGATGTTCCTGATCCTCCCGTGGATGCTCCGCCATGGCTGGGGATTCTGGGCGGCGATCGGGGCGAATTGCGCCATCACGGTCGTCCTTTTCTGGCTCACGGTCATCGTCTTGCGCCGCTTCGGCATCAACCTGATGTAGGGTCCGCCGCACCTGAAATTTCCTGGAAAAAACGGCCGGATAAGGCTTGCCAGCAATCCGAATCCCTGCTTTGACCATCGGCCCGGCGTCAAATCCGGCAAATTTCTCCTTTCCAAAGTTTTGAGCGAAAAAGCACCCACCATGCTCCCGGCAAACGTCATCCCGTTTGAGCAGGCCAAGTCTGATTCGCGTTTTCCAGGTTCCGTTATGAAAAGCGATCTTCTCGATAAAGCCGCCGAAGTTGTCACCGACCCGCTCGTTCTGGTCAATCTGGTATCCCAGCGCGTCCGGCAGTTGAATAGCGGCCGCTCGCCCCTCATCGCCACCCGCCCGAGCATGGGCATGGCGGACATCGCCCTTCAGGAAATCATCGAGGGCAAGATCAAGCTCGTCGAGCGGGCTTCCCCGTGAACCTCAGGATTCCGGCACTGCCGGAGACAGCATGAGTGCGGAAATCGCCACCAACCGCAAGGCCGGCCGGGATTTCCACATCCTGGAAAAATACGAGGCCGGGCTCGAGCTGAAAGGCACCGAGGTCAAATCGATCCGTGCCGGGAAAATCAATGTTTCCGACGCGTTCGCCCGCGTCGAGGGCAACCAAGTCTTCCTCTACGGCTGCGATGTCCAACCGTGGCAAACCGCCGGGGATTGGTTCAACCACGCCCCCAAGCGCCCGCGCCGGTTGCTGCTCAACAAGCGGGAAATCCTCAAGCTGTCCGTGGCCACCGCCGTGAAAGGCTGCACCCTGCCGCTGCTGCGGATGTATTGGAAAAACCGCCGCGTGAAGGTGGAAATCGGCGTCGGTAAAGGGAAGACCCACGCCGACCAGCGCCACGATCTCAAGGAAAAGGTGGAGCTGCGCGAGGCCGCGCGCGAAATGTCGCGCTTCAACCACCGCTGATCACTGGCCGGCCGGCTCCGCCGGTTTCCGCCGCGAGGGAGGATCCGTCGGCGGGCGCGAAATCACCGCGCCAGCCTCTCCCGGCGGCTTCGGATTCGTCGTGGAAAGGAAATCCTCATCGCCCGGCAGCCCGGTCAAATCAGGCATGCGGATGCCGAAATTGTCCGTCGATGGCAGGTCCGGCGGCGGCG
>JBBSUD010000133.1:0-14775 GCA_038235225.1 Verrucomicrobiales bacterium
GCCCATGATGTTCGAGATGGTGGCGGTGGGGGCGATGGCGAGGACGTTGGAGTTGCGCATGCCGTGTTTGGCGATTTTCTCGCGGACGACGGACCAATCCATTTTTCCGCCGCGCGGGACGTCGATCTTGCGGCCGCGCTCCTGTTCGGGGAGATCGACGGTGTCTTGGGGGAGGAGGCCGCGGTCCCATTTGGAGCCTTTGCGAATGCGAGCGTTACGCAGGGATTGGCGGTTTCGCGCGGCAGGGATGGGCCTGTGCGGAGAATGGGAGGAACCGGGCTCGATCACTCCGCAGATTTGGCAGCCATCGTTTCGGGCGGCAAACAAAAAGCATGCGGCTTGTTAGTTCGAGGCTCTCGCGGGACGATGAATGTTTGGGTTGGAAGTTTTTTGGTGGATTGAGGTGGAGAGACTTCGTCGGTGTGCGAGAGGGTGGTGGGTTGGGGGGGGATTGATTTAGTTAGGCTGGGGCGGGATTGGAGGTTTTGCTTTTGAGGATTAGGGGAATTTTTGGGGGGGCTTGGCGGTTGGAAACCGCCGCCACGGGGTTCGCGGCGACCGGTGATCGCCGCTATGGCTTGGGAGTTTTTGCGGCGGCGATGAGGGGGGTGGCGAAATCGCGGACGGCGCGGACGGCGTCATCCGGGTTTTGCTCGATCTGGCGGACGATGGCGGAGCCTACGACGACGCCGTCGGCAGCGCGTGCGACCATGGCGGCTTGCTCGGGGGTGGAAATGCCGAAGCCGACGCAAACGGGGACATCGGTGTGGGCCTTGATGGAGGAGACGAAGGCGGCGATATCGGCGGAGGGGCCGCCGTGGGCGCCAGTGACGCCGGTGCGGGAAAGGGCGTAGATGAAGCCTTCCGCGGATTTTGCAAGGGTCTCGACGCGAGCGGCGGGGGTGGTCGGGGCGATGAGGCGGATGTGTTTGAGACCGGCTCCAATGGCGAGGTCGTCGTTGAGGGCGGCTTCATCGGGCGGCAGGTCGAGCAGGAGGATGCCGTCCGCGCCGGCCTCCGCGGCATCGTGGTGGAATTTTTCGAAGCCGTAGGTGAAGACGGGATTGAGGTAGGTGAAGAGGACGATGGGCGTCTTGTGAGTTTCGCGGATGCGGCGGATGAGATCGATGGAGCGGCGGGTGCTCATCCCGGATTTCAACGCTCGTTCGGCGGCGAGCTGGTTGACGATGCCGTCGGCTAGCGGGTCGGAAAACGGCAGGCCGAGTTCGATAATGTCTGCGCCGGCATCGGCGAGGGTTTTCACGATTTCCAAGGAGGTGTCGAAATCAGGATCGCCGGCGGCGATGTAGGCGACGAAGGCTTTTTCCCCGGATTTCCGGAGGCGGGCGAAGGTGGAGTCGATACGGTTTTGCATGGCAAGGGAGTGGGGGCGCGTTTTTTCGGCGAGGGTGAGAGAGGAGATGTTCAACCACAGATGGACAGGCTGGACGCAGAGGAAGAGGGATGGGATTTCTTGATCGGGGAATGATTATGCAGAATCAAATTACGAGATTAATCCGCGATCGTAGGCGGTCGCTTGACCAGGGAATTGGCGGTCAGTCGAGATAAGGATTTCCGCGGGCTTCGGTGGCGATGGTGGTTTCGGGGCCGTGACCGGGGAGGACGCGGGTGTCGGGGGGCAGGGTCATGAGGCGGGCGGCGATGCCGTCGAGGAGCTGGCCGGTGCTGCCGCCGGGGAGGTCGGTGCGGCCGATGGAGCCGGCAAAGAGGGTATCGCCGGAGAAGACGACGCCTTGCGCCGGGAGGTGGAGGGTGACGCTGTCGGTGGAATGGCCGGGAACGTGGGCAAGGGCGATTTCCATGCCGGCGGCGTGCAGCGGGGCGGAGATTTCAAAAATGTGGTCCACTTGGTAGGGCTTCACGGAGATGGGCAGGCCCCAGTCGCGGGCGGCGGATTCCAGGGTGAGGTCCGTCGAATAGGCGGCGAATGCGTGCACGGGAATGCCGAGCGCGTTGAATTCGGCGGCGTCTTCGACGTGGTCGTAGTGCTGGTGAGTGAGGAGAACGGCGTCGATGCGGGTGCCGCGGTCGGCAATCCACTCCGCCACACCACGCGGAGCGTCGATGAGGAGATTGCCGTCCGGGGTCTCGACGAGGTAGCCGTTGGTCTGGACGAAGCCGCCGGTGTAGGAGGTGATTTTCATGTGGTGGCTGATAGGAAATGGGAAACCGCGAATGGGCTCGAAGGGAAGATGGGATGGGGAGCTTGTGGGAATCTTTCCGGGAGGAGCGGTGGGATTTCTTGAGCAGCGGGGCGGGGCTTGGCGGTTGCAAACCGCCGCCACGGGATGCTTCGGGGCGACCGGTGATCGCCGCTACGGGACGAAAAAGCGCCCCGGCCGCGAGGGCCGGAGCGCTGGGGATATGGCGGGGATTTACCAGAAAATCCCGTAGAGGATGAGGGTGGCGACGACCACGCCCCAGCCGAGAACCTTGGCTTTTTTCGAGGATTCCAGGTTGATGAGGGTGGTGGTGGGCAGGACGACCGGCTCGCGGAGGGGCGCGATGATCGTGATGGCCATCATGACGATGAAGACCACGCCCAAGCAGATTGCCATCCGGTTAAGGAAGGGGATCTGGCTCTGAAAGAGGTAGAGGTAAGCGTAAAGGACGACGTTCACGAGGATGCCGAGCCAACCGAGGAAGCGCGGGGCGCGGGGGACGAGGAAGCCGAAGAGGAACACCATCAGGACGCCGGGACTGATGAAGCCTTGGAATTCCTGAATGAAGGTGAATATCCCGCCGAACGCCGGATTGCCGAGATTGGGAGCGATGACGCAGGCAATCAGCACGAAGAGGATGGTGAAAAATTTCCCCACTCCGACGAGGGTTCCTTGGGTGCTGTCGGGCTTGAGCTTCTGGAAGATATCGATTGTCGCGATGGTCGAAGCCGAGTTCAGCATCGAGGCCAGTGAGGAGACGACCGCGCCGAAAATGGCGGCGAGGACGAACCAGGTGAGGCCGGGCCGCAGGAGATTCCGGAGGAGCACCGGGAAGGCGGCGTCGTAGTCATAGCCGATGAGCTTGGTGCCGGATTTGATCTTCGCCGCTTTCGCCGCATCTAGAATGGCGGTGTTTGCGACGAGCATTTCATACGGTGTGGCACCGGCTGTGACAGCGACTTCCTGTTTGGTGACCAGCGCGTTGTGCTCAAGCACGGCGCGGGCTTTGTCGGGGACCGTCTGGGCGTAGTTCTCGGTGAAAGGGTAAACCTGTGCCGTATCGGCCATGGCCTTTTCGTAGGTTACGGCGTTCTTCTTGGCTGCCTCTGCCCGCAGTTCAATGCTGTAGAGGTTGAAGCAGAGGATGCCGGGAATCACGACGACGAACGGGATGATCAATTTCAAGCCGGCCGCGAACACGATCCCGAGCTGGCCCTCGGCAAGGGATTTCGAACCGAGGGTGCGCTGGACGATGTATTGATTGAGACCCCAGTAAAAGAAATTGGGGATCCAGAGGCCGAGGAGCAGCGCGGTCCACGGTATGGCGGCGTCCGTCTTGGGGCGGACCATGTGGAGTTTGCCGCCTGAGAGATTTTCCCCCTCTTTGGCGACCGCTTCGCCTTTCACTCCGTCGTTGAGAAGCATGAAACGTTTCCAGCCGCTGGCACCTTCGAGATCCTTCACAGTGGCGTTGGAATTCTCCACCTTGGTAACGATGAGTTCGTTCGGGTCCGCCGTTTTCAACGCACCGAGCGCGAGGCTCATGACGATGGCACCGCCTACAATGAGGGCCGCGCCCCAGATGAGATCGGTCCAAGCGCAGGCTTTGAGACCGCCGACGAAGACGTAAATCGCGGCGGACAGACCGATAATCCAGCAGCCGACGGTGATGGATCCCAGGTCGAGACCGAGCATGCTGTGACCGGCGAAGAAGACGGACACCACCTTGGCGCCCGAATAAATGACGGAGGCGGTCGGCACGCCGACGAGGATGATCAAAGTAGCCACCGCCATCACCGTCCGCGAAACAACGCCGTAGCGGTATTCAAGGAACTCGGGAATTGTGTAAATGCCGCAGCGGAGGAGCTTGGGCAGGAAGACGAACGCAACCACCACCAAAGTGATGGCGGCCATCCATTCGTAGGAGGCGATCGCCATGCCGAGCCAGTCCGCGGCTTGTCCGGACATGCCGACAAATTGCTCGGTGGAAATGTTCGCGGCGATCAGCGAGAAGCCGACGAGCCACCAGGTGAGTCCCCGGCCGGCGAGGAAATAGCCTGCGGCGCCACCGGATTCGGCGCCTTCGGACTCCTTGTTGCCTTGCCAGATCCCGAACGCGATGACGCCGATGACGGCGACAAAGAACAGGACCATATCGAGAGTGCTCATGGCGCCGGAGGCAGGCGCCTGGGCGAGGAAGGTGGGGAGGATCATGGTTTGGATTCTAACGATTTTCCGCGAGGTGGTGCCTTACTTGGCGGAGAATTTGAAAACCATGTTGTGCTCGTAGGTCTCGCCGGGGCGAAGGACGGGGGAGGGGAATTTCGGCTGGTTCGGGGAATCGGGGAAGCCTTCCGTCTCCAGCGCGAGCGCGGTGCGGTATTCATACGCCACGCCGTCTTTGCCGACCGCCTTGCCGTCGAGGAAATTGCCGCCGTAGAACTGGACGGCTGGCTGGTTGCTGGAGATTTCCATGATCCGGCCGCTTTCCGGGTCCATCACGCGAGCGTCCAGGGTGAGGCCCTTGGCATCCTTCTTGCGGTCGATGACCCAGGCGTGGTCGTAGCCGCCGCCGAGTTCGAGCGCTTCGAATTTCTCGTCAAGCCGCTTGCCGATGGCGGTTGGCTCGGTGAAATCCATGGGTGTGCCCTCGACCGGCGCGATTTCCCCGGTGGGGATGAGGCCCTTGTTCGTAGGAAGGTAGTGGCTGGCGTTGAGCATCAACACGTGGTCGTTGATTTTCGTCTTCGGATCACCGGAGAGGTTCCAGTAGGTGTGCTGGACAATGTTGAGGACGGTGGGCGCGTCGGTGGTGGCGACGGCATTCCAATTCAACTCGTTGTCGTCGTTGAGGCTGTAGGTCACTTTGACCTTGAGATTGCCGGGGTAGCCTTCCTCGCCGTCCTTGGAGAGGTAGGAAAATTCGACGGCGTTGTCGCCGGCGGCCTTGCCATCCCAGACCACCTTGTCGAAGCCTTTGAGCCCGCCGTGGAGGGCGCATCCGACACCGCCGGGATCGTTGTTCTTGGCAAGCGTGTAGTCCTTGCCGTCCAGCGAGAATTTGCCATCGGCGATGCGGTTGCCGAAGCGGCCGACGGTGGAGCCGAAATAGGAGGTGTTGGTCAGCCAGCCTTTGAGCGTGTCGTAGCCATGGGTGAGATCGGCGATTTTACCATTCTTATCCGGCGTCTTCATGGAGACGAGAATCGCGCCGTATTCGGTGACGCGGGCTTCGAGACCGTTCTTGTTCGTGAGGGTGTAAATCCTGACTTCGCGTCCGTCGGGCATTTTTCCGTAAACCTCTTCTTTGACTTTGGAATCCTGGGCCATGGCAGTGTGGGTTCCGCAGGCCAGCGCACTCACGGCCAACGCGGAGATGATTGAATGGGGTCTTTTCATGCGCCGCTGGTTTGGCCGATACCGCTGGGGCTGCCAAGCCCGAATTTGGCGGCGGAAATCCTTGATCAGTGGCGGTTTCCATCAGTCCCGCGCCGGGCGTCCGCGAATCGTTCCGCGGCGCGCCAGCTCTCCGAGATGCCGATGTTCCCGAACGCCCAGTTGACAATCAGGGAAATCCAAAGGGCCAACGATCCTCCTTCGCCGAACCATATTTGCCAAAATCCGACCCGTTCCCGCAGCACCAGAACGGTGGCCAACGCCGCCAATGCCGCAATCCAGCCCACGACATCGCGGCGGGAAACCAGCCAGAGCAGCACGCCGGCGCAGACGTAGGGCAGGAATATTAAGGAAATGGCGGCGATCGCGACACAGCGCAGAACCATCCCGGCGGCGAGGACGAGCCGGCGTTTGTGGAATGCGTGCATGGTCATGGATTTCCGACGCCTCAGCCGCGGAATCTCAGCAGGATTTCGCTCCGCGAGCGGACGTGGAGCTTCTGGTAGATGTGCTTGAGGTGGGTCTTCACGGTGTTGATGGAGACGCACATTTTATCGGCGATTTCCTTGCCGGTGTAGCCCTTGGTCAGGTAGCCGAGCACCTCGGTTTCGCGCTCGCTGAGAGGCTCGCCCTCGGGTTCCAGGGTGGGAGCGGGTTGTTGGAAAGACGAGATGACCTGCCGCGCGATCTGGCTGCTCATCGGCGAGCCGCCGTCCACCACATCGGCGATGGCTGCGAGGATTTCCGCAGGGCTGGAGCGCTTGAGCAGGTAGCCGCTCGCGCCGGCTTTGAGCGCGTCGAAAATGCTCTCGCTGTCCTCATAGACCGTTAGAATGAGCACTTGCAGATCGGGGCTCTGGTCCTTGAGCCGCCGCGTGCATTCGATGCCGGACCGGAACGGCAAATGGATGTCCATGAGCACGACGTCCGGCTCGTGCTTGGCGAGGCTGCGGATGGCCTCCTCCGCATCGCCGTAGGAACAAACGCAGCTCATGCCGGGGGCGGAGGCGATCATTTCCTGCAGGCCCTCGCGCAAGCCGCGGTTGTCTTCGACGATTCCAATTTTGATCTGGCGCATTTACAAACTAGGGGTTTTTCGGGGAAATCGGGACTTGCAGGGTGACGCGGGTGCCGGCGCCGGGTGAGGAATCGATGGCAAGCTCCGCGCCGGCCTGGCCGGCCCGGCGGCGCATGTTTGCCAAGCCGTTGCCGGCCTCGGCAACAGCGGGGTCGAACCCCTTGCCGTGGTCCTCAATGACTAGCCGGAACACGCCGCCGCTGTAGGAAATCCGCACCCAGACGCGGTCTGTGCCGCCGTGCTTGGCGACGTTGTGGAGCGCCTCTTTGGCGATGAGGAACAGGTGATGGCGGACATCAGCTTCCAGCGGAAATGCCGGGATTTCCTCCGCCACATCAATCCGCGCGCGGGTGGGGGAGTCGCGGAAATACTGCTCGGCGAAGTTGCAGACGTAGGTCGCGAGCTGGGCCAGCGTGTCGGTCTTCGGGTTCACGGCCCACACGATTTCGTCGATGAGGCGGACCATTTCGCGGGATTTCCGGGAAATCCGCGCTGCCCGGGACCGCAGCTCGGCCTCGGCTGCGGCGGGTTCTCCGGCGGCCGGCGCGGCGTCGCCGAGCCACTGGATCTGGGTGAGGTTGGCGCCTAGGTCGTCGTGCAGCTCCGCGGCGATGCGCGCCCGTTCGGCCTCCATGGCCTGTTTGTGGCGAAATCGCTGCTGCTCCAGCCCCCGTTCGTAGCCCAGGAGCTGGAGTTCGCGGACATGGCGGCGGCGGTTCCAGCCGGTCACCGTTAGCGCGACGAGCGCGCCTGCGGCGAGGATCCCGGCGGTCTGCGCGGACCGGCGCTGCCACAGGTGCGGCCGGACGTGGAAATCCACGGCAGCGGGGGTGGCGGACCACACGCCGTCGTTGTTCCGCGCCTGCACCGCGAAGCGGTAATTCCCCGGAACCAGCCCGCTATATGCCACGCTGCGCTGCCCGCGGCCGTCCACCCAGCCGGTATCCACGCCGGTGAGCTGCCAGCGGAAGCGCGTCTTCTGCGGCGCGGTGAAGGTCAGCCCGGTGAAATGAAACTCATACCGATGGCTGCCCGGCGCGATTTCCACCCGCCCCCCGGCCAGGTCCACTGCATCGCCGCCGACGCGCATTTCCTCGATGGCCACTGCTGGCGGCACCATGTTCTTCCGGACCTCCGCCGGGTCCACCTCCACCGCGCCCGCCGTCGTGGAAAACCACAAATGCCCGTCCGCCGATTTCCAGCAGGCCGGCTGCACTCCGCCCGAGCACTCCGCCGCCGGCAGCCCGTCCGAATCGTCGTAAGTCTGGAACAGGAACGGCTGCCCCACGCCCTTCGCCGCCATCGCCAGCGCGCTCGTCGAGACCCGGAAAATCCCTTGCTGCGTGCCGCCCCAGACGTAGCCGGCGTCGTCAGCAAGGAGTTGGCTCACCGAACTTCCGGGCAGCCCTTCCGCCGTGCCGTATTGGAAAACCCGCCCTTCGCGCAGGTGGATCAGCCCGTCGCCCACGGTGCCCAGCAGGACATTTCCCGCATCGTCGGACAGCAGGCTGTAAATCCGGATGCCATCGCGAACGCCCGGCAGCGCCACCGGCTCGAAGCGCCCGCCACGATACCGCACCAGCCGCTCGTCCGCCTTCGCCACCCAAGCCCCACCGTCCGCCGCGAAGGAAATGTCGAAGATGTGCCCCGGCGACAGCCCCTCCGCCGGGCCGAACTTGTGCAATTCCCGCCCGTCCCAGCGGAACAGCCCGAATTCCCCGCCAAACCACGTCGCGCCCTGCGGATCTTTCCGGATCACCCGGATCGCGAGGCCGGCTTGGAAAACCGGGAACGGATGCGCGATTTTCCCTTCTCGCAGCAGCATCGCGCCGCTCTGCACCGTGCCGATCCACAGTTCGCCCGGAGCCGCGCCCGGCGAGACCGTCACCGTGGAAATCGGTCGCGGCTGCTCCGCCGGCGGGAGCGCGATTTCCTCCAGCACGCCCTGCCGGTAGCGCGCCAGGCCATTGTCGCGGCCCAGCCACATCGTCCCCGCGTCCTGCTCGCAAATGCTCACCACCTCGGACCCCGGTCCCGTGCCATTCCCGCCCACGTTCCGGAACCACCTCGGGCGCACCCGTGCCAGCCCCGCCGCCGTGCCCAGCCAGATGTTTTTCTCCCGATCCTCGAACCACGCCTCCACCAGATTTCCGGGCAATCCATTTCCGCCATCCAGGAAATCCGCCGCGCCGTCCGCGTCCACGTGCCAGACGCCGCTGCTGTATTTCAAGATCCACAACCCGCCTTGCGAATCCGCGTGCATCTCCAGCGGGCGATAAATCGGCGGCGCCGCCATGTCCGGCAGATCCGCCCGCGTCACCACCTCGCCGTCCCGCACCCGCATTACCGATGTGGTCGAGCGCACCCAGACCCCGCCGCCCGGCGCGGCCGCCACCTCCCGGATTTCCTCATCCACCCCCGCCACCCGCGTCGCGGATTTCCCGTCCCACTCCCACAAACCGTCGCTGGTCCCGATCCACAATCCGCCCTCCGGCCCCGCGCAAAGGTCCAGCGCCCGGGCCCCGCCCAGATCCACCGGCTCCGGGCCGCCCTCCGCCCAGCGGCCGAATTTCCCGCTTGCCGAGACATGCCAGAGCCCGCCCTCGCTGTCCTGCACCACCTTCGAGTTCGTCCGGAAATCGCGGGCAAGCTGCGGCGCGCCCTCGTACTCCGCGCCGCGTCCCACCCGCAGCAGCTCGCGGGATTCCGTCTCGAACCGGTGCTCGTCGCCCGCCATTCCCAAATACCGCAGCACCCGCCGCGGCGCGTCGGATTTCCCGCCCACCCGCACTTGGAATCCGACCGCCGACCGCGTCAGCAGGCGTCCGTCCACATCGCCGATCCACAGCACCCCCTGCCGGTCTACCGCCAGCATCTGGATTTCCGGCGAGCGCAGCCCCGGCGTGTTCGCCGCGTTGTATTCCTTGAAATGCAGCCCGTCGAAACTCGCCAGCCACCCCCGCTGCATCCCCACCCACAAGTAGCCGTCCGGCGTCTGCGCGATGCTCAGCACCCGGCTCTGCGGCAGCCCGCGATAAGGCGTCCACACATCGATGAGATACGGCGAATCCGCCCCCGCCGCCGCCAGCAGCAGCCACACCCAGCCGACCGCCCGGGAAATCGAACGGGCCATTCGGCGGTGGGTTTTGCGATTCATCGGTGCGATTTCCTGCGCGGTCCCGCAGCGTAGGGGAATCCTTCCGGGCAGGGGAACGGCAAATCACCCCACCGGATGAAATCCCGCCTTCCCGCCATTCCGCGCTGGCCACCCCCGGCGCGCGCCGTTTGCATTCCCACCCATTTCCCCAAATCCAGCCATGCGTGAAATCCTCTCCATCCTCCTCGGCCTGACCGCCGCCGCCAGCGCCGCCAAGCCGCCGAACATCGTCTTCATCCTCGCCGACGATCTCGGCTATACCGACGTCAACGCCTACGCCGCCCGCATCACCGGCGCCGCCCCGGCGGAAATGTTCTACGAAACTCCGAACATCGACCGCCTCGTCTCCGGCGGGCTCGCATTTTCCCAAGCCTACGCCTATCAGCTCTGCTCGCCCACCCGCTCCAGCCTGCTTACAGGCAAGAACGCCCCGCGCCTCGGCGTCACCACCGCCACCCCGCAGTCCTGCCGTTCCTATTACAGCTACGGCCAAAATCCGCCCCCCGGCTACCTCGCCCAGGACGCCGTCTATTGGGGCGATAACATCCAAACGCCCCAGGCCCTCCTCAACGGCTCCACCCTCCTCGCCCTGCCCGCCGGCACCCCGCTCGACCAAGGCCGGGACGAGCTCACCTTCGCCGAGGCCCTGCCCGCCTACCGCTCCGCCTTCATCGGCAAATGGCACGTCGGCGGCCATGGCTCCGCGGGCTACCAGCCACGGGATCAGGGCTTTGAGCCAATCGCCTGGTTCGATGCCGGCGGCTCCTCCTACTTCAATTGGCGCAAGCTCTGGAATCGGAAAAAGAAGAACTACGCCGCCATGCCCCAGAAGGAACTCCAGTGGGGGAATGCCGGCCCCGCCACCGGCGATGAGTATCTCACCGACGACCTTACCACCCAGGCGGACCATTTCATCCGCGACCACCACGCCACTCGTCCCGACCAGCCGTTCCTCCTCTATTTCTGCGAATTCGCCGTCCACTCGCCGTTCCAGGCGAAAAAGTCCGATATCGAACATTTCGCCGCCAAACCCACTCGCGGCTGGCGCGGCCATACCGATGCCACCTATGCCGCCATGGTCCGCAGCCTCGACGATTCCGTCGGCCGCCTTATGGCCACGCTCGACGAACTTAAAATCGCAGATGACACCCTCGTCATCTTCATGTCCGACAACGGCGGCGTCTCCTGGGTTACGAAATCCGGCGACACCCCGCCCACCAGCAACGCCCCGCTCAAGGGAGGAAAAGCGATGATGTTCGAGGGCGGCATCCGCGTCCCCCTCGTCTTCCGCTGGCCCGGGAAAATCCCCGCAGGCACGTGGTCCGGCGTGCCCGTCTCCGCGCCCGACCTGTTCCCCACCATCGTCCAGACCGGCGGCGCCGACATCGCCGCCATTCAGGAATCCCGCCACCTCGACGGTCGCAGCCTCGTCCCGTTGTTTGAGGATCCGGAAAATCGTTCCAAAGCCTACCCGCGCGATACCTTTTACTGGCACTACCCCTTCAACGTCGCCCCCCTTCATCCCGACGATCATCTCGCGCTCACCCCCACCTCCGCCATCCGCAAGGGCGATATGAAACTCATCTACGACTGGAACGGCCGCCTTTGGCTCTACGACATCCGCAAGGACCCCTTCGAAGAACGCAATCTCGCCGAAAGCCGTCCCGATACCACCCGCGCCCTCTTCAAGGAACTCGCCGCCCTCCTCGACGAGCAGGTGGAAACCAAATACCTCCCCGCCCTCAATCCCGACTACGATCCCGCCAAGGAAATCCGCCTCACCCCCTTTACCGATCTTCGCAAGCACCTCCTCGGCCCCGACCGCGCCATCCGCCCCCCCACCGCGGACCCCCGCCTCCAAGCCCTCCTCAAGTAGCGGCGATCACCGGTCGCCAAAGAACCCCGTGGCGGCGGATTGCATCCGCCAAGCCCCGCCCCCCATTCCCAGAATCCAAAGCGGTGCGACGCTCAGCTACCCACCGCACTCCAAACGCAGTGCATCCCCAGTAGCGGCGATCACCGGTCGCCAAGAACCCCGTGGCGGCGGATTGCATCCGCCAAGCCCCGCCCCCTTTCCCAAAATCCTCTCATAGCCGCCCCAATCCAAAGCAGTGTGTCGCTTCGCTCCAAACGCGGGGCATCCAGCAGCGGCCTAGCGGAACGCGCGGCGCGCCATCACCACCGCGAGCACTCCCGCAAGGACCACCAAAAGCGCAATCCAAAACCGCGCCGAGATATTGGTCACCGCCTCGCCTCGGCCGGCAGGTCGGGATGTTGAGGTTTTCCGAGTTGAGTGCGATGAGACCGCTGCCGGCTTCGTGGTGATAGCCGCCGCCGTTCCGGGGTCCGGAGTGCTCACCTCCGGGTCGAGACTATGCCATTCGTAGCCTTCGGGTGGCTTGATCGGTGTTCTCCGCGCGGGTGGCCGCCTCAAAGCACAGTGCAAGGTTCTTGCCTAGCATGATTGGTTGCTCACTTCCGGGTCAGCAGCGGCTCGAAGACATACCATTGCCGCCAGTGTTCGCGGATGATGGTTTGTATGGTTTCCGCCCAGAGCGGGGCGGCGGTGTCTTGCGGGCCGCGGATGCGGGGCGGGAGGTTCAGTTCGGGACGGACGATGACGCGGTACCGGCGCCAGCCGTCGCGGACGATGAAGAGCGGATAGACCGGCGCGCCGGTCGCGCGGGCGAGGTAGAGCGGTCCTTTGGGGAGGCGCATGTTCAGGCCGCAAGGAGTTTCCACTTCCATCGGCGAGATATCGAACATGACGCGGTCGCCCTGCACGGCGACGATTTCGCCCTGACCGAGGACGCGGGCGAGTTCGACGCCGAGGTGGCTGCCCTCGTGATTGTAGTGGGTGCGGAAATGCGGATTGGCGGCCTCCTTGCGCCGGATTTCCGCCTCGCGGAGGCGCTGGGTGTCGGGTTCGCGTTCGGGCGCGCGGACGGTGTGAAGGGTGCGATTGAAGCGCGCGGCGAACATCGGCGCGGCGATGTCATAGTTGCCCATGTGAGCGGTTAGAACGATGCAGCCGTCGGTGCGGTTGGCGAGTTTTTCCATGTTTTCCAATCCCTCGACGCACCAATCGACGGCGCCGGTGCCGGTCTCACAACGCAGCGCATCCACATAAGTCAGTGCGAAATTCCAGAAAACCAGCCATGCGCCGGCCGTGCCGCGCAGCGCGCCCCAGCCGGGATGGAGCGCGCGCAGATTTCCCGCCACCGCCCGCCGCTGATTCTTCGCGATTCCGAAAAACAGCAGTGTCCAGCCGCAGGTTACCACCGGTTCGAGAAACGACGGTGTGACGTGCAGCGCGCGCAGCACCAGCCTCGTCGGTAAATCGCCGAAGACACCGAGCCGCGCGGCCCAGCGGGATTTTCCGGCCGCCGTCATCCGCGCGCGGGCTGAAATCCGGAGTCATCCGCGAGCTTGCCGCCGGCCATGGCGAGATTCGCCAGCTCGTCGCAGCGCTCGTTCTCGATGTGGCCGGCGTGGCCTTTCAGCCAGCGCCACTCGATTTTGTGAGGTTCCATCGCGGCTATCAATTCGAGCCAGAGATCCTGATTTTTCACCGGCTGCTTGTCCGCTTTTTTCCATCCGCGCTTTTGCCAGCCGGAAATCAAGTTCTTGGAAACGGCGTCCACCACATACTTGGAATCCGAGTAAAGCACGACCTCGCACGGCTCGCGCAGCGCCTCCAGCCCGGCGATCGCGGCGCGGAGTTCCATGCGGTTGTTGGTCGTCATCCGGTAGCCGGCGGAGAGTTCCTTGCGGTGCTTGCCGGCGACCATCACGACGCCGTAGCCGCCCTTTCCCGGGGTCCCCTTGCAGCCGCCGTCGGTGTGGATGATCACGCGTTTCATGAGCCGCGGAGCCTTCCCGCGGCGGCCGGAGGGGGCAAGTCATTCCCGAGCGGGCTCCGGAATCCGAAGCAGCGTTCGGCGTTCCGGCGGGTGAGCGCGGCGATGTCCGGGCGTTCCAGACTGGCGCCAAGACGGCGGCCGATGGACGGCAAATTCGCCGGATGATTGCATCCGGATGGCAGCGGATGAGTTATGGCATCGGCGGGCGGGAGCATGTCCGGCGCGTCGGTTTCCAACAGGATGCGATCGTGGGGGAGCTGGCGGAACGTGTCTCTAACCGAGGATTTCCGCTCCTGGAGGAAATGGCCGGAAAAGGAAAACCACGCGCCCATTTCCAAAAGCTGGCGGGCAGTCTCGATCGACCCATGATACGAATGCATGAGAAACCGGCGGGGCGGGGGACTTTCCTGAAACGCGTCGAACAGCGGCCCCCATGCTTTCAGGCAATGAATCGTGACGGTGCGGTCCAGCTCGCGCGCGATGGCTAACTGGTCGAGAAAGATGGGGCGCTGGACTTCGATTTCCGGGCTTTCCACCCAGCGGTCGAGGCCGCATTCGCCGATGGACGCATGCGGATTTTCTTTCAGCAATTTCCTGAGACGATCCTGCCATCCATCGCTGGCGGTGTGGGCGTGCCAAGGGTGGATGCCATAGGCGGGGATTACGAAATCCGCGTAATCAACTGCGAGTTTGGAAACATTTTCCCAATCATCCTCGCGGGTGGCGTTGACAACGCAGCGGCCGACTCCCGCCTCGCGCATGGCCGAGACGACGGATGCGGCATCGCCGAGGCGCGGGTCCTGGAGGTGGTTGTGGGCGTCGAACCAGTGGTTCATGGGATTTTCGAGAAGATTCGCACAAGGGCGATCTAAGTTCACGGGACCGCCCGGAGTTCAACCTTCAGGTTGCTCTTCCGCAACTGGAACGACGCAGAAGAGCAACCTGAAGGTCAATGCCGTTAAGGACTGGTGATTTTGATGAATTTCACCAGCGGTTTCGATTCGGCTCGTTTGGTCTTCGGCCAGTCTTTCACCGGTTGGCGCAGGGTGCGCGGACAACTCCGGGGCTTGCGTTTGGGTATCAGCGCGCTGGTTTTCA
>JBBSUD010000134.1:0-14620 GCA_038235225.1 Verrucomicrobiales bacterium
CGGCGGATTGCATCCGCCAATCCCCGCCAATCCCCGCCAATCCCCGCCATCATCCCCATCTCGCCATCGCCACCATCGCCAGCAAACGCAGGATCTACCAAACCCACCGCGGCCCCTCATTTTCCGACCACAGAGCCATCGTTTCCCAGGGAAAATCCAACGCCTCGCACCGCGGTTCCTCCAAAATCCACCGTTTTCAATTCAGAAGCCACTGCGGAAACACATGTATCGACCGGGGAAGCCCGTTTTCCCCCTGCGGAATCCTCACCGGCTACCGCGATGCCGGGTATTTGCACCGCCCCGCCACCGAGTCCCACCGCGGTGCCCCGATTTCCCACCGCGGAACCTTGTTTTGCCCAAATATCCGGCCAAAACCACCCGCCCCACCCAGGATTCTCCTTCCCTCCGGCCGAAAATCCGTGCAATCCGGCCCTCCATTCTCTAGCGGATAGGCGTTCGATTTCCCGAACTACCAGAACCCGCAAATCCATGTCCGCCACCGATCCAGCTCCGCCCGCCGACTCCGCTACCAATCCCGCTCCCGCCGCACCCCAAGCGCGCGGCTACTTCAACCAAGGCCAGCTCGAATCCCTCGATACCGCCGAATCCGTCCTCGCCGCCGCCCGCAGCCACCCTGCGGAAATGACCGAGCAGGACATCACCCCCGCGTGGTTCGACGGCCTTGCCGCCGCCATCGCCGAGGCGCGCGACCGCGCCAGCCAGACCGGCAAGGGTGGCGTCGATTCCAAACAAGCCACCGCCGCGGCTGCCACCGCCGCCGCGCGGCTCGTCTCCGCCCTCAAGCGCATCCAGAGCGCCGCCAAGCAGAAGCACCAGATGCTCGCCGAGGACGGCGACCCGGAAACCAACTTCCCCACCGATGGCTACCTCATCGGCACCCGGCTCGATGCCAGCCGCTCCGTCCTCCTCCAGAGCGCCAATTCCCTCCTCGCCCGCGCCACCGCCGACAGCCTCCCCGGCTTCAAATCCCCGGACAAACTCCTAGCCGTCCAAGCCCTCCTCACCGCCTACACCGGCAGCGAAGCCACCCAGCAGGACGCCACCCGCGACAAGGAACTCTCCCGCCTCGACCGCGACACCCTCCTCAACACCATCAACACCCGCCGCGCCGCCATCCAACACGCCGCCGACGCCCTCTGGCCCCCCACCGAAGACACCAACCGCCCCACCCGCAAGACCTTCTCCCTCCCGCTCAACCGGGCGATGGGGTTGTGAGGAACTGCTCTTGAAAACCCGCCCCCACCCCGCCCACCCGTCCGCCGCGCGGGAAAGATCCTCCACCCGGTCCCGAACCCATGATCCAGTCCTTTGACGATCGCGATACCGAGCAACTGTTCCGCACGGAGTCCAACAAACGCTTCGCATTTATCGGGCGGATCGCCCTCCGGAAACTCATTCAAGTGAACCAAGCCGCCCGCCTTACCGACCTCTCCGTGCCGCCCGGCAACCGCCTCGAACTCCTCAAGGGCAACTTTGCCGGCTTCCACTCCATCCGCATCAGCGACCAGTGGCGCATCGCCTTTCGCTGGACGGATGCGGGACCGGCCGAAGTTGTCATCGTAGATTACCATTGACGCCCTTCCATAACGCCTCACGTTATAGCCCATGAAAACTCCCATCTCGCCTGGCGAAATCCTGCTGGAGGAATATCTCAAACCCATGGGCATCTCGCAGAACTCCATGGCGCGCGCCATCGGCGTGCCGCCGCGGGCGATCAACGAAATTGTCCTCGGCAAGCGGGCGGTCACTCCAGCCATGTCCATCCGCTTCGGTGTCTTCTTCGACCAGTCCGACACCTTCTGGCACGGCATCCAGGTGGAATGCGACTTCCGCGCCCTTGCCCGCAAACGCGAGCAACTCGTCTCCGGCATCGAGCCCGCCCGATCTAACACCTCCGCCGCCTGATCCACCCATGAAACTCTCCCGCCCCGACCGCGGCACCCTCCTCACTACCATCAATACCCGCCGCGCCGCTATCCAGCACGCAGCCGACGGCATCTGGGAAGCCTCCCACGACTCCAGCAGGCCCATCCGGAAGACCTTCTCGCTGCCCCTGAACCGGGCGATGGGACTGTGATCATTTGTAGCCCGAAACATTAACTATAATTACCTGACTGTGAAAAATAATATCGCATTGTCCTTACTTTGCATTACCCTGCTTTCTGGATGCCACAGTAAGTCGGAGTTCGAGTATGAGCAGGAGAGAAGAATTCAATTAGAACAGGAACGAAAAGTAGCTGAAGAAGCTCGCAAGGCCGCTGAAGAGGCCCGCAAGAAAGCTGAGGATAGTAAGTCAACATGGCAAACAATCGCCTGGATCGTAGGCGTAAGTGCTATCGGATTGCTCGTATTTGGAGTAGCACTCGGCTCATCAGCGAAAAAAGAGGCTGAGGAAAAAACCAGTGAAAACAATGAGTAAGGAAGATCTAGATAAAGTTGCCCCAGATAGGAAATCGACTGCTTTGGCGAGAAAAGACGAAGAGTTCTCCCGTTCCATAAAGGAAACTCTTTCAGGCGCAATGAAAAGCGCTTGGCAACCTATACCGGTACCAAAGCCTAAAGTCGACTCCGGACTCCCGCAATTACCTGCTATCCAAAGATCTGCCGAGGTTTTCCGCTACAAGCTTCTTCAGTTGGAATATGGAATCTCCCCCGAAGGGGGCTTACGTGGATGGCTCAGACTTAATGTTTTGCTTGCTCTACTTATCGGAATTCCAGCTCTTTTACTCGTCCCCATCATAACTTTTGTGCTGCGTTCCTTCGCGTCATGGACAGAATTTCTGCTTCAAGCAGCTGTAAATCTTCTCTACACAATAATAACGCTTATAGCTATAGGGGTTATTGTTGCAACCGTTGGCATTATCATCAATCAATGGCGACTAAAGAGGATGCTAAAAGCCCAACAGGACATAGGTGGACATCCCTCCACCAGCCGCAATGACAACCACTCCTCAAATTCCAACAGATAGTTTGTCTCCAACCCCGAACTAAACGCCTTGGTGGTCTCGCCTCCCACAACCGCTTGAACAGGGTCAGTTGAACAAGATCAGGCCATGGATTTCAGTATTCGCGCTTTGATCGGGGAAACGCTCTGACAGGAATCCAAAAAGTCACGTGAACGCAGAAATTATTCATAAACACTAATTTCAATGAAAATAGCTCCTTCATTTACAGATAACACACTGAGTTCTCCAACAGTAGAAAATGAATCCTTGCCGATCCAAATAAAAAGCGCCTTAAAAGATAGGCTCAAGCAAATGCCGGGAGGATTTACAATCTACAAATATGGGAAAAGAGATCACATGGAAAATTTTATAAAAAATGGTCAAGTCTCATTCGCAATAGCCGAAACTTACAAAGATTCTGTGCTGACCGTGGGACAGCAGGATGATGAGATTCACAGGAAATATAATCCAGACTCCGAAAACCATGCAATTCTTGTTGGAAGCGATTTCCAAACTTTAAAGAATGTTTTTAATATAAACGTGAATTTCCCACTAAAGGGAAGAGACGGAGGGGATTTGAAATACTATATGTGGTGCGCATCAACCAAAAATAACAAGGAATTACTGAGTGAGTTTGCGGCGGAATGCTGTGTAATGATCAAAGATGCTCGTGAGTTTTTTAGGCGATTAGAATACATCTGTAGAGCAGCGCACCCAACCACCGAAAGCCAACATGGTTGTGATTTTTATGGAAGAGAAATAATATACTGTGACAATAATACGATACCTCCATCAAGCGAGACAATTGATCTCATATTCATCAAAGATTCCAAATACGAGCCGCAAAAGGAATTTCGACTGATATTCTTGATCGATCCAGCCAAGTCTTTAGACCCTAGAATTTATTTCGATATAGGAAACATTGAAGACATTGCGGAAATGGTGATATTTTGAGCAGTGAACGAGGTTGGTCCTCGGTTTTCAAGATATTCCTCCCGCCCGCCAACGTCACCCATCGATCTCATCCGATCTCCAAGGTTGACTCGCGCCCCAAAACTGTTTGAAAGTAATTTTGAAAACGACTCTCCAACTTTTGTCGATTTCTTCGCGGGGAGCGGGCTGGTCACCCAAGGAGCCCGTTATGCCTGCATCCCGGTCTGGTCCAACGACATCTGCCCGAAGAAGGCCGCCATCTGCACGCGGCCCGGAATTCCCTCCAGCTCATTTCCCGGCGATGGCTCGCTGAGCCTTAGTGAGCCACTCGGTTTTGAAAAACGTCCAGCAGGACGTTTGTGTCCACGACAACCCTCACAGGTGTTTGCGTCCGAGGTGTTCGGCCATTTCCGTTTCCACGTCCAAGTCAGCGGCGATGATCCCGGTCGCTGCGGCAACCGCCGCCGGGAGGGGCGCTTCCATGACACGCCGGAAATTGCGGGCCTGACGGGCGAGCAGTTCCTCGGCGGAAGTTCCCTCCTCCTTGGAAAGTTTCCGCAAAAAGGCGAGGTCTTCGTCCGGCAGACTGAGGGTAATCGTGCTCACGAGCGGAGAGTGGCATCTTGGGGACCGCATTGCAATTGAGCGGATTCTTCCATCCATCGCCGGAGCGAACAGGGCGAACATGAAGGTTACTCCGCCGCCCGGATCGCGGTGAGCAGTTTTTCCCGGACGCTCCAGAAGTCCACATCGGGGCCGAGGCCGTTGGCCATGAGGGCGAAGGTGAATTCGCTGCCATCGGGCAGGGTGAGGAAGCCAACTTCGGTTTTCACGCCGGACATCGCGCCGAGTTTCGAGCGTACATTTCCGCCGAGGTAGGTGCTGAGGCTTTGGTGGAATCGGGCGCCCTGCCCGCCATGGCGGACGGCGTGGTTGATGCGGGCGAGATCGAGCGGGCGGATCATGTTCGCGCGGGCCAGGCCGCTGCCATCGATGAGGCGCAGGCCGGTGAAGGCGATGCCGCGGGTTTCCCAGTAATCGCGCAGCGCTGCGGATGGATCGCATTTCGCGCGGATGCCCCAAGGTGAGGAAAAGGCATTGGGCTTCGAGGTTGTCGTTGACGCGGTGGAGGTGGTCGATGATTTCCGGCAACGCCGCGGAGTCGGCGGCAGGCGCATTTGACGAGGCCGCGGAAGATTGTGCTGCACCGGCCGGCGAATTCGGCCCGCCGGCAACTGAGTTCAACGATAGGAGTCCTTGCGATGGCGGACGCGAACGATCCTAACGATGCGGACTAGATCCGCGATTTCGTAGATTACGCGGTAATTGCCGACGCTGATCCGCCAGTCGTTGTCGGATCCAACGAGTTTGCGGCAGCCGCTGGGACGCGGATCGTTGGAGAGATCGCGCATGGCCGTCGCCATCTTCGGGCGCTCTTCGGCAGCGATTTTCTTGAGTTCCTTCTCCGCCGAGCGCTCTATCAGGATCTGATACATCCTCAGGCTCCCAGATCAGCCAGCACATCATCCAGTTTCCGGAAGGACCGAGGCAGTTCCCGCGCTTTTTTGAGCCATTCGATGTCATCCGCGTCTTCGAGGCGCTCGAGTATTTCCTGATACACCGCGATGGGGAGGATGACGGAAACCGGTTTGCCCTCGCGGGTGACGATTTCCGGCTCCGGCAGATTGATATTCATCAGGGGAAGATGGGTGATCAGTGGATTTTGTAAACGCTTGAGGTTGCCGGTGCGAGGAGTGCCGCCGGGACAATGCCCCGGGCTGATGAGTGGTCGGGCCTTCGGATTTCTGCGACGGCGGGACTACCTCGCATCGCGTCCCGCGTTGAGCAGCTTTTCCCGGAGGGGCCAGAAGTCCACATCGAGTGCGAGGCCATTTGCCCTCAAGGCGAAGGTGAATTCGCGGCCATCGGGCAGGGTGAGGAAGCCGACTTCGGTTTTCACGCCGGACATGGTGCCGAGTTTCGAGCGGCCATTTCCGCCGAGGTAGGTGCTGAGGCTTTGGTGGAATCGGGCACCTTGTTCGCCGTGACGGACGGCGTCGAAGGGGTCTCGAAGGGGTCAGTTCCGACTATCATCGAAGGGGTCATCGAAGGGCTCGGTCTTTGGATTTTATTATTCACAGTCGATGGTTCGGACCGACGACATGGGTTGACTGCATAATGGTTAGTTCTGTCTCCGGGCGAATCGGATTTTTGGAAGGCAGATCCGCCATCATCGGATTCGATAGGCCGAACGAAACAGCGGAATTGCTGGTGCTGCCCAAGCCGACGAAAAACCCACCGAGGTTGGCGGCAATTGCCGCGACCTGGGTGGGTTGATCGAGTGAATGATCGACTAATCGACCAAGATGGTCGTCGGCTCTACCTTGAGGCGGAGGAAGCGCTTGGGGAATCCCGTGACGGGGACCGAGGCCTTGCGGATTTCCAAGCCACCGGCGGCGGAGAGGAAGGCGTCGGCGATGTTCTCGTGGAATTCGAGGTCGTCGCTGGCTTCGACCTGATAGGAGATGTCGGTCGCGGCCTGGTTCTTCTGGTAGGTCAGGGTGAGGAACTGGTCGGGTCCGACTTGCTCGAGCGCTCCGGTAGTGGGATCGGCGTCGCTGATTTGGGCTTCCGTGCCGGTGGCGTATTCGAGCAGGTTGTTGCGCCCGTCGGAATCGGGGTCGGCGTTGTTGCCGAAGAGGGTGGCTTCCAGAGCCGGGTTGTTGAGGTCGGCGGAGGTGAACTCGCCGATGCGCCAGAAGTCGATGGCGGTGAGTTGGGTAGAAGCCTTGATTTCCATCGCGCCGATGTAGGCGAACTGGCTGACGAGCGCGGTCTGATCGACAAAGATCTGACCGAAGGCGTCGGGGACGATGGTGATCACGGCAACCTCGTCGTCGTTGCCGTCGTAGGTGCCGTTGCTGCCGATATCGACTCCGCTGGTCTGGAGGTTTCTCGTTCTGGTGTTCAGACCGAAGACGGCGTGTCGGGTGACGCGGGTCTCGGTGGTGTCACGGGTGCCGAAGATGCGGAGTTCGTAGGAAAGCGAGGGGTTGAGGCCCTCGATCATGAAGCCGCCGGGGACGTCGTCGCTGCCCAGATTGTAAAGGTCGTCGCCGTTGGAGAAGAAGTAGTCCTGGGTGGCGGTGGCGACGGCTAGGTCGCCGAGCAGCGGGACGGTGGGGCCCTTGGGCGGGAAAAGTCCGCCGTTGAGCTTGCCGTTGACGAGATAGCCGCCGGTAATGGTCATTCTCAGGCTGGAGTTGGAACCGTCGGCTTTGACGAGGTTGGCGAGGTGCTCGCCGGAGTTCACGGTGCCGCCGCCGTTGGTGGCGTGCCAATTGTTCCAGAAGTGCCCTCGGGCGTCGGCGCCGATGGTGGCGTCGCCGTTGGTGCCGTCGTTCGGGCCGAAGTCGAAGTAGGTGCTTTCCCCGACAGCAGGGGCGTTGACATTCGGGGTGAAAACCTTGTTTGGTGCGATGACGGCTTTGAGCTGCGGACGGAGGATGGATTTCCAAACGCCGTAGCCCTTCTTGCTGAAGTGGCTGTCATCCGAGTAATAGGACTGGAACTCGGCGGGCATGACCGCCTGCACGTCTTCGAAAAAGGATGGCAGATCGACATAGTGGAGCGTGGGGTCGGCGTCGCAAGTGGCCTTGACCTGGGTGTTGGCGTCCTTGCGGCGGAGATCGGCCGGAGCGTCGAGGGCGTAGGCGGGTGTCGGGGTGATGCCGAGGAAGAAGATCGGCACGTTCGGTTGTTGGGAGCGGACGTTACCGACGAAGACGCGGAAGTTATCGTTAACCTGGGCACCGGTTTGGCCGGCGCCCTTGACGTCATTGGTGCCGGACCAGATGACAATGGCGGAGGGCTTGAAGGGCCGGACGATGTAGCCGGAGACATCGTCGAGGCGGTCGAGCAAGGATCCGCCGTAGCCGCGCTGGGTGATGCGGTAGTCGGCGAAATCGCGCTGGAGTTGCTCCCAACGGCGGATGCTCGAGCTGCCGGCGAAGACGAGTGAACCGGGCGCGACCGGGTCGAGGACGTCCTGCTGGACCCAGCGCACGATGGTCGGTTCGGTGGCGGGCGGCGTGGCGGCCAAGGTGGGCACGGTGGCGATGCTTTCGGTGATTTCCAAGGCACCGAGGTAGGAGAAGCCGCCTGCGGTGGTGGAGACTTCCAGCAGGATTTCGCGGGAGAGATCGGGCTGGATTTCGGGCAGGACGACGATGGTGTTGTCGTTGCCGTCGTATGCGCCGTCGCTGCCGATGTCGTTGCCGGAGGTCTGGAGTTCCGCAGATTGGACGCCGCTGCTGGCGGTGGACTTGTAGGTGGTCTTGCGGACTTCCGCATTGGTATTGCGGGTGCCGAAGAGGCGCAGGTTGTAGCGCTTGGCGGGATTGAGGCCGGTGAGGGTGAGGGTCGCCTTGGCGGCGGCACCCTCGACAAAGTAGTAGTCCTCGGTGGCGTCCTCGACGGCGAAATCAGCGAGCAGGGCGGAAGTCGGGCCGTTCGGGGCGAAGAGGCCGCCGTTCGCCCTGCCGTTGGCCTTCCAGCCGGCGGAAAGGGCGACGCCGATGGAGGTGGGCGTGTTGTCGGTGGCGACCAGGCCGGATTTCCATTGGCCGGGGGTGACGAGGAAATCGGAGAACAGGTTGTTCCACCGGTTGCCGAAGCTGTCCGGGCTGGTGACGGGGTCGCCGTCGATACCGTTGTTTCTGCCGAAATCGACGCGGACGGTGCGCGAGGACGGGAGCCGCGGTGCCGCGCCTGCCTCGATGATTTCCATGATTCCGAGGTAAGCGAAATTTCCGCCGGTCACGGCCACTTCGAGGCGGACCTGCGAGGCGGTGTCGGCCTGGACGCCGTTGAGCTCGACGATGGTGTTGTCGTTGCCGTTGCCCGCGCTTCCGCTGCCCGCGCCGGAGGTCTGGAGCGGTACGGAACCGGAGCCGCCGGGAGCGGTGAGGGTGTAAGTGGTCTGGCGGATGTCGGTGGTGTTTCGGGTGCCGAAGAAACGGAAATTGTAGAGTTTTTCGGGATTGAGGCCGCTGACGGTGAGGACGTTTTTGGATCCGGGCCCCTCGACAAAATAGTAATCCTGGGTGGCGGTGGCGATGGCCATGTCGCCGAGGAGCGTCGGGTCCGGAGCGGTAAGGCCGCCGTTGCCGATGCCGGAAGATTTCCAACCGCCCGATAGCGTGATGGAAACTGGCGATTTCACATTCGCGGTATCGACGAGGTTGGCGAGACGCAGGCCGGTGCCGCCGGCGATGTCGGCAGCGACGGCGGTGGAATTGACGTTGTTCCAGTAGTTCCCGTTCAAGTCCGGGCTGGCGGTGGGTGCGCCTTGGGCGGGGTTTCCGGCGGCGATGCCGAAGTCGATGCGGAAGGTTCCGGCTTGGGCGAAAGTCGCGAGGCCGGCGAAGAGTCCGCCGAGAAGCAGCGGGCGGACCGGGGATTGGGTTCGAATCATGGGTTGCACGGGGTTTGGGAATTCGGTTGGGAAAAAAAGATGCCGCGTCCGGAGAGGCGCGGCACTGGAGCGGTAAGTGGATGATCAGGCGCGGCGGCGGCGGGCGAGGAAGGCGAGGCCGCCGAGACCGAGAAGGAGCGGCGCGGTGGGTTCCGGGACGGCGGTGATCCGCATCGCGCCGAGGTAGCCGAAATTGCTGGTCTGGGCCTGGACGGTGAGAGTCAGGTTGCCGGAACCGTCGGCTACGAGGCCGTTCAAGGCGGCGAGGTCGTCGTTATTTCCGGTGCTGGAAGTGCCGGCACCCGCTCCAGAGGTTTGGAGATCCGAGAAGTGAAGCCCGTTGGTGTCCGTGACACTGTAGCGGGTGAACCGGGTTTCGGCGGTGTTGCGGGTGCCGAAGAGGGCGAAGTCATAGAGTCCGCTCGGGTTGAGTCCGGTAATGGTGAGCGTGGAACTTCCCACGGTTCCGTTCCCGACGTTGATTTCGACAAAAAAGAAGTCTTGGGTGGCGGTCGCGACGCCGAGTTCGCCCAGTGCCGGCGTGTTGCTGTTCAGGCCGCCCTGCGCGATTCCGGCGGAGAGCCATCGGTTCGCACCCGTGGTCGGAGTGTTGATCGTAAGGCCGACGGTCGAGGCGACTCCACTGTCCTTGTCCACAAAACCCGTATAAGTGTAGGTGCCGCCCCCGATGGTCGTGGCGGTGGTGGTGGACGTGACGTTGTTCCAAAACTTCCCGTTCACCGCGTCCGGAC
This sequence comes from Verrucomicrobiales bacterium, assembly GCA_038235225.1. Lineage (GTDB taxonomy): Bacteria > Verrucomicrobiota > Verrucomicrobiia > Verrucomicrobiales > Akkermansiaceae > Luteolibacter. Next base: position 10,128 of record JBBSUD010000134.1, read on the forward strand.
TGGCGGTGGGTGATCCGGAAGCCGGGTTGCCAGTGATCCCGAAATCAATCAGGTAGGAAGCGGCGTTTGCCGTGGGAATAGCCAGCAGCGCGATGGTGGCCAGGGCTGGAATCGCAAGACGATGAGAATTTGTGCGCGTCATGTGACGGAACATGAAAGGAGCCGCAGGTGAGTCAATCTAATTGTATACAAGAATTGCCAATTGAATACAAAGGCCGGATGGCTCGAAATCACGGCTCGCCGGATTCCCCTGCCGAGGCGACGAGGGCGCGTTTGGTCACCTTGCCCATCGCATTGCGAGGAAGCTGGTTAACGATTACGAGCCGCCTCGGGATTTTGTAGGGGGAAAGGCGATTTTTGCACCAGCCGTTCAGCGATTCGAGATCAAGTCTTTCCGCACCCGTCTCGAACGCGATGGCTGCGACGACGAGTTCGCCCCACGTTTCATCGGGGACGCCAATCACGGCGCACTCGCGGATGGCGGGATGTTCGACCAACACGGCTTCTATTTCCAAGGCTGACAGCTTGTATGCACCACTCTTGATGATGTCGGAGGAAAGCCGCCCCATGATCCGGTAGTAGCCGTCCTGAAGCACCGCCATGTCGCCGGTGCGGAACCAGCCGTCGTCGAAGGACGCGGCGGTTGTTTCAGGACGGTTCCAGTATTCAGAGAAGATGGCTGGTCCCCGCGCTTGGATTTCGCCCGGTTCGTCCTCGGTGGCGATCACGTTCCCGTGCTCGGATTTCAGGCGGATTTCCACCCCGGGCAGCGGCAGTCCGACGGATCCTTGACGGCGTTCGCCGTGGTAGGGATTGGAAATCATCATGCCGGTCTCGGTCATGCCGTAGCGCTCGAGCAGGCTCTGGCCGGTGAGTGCATGCCACTTTCCATGGACGCTGGGTGGCAGCGCGGCCGAGCCGGATACCATCAGGCGCATTTTGGCGAAGCCGGCGCGGATTTCCTGCCCGAGGTCGCCGCTGAAATCGGGCGATTGGAGGGCTTCGATCAATTTCACGTAGATCGTCGGGACCGCCATGAAGACGGAGTAGGCTCCGGCCGCGACCCGGTCGAGAATCGCGGCGGTCTCGAATTTCGCGAAGGTCTCGACGGTCGCGCCGGACCACAGCGCGCAGGCCGCGATATTGATGATGCCGTGGACGTGATGCATCGGCAGGAACAACGGGATGCGGTCATTCCCGCTCCATTCCCAGGCGGTGACGAGTGCCTCGATCTGCGCTTGGATCGTCGCGTGGGTGGTTACGACGCCCTTGGGTTTGCTGGTGGTGCCGCTGGTGTAAAGGATCATCGCCCGGCGGGCGGGATCGATTTCCGGCAGCTCGCGGGAGGCTGATGCAGCCGGCGAAATCAGGGGCAGCCCGATCCGGCCGCAGAGCGGGGCCAGCTTGGCCGCATGACCGGAAATGGCGATCACACGAGCGGCCTGCGAGTCGCTGAGGACGTGCTCGAGTTCCGGTTCGGTAGCGGAGGAGGAAAGCGGCACCGCGACGCCGCCGGCGCGCCAGATCGCCCATTGAATGAAAAAATAGTCGAATCCGGCGGGTGCAATGAAGGCGATCCGAGCTTCGGCGAGGTCGGTGGTTTCTCCCAGCAAGGAGGCGGCCAGTCCGGCCGAGGCGGCGAGCAGGTCGGCATAGGTCGAATCGGTGCCCCCGGAGCGGATGGCGATGCGGTCCCCGTGGGTGCGGGCGCGGACGATGAGCGGAAGTTCTTTCAAATCAGAGGATCTGTTTAATGAGGAAAAAGATGACGGACGGGCCGAGCAAGCAGCCGAGGCCGGTGTAAAAAGTCGCGGTCATCGCGCCATAGGGGACGAGCTTCGGGTCGGTGGCCGCGAGTCCGCCGGCGACACCGCTGGTGGTGCCCATGAGACCGCCGAAAACCAAGGCGCTGCGTGGGTTGTCGAGACCTATCGTCTTCGCGATGAAGGGAGTGCCGATCATGACCAGGATCGATTTCACCAGCCCGGCCGCCACGCTGAGCGCGATCACGTCCGAGTTCGCGCCTAGCGCTGCGCCGGTCACCGGGCCGACGATATAGGTCGCCGCGCCGCCGCCTATGGTTGTCATGCTGACCGCGTCCCGATAGCCGAACGCGTAGGCCACCACGGCACCGATGGCGAAGGAAATGAACACGCCCGCGAGCAGCGAGACCACCCCGCAGAGACCGGTTTTCCGCAGGACGTCCATTCGCACACCCATTGCGGTGGCGACGATCGCGAGGTCGCGCAGCATCGCGCCGCCCATCAGCCCGACGCCCGCCAACACCGGAATGTCCGCGACGCCCTTGGTGCCGTTGGTAGATTCCCCGGCCAGCCAAGCGAGCACCAAGCCGAGAAAGATCGCGATCGCCGAGCCGTGGATGCGGCCCCGCGTCAGCTTCGCCGAGATGCCATAGGAAAGCAGCACCGTGATCCCCACCACGGCGAACGCCGTGACCAGAGAGTAGTCGATGAGAACGGATTTCAGGGACTCAAGCATCGCCGTCCCCGCTTGGATTTTCCCGCCCAATCCGCGAGATCAGCGGGACGAGTGAAACACAGGCCACGACCGCCAGGACGCCGGCTATGATCGCTGCCGGTCCGCCGTGCAGGGCTGCCTGCACGTTCTGGGTGGCGGCGATCGCAACCACGATCGGAATGTAAATCGAGCTCCAGAACAGGATTCCGGCCTCGCTAGGTGGCTGCAGGATACCGGTTTTCCGAAGGCGATTGCTTGTGTAAATGAGCAACAACATCGCGATGCCGACTCCGCCGACATTGGCATTGAGGCCCAACATCCGGCCGAGCAAGGTGCCTGTCATCGATCCGAAGATGACGCAGAGGGATAGCAGGGCGGTTCCGTAAATAGCCATGAATTGAAACGCCTACACCGGCGGAAGGGTGGCATGAGAATGCAAATCCGGATCGCGACCGCAATGTTTTGTATACAAAATAGGGATTGGAACTCACCGCGCCGGGTCGCTAGCTTCACATCAAATGGCCAGTCGCGGTGCGGAAAAAATTCGGGAAAGCCTCGAGCAACGGATCATCGAGGGTGAGTTCAAGGACGGGGATCGGCTCGATGAGGTGAGTTTGGCGGGTCGCTACGAGGTCTCGCGGACTCCGCTGCGGGAGGCGTTGCGGATGCTCGCGGGCTCCGGCCTGGTGGAACTCGTTCCTCGGCGCGGTGCTTTCGTCCGTCACCCGGGAATCGTCGAGCTGGTCGAGATGTTCGAGGTCATGGCGGAGCTGGAAGCGCTGTGCGGCCGGCTGGCGGCCCGGCGTATCTCATCTGGCGATCTGGCGGAGCTGACGGTGGCCGCGCGGGCTTGCGAGCTAGCCATGGAGAAAAACGATCCCGATGCCTACTACCAGAGCAACGAGGACTTCCACCAACGGATTTACAAGGCCACCGGCAATAGCTTCCTAATGGCCGAAGCAGGCCGCCTGCAGCGGCGGTTGCGGCCGTTCCGGCGAATGCAATTGCGCGCCAAGGGACGGATGCGCCAGTCCATGGATGAACATCGCGAGATCCTCAAGGCTCTAGGAGCGGGAGATTCCCCTGCGGCGGCGGACGCGCTGCGCGGTCACGTCATCGTCCAGGGCGAGCGCTTTCACGATCTGCTCGCCAGCTACGAGAATTCATCATTAGGAATATCGCCGGGCTGATGGAATCGGCCGTGATGCTGCGTTCGAGCCAGCCTTCATGGCGTTCAGCAGCAATCACCCGGGTCTTGGAATGATCCTCGGGATGGACGAAATCGAAGTATTGTCTGCCGATCATTTCCTCCGGCAGGTAGCCCCAGATTCGCTGGCAGGCGGCGCTCATCTGGATGAAACGCCCTTCCGCATCCACGGTGCCGCCAGTCGCTCGAATGCTTGGGGAGCCGCCGTTCGAGGCGATGATCTGGTATCCGGTCATCGAGAGCACGGTGCCGATAATCTGCAAATTCTGCTCCCGATCATCAATGATCATGATGGTTTAAGGCGAGGTGGACCTGGCCAGATTCATGGTGCTACAAGTGATGGATGAAAGCAAAAGAAGGAAGAGTGGCTTGCACGCTACTTTATCATCCCGCAGGAAACGTAAGAGTAACCACGCGGTCCCCGCTAACCATATCATCACTGACTTCGAGCGTACCTCCGTTCAATCCGGCGAGCCGGCTTGCTTCTTCCATGTCTTCCGCTGCGGGCAGCGACTTTGGGTGGGGTTCCCGCACTTCGGCACGTATGCTTGATCCCGTGGTGCTGATCGCCGCCTGCAAGATGCCGTCCCCCGCACGATACCATCCGTCGAGGACCAACTCCCGCAAGACCGACAGGATCGCGTCCACATCCACCGTTAGAGTCCCCGGGGTGGCCGGTGGTGACCAGACGATCTGATGGGTGGCATTTTCCAGCGGAGCGATCTGGCTCTTCCATAATTGCATCAAATCGTCAGCCGTGACGGTGCTCGGTTGCGGCTCGGCGAATTTCAACAGCAAGGCGTTCACG
>JBBSUD010000135.1:0-14295 GCA_038235225.1 Verrucomicrobiales bacterium
GCAGCGGGTCGCGCTGGCTCGGGCGCTCCTGCAGGACACGCCGGTGTTGTTGCTGGACGACGCCCTCAGCGCGGTGGATGCGAGCACGGAATCCACCATTCTCAACGCCCTCCGCAGCCGCCATGGCCGGCGTACGACCTTGGTCATCGCGCACCGGCTTTCCACGCTGGCGCATGCCGACAAGGTGATCGTGCTCGAAGGCGGAAGGATCATCCAGCAAGGCACGCACGAGGAGCTCGCCGGCCAAGAAGGCCTTTACCGCCGCCTTTGGAAAATCCAGAACGCCGTCGAGGACGATTTGCGGAAATCCGAAACCCGCATGCCATGAACGAGGAACCGCAGGAGGATGTGTTCAGCGACCGGCTGGATCTGAAGTTATGGAAACAAGTGTTCCAACACGCGCGGCCCTACAAACGCTTGTTGGTTCCGCTGGCCATCGCCGCGGTATCGATCGCCACGTGCGATGCGAGCTTTGCCTTGATCACCCGCCGCGCGGTGGACGATGTGGCGGCCGCGGGATTGTCGGTAAATCTCCAACCGCATATTCTGATCTATGCCATACTGGCAATCGCCCTATCGGCAGGAGTTTGGGTTTTCATCAACTCCGCCGGCGGGCTTTCCAATCATGTTAGCCATGACATCCGGCGCGATTGTTTCCGGCGCCTGCAGGAGTTGGAATTCGCCTACTTTGACCACCGCCCTACCGGCTGGCTGATTTCCCGGCTTACTTCGGACTGCGACAAGCTCGCGCGAATCATCGCATGGGGCAGTTTGGATTTGGTCTGGGCGGTTTGCTTGGTGGTGATGATCGCGATCGTTCTGGTGGTATTGCATCCGCTGCTGGGATTGCTCGTGCTGTCGGTGGTGCCGCCATTGATCTTCATCAGCGCGTATTTCCAAAAGAAGCTTCTGCTGAGTTCCCGCGAGACGCGGAAATACAACTCGATGATCACCGCCTCGTTCGCCGAGTCGTTGCAAGGCTTGCGGACTACCAAGACACTTGTCCGCGAAAATGAAAACCTGCGCGAGTTCCAAACCTTGTCCTCGCAGATGTATGGATCCTCGATTCAAAACGCCCTGCAATCCGCGGTTTACATCCCCATCGTTCTAACTTTGGGCAGCGCGGCGGCCGGCATCGCCCTATGGCGCGGCGGCGCGGATGTGATTTCCGGAACCATGTCGTTGGGCACGTTGGTGGCATTCATTTTCTATGCCGGACAGTTTTTCAATCCCATCAATCAGATCGCGCAAGTGCTCGTCCAGATGCAGGGCGCGCAGGCGGCGGGCGAGCGCGTGCTCAGCCTGCTGGCGACGCAGCCCGGCATTAGGGATAATGATTTTGTTAGAGCGAATCTCGCCGAGTGGGACAAGCCCGGCCGCCCTGCGGATATCGCCCCCGACGGCGGTCCGGCGGAAATCGACGAATTGGATTTCCGTCATGTGGATTTCTCCTATCAGACCGGCGCGGCGGTGCTGCGGGATTTCAGCCTCACCGTGAAATCCGGCCAAACCATCGCCCTCGTGGGTGCCAGCGGCGGCGGGAAAAGCACCATCGTGAACCTCGCGGCTCGCTTCTACGAGCCGACCGCCGGCGGCATATTCGTCAATGGCACCGAGCTGCGCGAACGCTCGCTGGACTGGTATCGCAGCAATCTCGGCATCGTCCTGCAAGGCCCGCACCTCTTCGCCGGCTCCATCCGCGAGAACATCCGCTATGGCCGGCTCGAAGCCACGGACGGGGAAATCGAGCAGGCCGCACGCTCCGTGAATGCCGATGGCTTCATCCGCGCTCTGGAAAATGGCTACGAAACCGACGTCGGCGAGGGCGGCAATCGTCTTTCGACCGGCCAGAAGCAGCTCGTTTCCTTCGCCCGCGCCCTGCTTGCGAACCCGAGGATTTTCGTCATGGACGAGGCAACTTCGTCCATCGACACGGAAACCGAGCAGCTCATCCAGCAAGGATTGCAGGCGATTTTTCACGGCCGCATCAGCTTCGTCATCGCCCACCGGCTCTCGACGATCCGCACCGCCGACCGGATTTTGGTAATCGAAAAAGGCAGCATCATGGAAAGTGGCTCCCACGATGAACTTCTCGCCGCACGAGGCCACTACCACGCGCTTTACACCCGCCAGTTCCGCGAGGAGCACGAGGCGGGAATGTTCGACGCGGCCCGCTAGATCGGGCCGGAAAATCGCTGCCGGGAAGCGGGAAAATCGTCGCTCGACCGCCTCCGATTGCCGGTTATGGTGCGCGGTTGTGAACCAAGCCGCCGCAGAATCCCGAATCACGCCATCCGCCGCGGCGCCGCAGGGAATGGACGCGTCCGATGGCGGCACCTTGCCGGAAGTGCGCATTGTGGTGATTTATTTCATCCTCGCCAGCGCGTGGATCGTCGGGTCGGACCATTACCTCTCGGCTACCACATTCGATCCCGCGCGGATCGCCCTCATCCAGTCGCTCAAAGGCCTGAATTTCGTCCTTACCACCGCGATTCTGCTCTATCTGGTGCTACGCCGGGCCTATGGCGGCTGGCGGCGGGCCGAAGCGGAAAGGATGAACGAGGCACGCGAACATGCCGGCCGCTACCGCCGGCTTTCCGCCCGCGTCGAGACGCTGCGCGAGGAGGAGCGGACGAGGATTGCGCGGGAAATCCATGACGAACTCGGGCAGCTACTCACCGGCATGAAGCTGGAGCTGAGGCTGTTGGAAAAGCGCCTTGGCGACCGCGGCGACCAATCGCTCAACTTCGCCATCGACCAGCTCGTGGACGTCGATGAGCTGGTCGATGCCACCATTACCTCCGTCCGCCGGATTTCCTCCGGCCTGCGCCCGGCGGCCTTGGACGACTTGGGCCTGGGCGCCGCCCTCGTCGAGGAGGCCGGCCGCTTCACCCAGCGCACCGGGATTCCCTGCTCGATGGTCGTCGAGGATTTCCCGTCCCACCTCCACGACGAAATCCGCACCGCCACCTTCCGGATCTTCCAGGAAAGCCTCACCAACGTCGCCCGCCACGCCGGGGCCAGCCACGTCCGCGCACGCCTCGGGCTGGAGGGAAACGTCCTCAGCCTGTCCATCCAGGACGACGGCCGGGGCATGGAAGCCGGCGTCATGGCAAATCCCAACTCGTTGGGCCTTATCGGGATGCTCGAGCGTGCCGGCCAAGTCGGCGGGCGCGTCCGGTTCCGCCCAGGCTCCGAATCCGGCACCAGCGTGCTCCTCACCGTGCCGCTTCCGCCGACCGACGTTTCCTCCAACTGAATCCGATGAAAACCCTCATCATCGACGATCACGCCATTGTGCGGCGCGGTCTTGCCTCATTGCTCGAAGAGTATTTCGAGGGCGTGGAAATCGGCGAGGCCGGCGACGCCCGGGAAGGGCTCGAACTGGGTCTGAAGGAAGACTGGGAACTCGTCATTGCGGACATCAGCATGCCCGGCCGCAACGGCCTGGAACTCATTCAGGACCTTCACCGCGAGAAGCCGGCGCTGCCCATTCTCGTCATCAGCTCCCACTCGGAACAGGACTACGCGGTGCGCGCGCTCAAGTGCGGCGCCTCCGGCTATGTCTCGAAAATGAAAGCCGCCGACGTGCTCGTGGAGGCGGTCCGCCGCGTTCTGGACGGCCGCCGCTACATCAGCCCCGAACTCGCCGAGCGCCTGGCGGAAAATCTCGCCGGCGATGGCATCGCCAGCGGCCACGAATCCCTCTCGAACCGCGAACTCCAGGTCCTCCAGCTCATCGCCAGCGGTCTCAGCATCAAGGAAATCGGCGGCCAACTCGCTCTCAGCGAGAAAACTGTCGCCACCTACCGCAGCCGGATTTCCGCAAAAATGGGGCTTTCCTCGAATGTCGAGTTCACCCGCTACGCCATCCAACACGGCCTGGCGGGCTGATGAAAATAGTCCGCGCTGCTAGGGTTTCTCTGTAAGCCGCAGCCCGACATAAGAATGAGCAGAGCCCCCCTTGGAACCCGCCGCCAACGGCCGATAGTGGCCTACCTGACGGTTTTCCGTCGGACTTTCGCCCCGCCGCATGTGTGGAAAGCGGCGGGGGGAACCAAGGGACGTCGCTTTTCCGGGGGGGAGGGCGGCGTCCCACTTTTTTGCCAAGGAGCCGGGGGCGTCTCGCCGCCTGTTTCACCCGCAGCCGATGCAAGAAGCCGGCCGCGAACTTCACTTCACCGGCAGCGCGATTCGGACACCGGGCTTCACAGCAGTTCCGCCAACCGCTCCGGCGATGCGTGGGTCATCACCAGATAGACCCTGCCGTCCGCCGCCCACCGCGTGGACGACCAATCGCCGTTGTGGACGATTTCCGCATCTGCCTTGCCCGGCAGATTTCCCTCCACATCCGCCCGGCGGAAGATTACCAAATGGACCAGTCCGTCGGCGCCAAGATTGAAGCAAATCAGCGATCCGCGCCTGCCGCCGATGTTGAGTTCCCGACAGCCGAGCGAGGGATATTTCCGTAATCCCGCGGGAATCCGGCCAGGACACGGCAAATCCCGCTGACGCAAGTGGGCGACCAGTTGCGCCGGATCCGCCTGCTCCTCCTCCAGCGAGAAATCGGGCGATTCGAAAGTCCGCACGAAGCCGGCTTTCACCGCTTCGATCGGCACCGGAGCCGATCTCGCCACCAGGTCCGGCGCATTCTCGTGCGTCACGATCAGCGCCAGCGCGATGCCCGCTGCCGCTGCCAAGGGGATTGTCCAACGCCGGAAAATCGACGGCTGCGGGCGCTCTTTCATCACCGTCCGGTCCATCGCCGCCAGGATCTGCTCGCGCATCGCCGCCGGCGGTTGAATCGCCGCAAACGCCCCTACCAAAGCCGCGTCCAGCGCATCCACAACCTGCGGGACTTCCCCCCGGCTGGCCGCCAAACATGCCAGGATGTCCTCCCGCAAATGCGGCGGCAGCTCCACCGAGCCAAGCGCTTCCGCGAAAGCCGCATCCGTCGCCCGTTCCGCCGCCAGCCATTCGCCGAGCTCGCGATTTTCCATCGCGAGCTGCAGCGCTTCCGCGAAATCCGCATCCCCGGCATCCTGCCCGTCCGGGCGGAAGCTGCTCAGTATGAAGCGCGCGCGCGTCTCATCCATGGCGGTGCAGCCCCTCCGGTTCGAGTTGTAAAATGTTCTTCGGAGCGCTCGAAGGCTCCGCCGTCATCCGGCGGCGCAGCGTCTCCTTCCCGCGCGAAAGCCGGGACATCACCGTGCCGATCGGCACGTCCAGGATTTCCGCAATCTCTTTGTAGCTATGTTGTTGCAAATAAAACAGCGCGAGCGGCGCGCGGTAGTTCTCGTCCAGCTCGCCCAGCAGCTCCATCGCCCGCTGGCCGTCGAGATGCCGATCCGCATCTTCGTCGGGACTTACCGTCGCCGCCACCGCCGCCTCGTCCAGCGGCTCGTCGGAAAATCGGGATGCCTTTCGCCGCTGGCTCAGGAATTCCCGGTGCAGCGTCGTGAAAAGCCACGTCTTCGCCTTCGTCCGGTCGCGGAGCTGGTGACCCTTCGCTGCCCAGATGCAGAACGTTTCCTGCACCAGATCGGACGCCCGGTCCACGTTGCGCGTCAGCGACATACCGAAGCGGAAAAGCGCTTGGTAGTGTGCATCGACTAGATCGGCGAATTCACTCATTGGCCCACGTATGAGCCGCCCGGCTCCGGCATATTCCAGAAAATCCTCCGGTCATCCCGCCACCGGCTGCCACTCGACCTCCTTCGCATCCTTCCACAAATCCTCCAAGCCGTAGAATTCCCGCAGCTCCTGGTCCATCACGTGGACCATCACATCGATGTAATCCAGCACCACCCAGCGCGTCTCCGCCTTGCCCTCGCTGGCAGCCGGCTTCACCCCGTGCTCCTCGCGCACCGTATCCGCCACATCACGCAAGATCGCCCGGAGCTGCGGCATGGACGTGCCCGAGCACACCACCATGTAATCCGTGAGATTCGAGACCCCGCGCATGTCCCACACCCGGATGTTCTCCGCCTTGATGTCATCCGCCGCCTTCGCGCAGGCCAGCGCCAGTTCTTCACCCTTGATCTCCATAAATGTTTTCCCCGCAGGGACCGGCACGCTATGCCAACCTGCTCCGTCCTACCAACCCAAAATCGAAGCGCCGGCGCGTGGCCGCGGTTTGCAGCCGCCACGCCCCGCCAACGATCCCTTAAAAAATCCAAATCCGTTCAAATCGTTCCGTGCGGGGCTTGGCGGATGCAATCCGCCGCCACGGGCACCGCGGTCCGAAACTCCCTCCCTCAATGAGTCGGCCGGAGATATCCCTTTCTCTCGAGTTCCATCATCTCTTTCCCATCGATTCCCTGTTCCAGCAGCAGCGCCGCCGCGCCCGCGGGATCCGAGGCTTGCCAGAAACCTATCGTCGTCCGCCACAGGAGGAAATCCCGCTCCTCCGAAGCTGGCAGGGATTTCAACAACCACTTCGCGACATTTCCCTCCTCGCCCAATTCGGCCGCGCCTTCCATGACAGGCGCGATCCATTTGCTTTCTTCGTCCGATAGATTCATTTCATCAAGCCGACTGGCGAACTCCTCCCATGATTGTCCTTTTCTCATGTTCCTCAAAAGAGGACCGACTATGCCTGACATCTTGCTCCGATCCAACAGAGGATTTTCGCGCAAATGCCCGAAAACGCGTTCCCGATTCTCGGCCGTTCCAGCGCGTTCCACCGCCAGTCGCCACGACTCGGATTGCCGGTCTTCCGGAAGTTTCGCGATCACTTCAAGCACCACATCCGGTTGTTGGTCAATGGCGGAATCCACAGCTTCGGCAACATCCGAACCACCCCACGAATCCGGATCGCGCTTCACCGTCTCCACGAGCTCATCCATTCCTGCTGCAGGATCCGCTGCGATCAAACGCTGCATGACATAGCGAACCATCGTCACCGGCCAGATCCGACGTTTGAAAAACTTGCCGATTCTTTCATCCGCATGATTGAGGATGTCCAGCGCGGCTTCGGGATGACGATCGGCCATCGCGCAGAGAGTGAGATTGATCAGCTCACATTTGTATAACTCGTCAGTGAAACCCGGGTCGGTGGAAACGCTGATTTTTGTGATCAGTTCCCTCTGACCTGCGAGATCCAAGTTTATGATCGCAGCGAACGCTTCCCGATTCTCCATGACAGCACCCGGACCGCCTGTAACCCCCGTCTTTTTGCGCTTGCCCACTAGCTCCATCAGGATCCGTTCCACCTCCGCCGCAGTGGGCGGAGCCGATCTTGCGCGGGGCTTGCCGGTCCGGACGGTGGCGGAAACGTCACTTCGCAAAGCCGCCGGCCGAACCTCCGACAAGTCATCTCTCGACGCCAATTTCGTTTCCAGTTCCGCGACCCGGGCGTGCTGGCGCACTCCAGCCAGCAAGGCTGCCAACCCGATTCCAATGCAAATGAGCGTGGGTTTCATTGCTGGGATGGGGTTTGGGTTGAACTTGAATTTTGCAATCGATCCTCAAGCTTGCGGAGCGGTTCAGGATTGCATTTCGACTTGTCCACCGTCTCCAAAAACCCCGCGACCGCCTCGTCCGGGAACTCTGGATCGCCGGGTTTGGACAGAAGTTTGGAAATCGCTTCAAAATCTCCGCTCCAGTTGTTTCGCATCGTCGCGAGCGCGGCTCCGACATGCCAATCCACATGATCGATGCCACGGGTTGCCACCCATTTCCGATAGCGAAGGGCTGCCTCCCGGAGTTTGCCTTTGGAAGCGAAGGAACTCATGGGAGACGCGCCCGCCCACAGAATCACTGCTTCGCGCTCAGCGTCGGACAGGTCCTGTTGGTCGAGAAATTTATCGTAATCTGTGAAGTCCGGCATTCCATTCTCGATCGTGATCGATGAACTGGCGGAGCGTCCAATGAGTTTGTTTGCCTCATCTCCCGGCAACAGTTCGCGGATGACCCTAATGAAAGAATCTTTATGTTCATTCCATTCTTTGGAATTCGAGCGTCCGAGCTGCTCGAATTCCGGCATGACCATAGAGCCAGGAACTGGGCGGAGAATTTCGACCGCCGTGGTTGGATCGGTGAAGATGAAGGCTTGCGAGAGACCGAGCCGCATCTTGTTTTCCAACAAGCCGTCGGCCAGGTCTCCGCCTTCCCAATCCTTACCTCGCGGCACGCTGCGGATGACATCCAGATGGGTATCGAACCAAGCCAGCGCGCTTCGTGAATCTTTCATCGCCCAGTTTCTCAAGATGGCGGAAAACAAATCGAAATAAAACGAGTTTTTTTCTCCGAAAAAAGATCTGGGAATTCTTTCCAACAGAACCGACAAGGCGGTTTCCGGGTTGCGCTCGGCAAGCGTGTTGCAGGCGAAATTGAATATCGGCTGCTCCTCGAATGAGGTGAGGTCGGCGTTGACGCATTCGATCATCAGCCCGGCCAACTCCTCGTCTGTCATGGCGCGTATCAGATCGACCGCGGCAATGTAACGGACGATGTCCTTGTTCTGACCCAGCAAATCTTTGGCAAGGGTGCGGAGCCGGGAAGTCCCGGATGCCACATTGGCGCGCGTCGTGGCTGGAGGCTCGGAACCGGCGGCAGCGATTTCCGGGCGAGCGAGCCGGGCTTCCAACTGATGGATTTTCACTTGCTGGCTGGCGAGCGGAACCCCGCAGAGCACGACGGTGGCGGCGATGGCGGCAATGGTGGATTTTTTCACGACGATGGCTTGGGTAACGGCTTTTCCGAAGGCGGGCTTCGCGGCCAGCGCGGTGACGAATGCGAGTGGCGCGGCTTTGGCCATTTCCGTCGTCAGTCCGGCGGCGATGACGCCGATCGAAAGCGCGACGCCGCGACGGGTAAGAATTTGCTGGAGCTTGAGCAGCGCGCGCTGCGCCCGCTTTTGCACGGCTACGGTGGATTTCTCGAGCCGCCCGGCGATCCGGGGGAACGTCATTTCTTCCACGTAATGGAACAGCAGAACAAGCCGGTCGGCCTCCGGAAGTGAGTCGATGGCGGCATCCAGATGCGGCAGCGCGTCCCGCCAGCGCGAGTCGCCGGGAGACGGGGTTGTGGTTTCGGGTTCCAGCATGAGCGCCTCCTTTTTCCGTTGGTGCCGGGCCTGGCCGCGGCGCGCGGATTTCATTTCGAGAACGGTTGTCCGGTGGAGCCAGGCGGACAGCGGCACGCCGTCGCGCAGCACTTTGGCGGACTTGTTAGCGAGTGCCGCCAGCACCCGTTGGGAGACATCCTCCGCGAGCGTCCGGTCGTTCCAAGTCCGCAGTGCGGTGTGATAAATCAGACCCGCGTGGCGCTCCGCCAGCAGCCGGAACGCGTGCTGGTCCCCGGCATCGGCGAAGGCCCGGAGTAATTCCCGATCGGTTTGCGCGGTTTCCATTATCACCCGTATTCTGCCGGATTCCGTGCACTGTGGACAAGGATCGGAGAAAATTTTCCCGCGGCGAAATCCGCACTGCTGCTGTAGCCGGTCGGCAAAATCCAAGCAATATCGCCCGATTCGCTGTGGCCCCGCGAACCGGGGTGTGGGAGCCTCGCGCGATGCACCTGCCCGAAAAAACTCCAAAGATCGTCCTGCTCATCTGGCTGGCGCTGGCGATTTCGATCGCCTACTCAATCTATTCCCGCTCGTGGAGCACGGTTTTCGTTGCCTCGCTCACCTTGCTTCTAACCATCCTGCCGATCGTCTTTGCAAACCGCTTCGAAATCAAACTGCCGATGCGCTTCGCCGCGGCGATCGCCATCTTCGTTTTCGCCACCCTGTTTCTCGGCGAAATCGGGAATTTCTACAATCGTTTCTGGTGGTGGGACGTCGTCCTTCACACCGGATCCGCGGTCGGCTTCGGACTGATCGGATTTCTGGGAATCTTCATGATGTTCGAGGGCGATCGTTTCACGGCGCCGCCGGTGGCGCTGGCGGTGCTGAGTTTTTCATTTGCGGTATCCATCGGTGCGGTATGGGAGATCATCGAGTTCGCGATGGATGGCTTCTTCGGTCTGAACATGCAGAAATCCGGGCTGGTGGACACGATGTGGGATCTGATTGTCGATTGCATCGGTGCCATCGCCGGATCGCTGGCGGGATGGGTGTATCTGGAAACCCAGAGAACCGACGGGCCGCTCACGAGCTGGATCGATTCCTTCGTCACCTTGAATCGGAAGTTGTATGACAAATCCGACCGCGGGTGAGGATACCGGAGTGCCCGCGCGGCGGCGGAAAATTAGCCTTGCGTCCCAAATGTAGGCGAGGCTAATTCCCGCCATGTCACCGAAGCCGAGTTCCGATTCCGATCCGGAACCACCCTCCGACCGCGGCTGGCGCCGCACCGCCGGCCAGCTTTCCCTGCCCGAGGTCCACCGCAGCATCATGGTTCCCGGCCAGGGATCGTTCTGGAAAAAGCTCGCCGCCTTCAGCGGCCCGGGATTTCTCGTGGCGGTCGGGTATATGGATCCGGGCAACTGGGCCACCGACCTTGCCGGCGGCGCGCTGTTCGGTTATACCCTGCTTTCCGTCATCATGATTTCCAATCTGATGGCAATCCTGCTCCAGCACCTATGCGTGAAGCTCGGCATCGTCACCGGTCGGGATCTCGCCCAAGCCTGCCGGGACCATTACAGCACGCCGACGGTGTGGTTCCTATGGATCATTTGTGAGTTCGCCATCGCGGCTTGCGATCTGGCGGAAGTCGTCGGCTCCGCGATCGGCCTGCAATTGTTGTTCGGCATCCCCATCGTCTGGGGTTGTGTCATCACCTGCGCGGACGTGCTCGCGGTGTTATATCTCCAGAACAAGGGATTCCGTTATGTGGAGGCGATCGTCGTAACACTCATTGTAACCATCGCCGGCTGTTTCGCGGCGGAGTTGTTCTTCGCCAAGCCCAGCCTGACCGGCGTGATGCTGGGCTTCGTCCCCACCGCGGACATCCTGAAAAACCCGGAAATGCTCTATGTCAGCATCGGCATTCTCGGCGCCACCGTCATGCCGCATAATCTTTATCTGCATTCGTCGATCGTACAGACGCGGAACTTCGAGCGCACCATCCCCGGCAAGCGGGAGGCGATCAAATTCGCAACGATCGATTCGTCCGCCGCGCTGATGTTCGCATTGTTCATTAATGGCGCGATTCTGGTGCTCGCCGCCGCCGCATTCCATTGGAACGGCCACCACGAAGTCGCGGAAATCCAAGACGCATACAAGCTCCTTAGCCCCACTCTCGGCGTGGGCGTGGCGAGCACGCTGTTCGCCGTGGCGCTGCTGGCCTCGGGGCAGAATTCCACACTCACCGGCACGCTCGCCGGGCAAATCGTAATGGAGGGCTTCCTCAATTTCCGCATGCGCGCGTGGCTGCGGCGGCTCGTCACCCGGGCAATCGCCATCGTTCCGGCCGTAATTGTCATCGGAATTTACGGTGAGGGGAAAACCACCCAGCTATTGATCGCCAGCCAGGTGGTGCTGAGCATGCAGCTTGGCTTCGCCGTCTGGCCGCTGATGCGCTTCACCGGCGAGAAGGCGAAAATGGGCGAGTTTGTGAATCCCATCTGGATCAAGGTTCTCGGCTGGACCACCGCCGCCATCATCATCGTTCTGAATCTTAAATTGTTGTTCGATACTTTCGTGCCGGACGCCGTCCGGCGCGCGTTCTACAGCGCGCTGGGGTTGCCTGGCTAGGAGCCAAAATCGCGGCGTTGGCTATTGCCTGTTGAGACTGCATCTTGCCTTCACCTGAGATCGAAATGCGGGTAAAGAAGCGTACCGGAAACTCGACGGCGTCGTCGGACACGAGGCGGCACGGGTCTGGTCTGCCCGAATGGCCTCAGGCTGCTGATGTTTCGTGGCCGTTAGTATGGATTCCGGTTGATACAATCGCCAGTGCCCGGAGATTCGGAAAATCCTCGTCTTGCCGCCGTGCCAAGTTTTTGCGTAGATCCCCGGATGCCGGATCTGACACTGCCCCAACCGCCGCCGGACGCGCCCGCCCCGTCCCCCGGGCCTGCGGAAACAAAATCGCGGGAGAAACTGGTGTGGCTCCTGATCCTTGGAATCGGCTCGATCTTGGGATTGTTTTGCATCCCCCTATTGACCAGAAGGAGCCATAGTAAAATCGATGACCAGACTGCCACTGTAAGCAATCTCCGCCAAATCGGCCTGGCCCTCTTCGAGTTTGACATCGAATACGGCAGCTACCCTGACGCGGCGACCGCCGCCAAACTCCAGCCCGGCACATCCCTCACACTCGGAACCCGCTCATCGAACAATTTTTTCACCCAACTGCTGGTCGCTAACATCACGCAATCCGAACGGATGTTCCACGTCCGATATCCCGGTTCGGTGCCGCCCGACGGGGTGTTCGACACCGACTCCACAGCGCTGGCCCGCGGCGAGTGCGTATTCGCATACGTGGTGGGAGGTTCCTCCGCAAGTCCCCTGGGCACCCCCGTCGCCTTCGGTCCGTTCGCGCCGGGAACGCGCCACGTTGACCCCGGTTCGAATCGTGGAAAAGGCTCCATCCTCCGAAATGACAACTCCGTCCAGTCCTCGGATCTCGATGCCGCCGGCAACATCATCATCAACGGGATGGACCTGCTGGACTCGCGCCAGCCGTTCTGGTATGGCCGCAAGCCGGAGGTGAAATGGCCTGAGTGAGGCCGGAAGTGAAAGCTGGCACCGCGAATGTCGGTGAATAAACTACCAAGTGCGATGAACAATGATCAGTATATTGAGAGGAACGCGCGGAAAAGGAATGAAGGCGCGATTCATTCCTCCCCGGTTTCCCATTCGTCGGCTTCACCCGAGCACATCGCCTTGGCGCGCGGCAGGCTTGACGGCATATTGAACGACCGCCCCGACCACCTCCGCGCCCGCGACCTGCCGGTCTCCCGCCGCCTTTGCATCCAATCGAACCGCCGCCTGCACTCGTCCCATTCATCCAACTCCACCAAATGCCGGATTACACCCTACCACAACCTCCGCCGGACGCTCCCGCCCCGCCTCCCGGACCTGAGGCGGTGCGGTCCCGGGAAAAGTTGAAATGGCTGTTACTTGTTGGCATCGCCTCGATCGTTGGGCTGCTGCTGTTTTCAACCACTCTGTAAAGCGCGAGAAAGTCCGACATCTCCGAGACGACTTCCAATCTCCGGCAAATCGGTCTCGCGCTGTATGAATTTCAAATGGAATACGGCGGGCACCCCAGCGCGGCGACGGCTACCAAGCTTAAGTATCATACTGGCACGACGCTCACCCTCGGCACTGCCTATTCCAACGACTTCTTCACTCAACTGTTGGTCGCGAACATGACCCAATCCGAACGCATGTTTTATGCTCCTTCGCGAGCTTCCGTGAAACCGGACGAGCTCTTCGGTAATGATGCCACCGCGCTGGCCCATGGCGAATGCGGCTTCGCTTACATTGCCGGAATTTCCCGTACCGATCCGCCTAACACGCCGCTGGCCTTCGGACCGGTGTCACCGGGGACGCGTCACCTGGATCCGAAAGCGAATAACGGAAAATGCGCCATATTGCGGATCGACGATTCTGTCATGCAAGCGGATCTCGACGCCGCCGGCAACATCATCATCAATGGCATGGACCTGCTTGACCCGCGCCAGCCGTTCTGGTATGGCCGCAAACCCGACGTGAAATGGCCGAAGTGAGCTCGCCGGTTTCTATACCCCGTCGATCCGGTCCCGCAGGGCGTGATATACTTTCAGCGCGGCGTAGGCGTCGTTCGCCGCATAGGCGAGCTGCTTGTCCGTTAGCTCCTCCGCCGCCCAGTTGGTGGTGGTTACGGATTTGGATTTCAACAAGCGCCGGTTGAAGAGAATCGCGATGGCGGTCTTGGTGCCGATCGATCCTCGGTAACCGAGTTTTCCAAACTCCCGTTCCAAGTCCGTGGTGGCCGCCGGGCGCATTCCGAAGCGCTGGTGAATGAGTTGCAAATCCCCTTTCAGCCCGAAGCCAACCTTCGACACATCGTCGGATTCCATCAATGCCAGCAGCGTCGGGTGGCTCTCCGTCACATGCGCCTGGAAGATATAGGCCTTCTTCATGGTGGAGAATTGAAACACATGCGGCCCGCCGGAAATCTCGCCCTTGCGGAACGTCGGCTTGGACTCCGTATCGAAGCCCACGATGCCTTCCTGCGTGAGATCCTCAGCCGCCAGCTCCGCATGCCGCGCGTTCCGCACCACGAAAATCCGCTCCAGCGGCAGCCCCTCAAACGGCTCTAGCTCGGCAATATCGGTCTTGGCGGGCGGCGTTTTCGTTTCTGGCATGCGCCTACGTTTGGCCCGATTTCCCGCCGAGGCAAGCGACGGATGAAA
>JBBSUD010000136.1:0-14030 GCA_038235225.1 Verrucomicrobiales bacterium
CGAACGGCACCAGATGCGCCTCGCCCAACTGGGTGACGCCGGCATTGTTGAACCAGAAATCGATGATCGGGGAAATCTTCACGATGTCCCCCACCACCTCGCGATATGCCTCCATGTCGCGGACGTCGATCCGGGAGATATGGATTTCACCGCTTCCCGCGGTTTCCTGCTGGAGCGTGGCGAGGCCCGCCGCATCGAAGTCGAGGGCGTGAACCGTCGCGCCACAGGCGGAAAGCAGCTTTGCCAGCGCGCGGCCGATGCCGGACGCGGCACCGGTGACGACCGCGGTGCGCCCCTCGAATTTCCGCTTCAGCTTGCCGATGGGGATCATTTGGATTTGCGGAACGAGCGGAGAATTTTGAGATGAAGCCGGTCGATCAGGAAGGGCAGGCGCGGGGCCGTCCACTTCAGCAGCGAGGCATATCTGGGAAATGCGAACTCCCGCTTGCCGCGCTCCACCGCGCGGATGATGCGCTGCGCCGAATCGCGGGCGGATATCGCGCCGAATCCCAAGCTGGAGATTTGCGCGCGGACTTCCTCATAGTTGGTGCCGCGGAAGACGGCGCTTTTATAGATATTCGTATCCACATATCCCGGCGATGCGAGATGGATGGAGATGTTATGGGATTTCCCCTCGTGGGAAAGGCTGCGGTAAAGTCCCACCAGCCCTGCCTTCATGGTGGCGTAGGCGGTGGCCATCGGGTAGCCGGAATAGCCCGCCAGCGATCCCACCAGAATGATGCCTCCCCCGCCGCGCCCGACCATGTTTGCATAGAAATGGCGGGTCCACTGGATGGGGCTCAGCAGGTTGATGCGATAGATGCGATCCCAGTCTTCCGGGAGCGAGTTCTGGACCTCGCCGAACGTGGTCACCGCGGCGACAAGGTAGAGGAAATCCACCTTCACTTCCGGCGGGAATCCAGTTTCGAGAAATCGGGCGCAAGCGTCGGTATCCGCCAGATCCATCGGCACCGGGCGGGCGTCGGCCCCTTTGGAACGGCATTCTCCGGCGACTTCGGCGAGTCGCGCGGCATCGCGGCCGACGAGCCAGATCTGTCGATCCGGCGCGGCCAGCGCGATGGCGAGCTCGCGCCCGATGCCGGAGCTCGCGCCGGTCACCACGATGGTCTGTG
Source organism: Verrucomicrobiales bacterium (assembly GCA_038235225.1). Lineage (GTDB taxonomy): Bacteria > Verrucomicrobiota > Verrucomicrobiia > Verrucomicrobiales > Akkermansiaceae > Luteolibacter. The sequence continues at coordinate 1,134 of JBBSUD010000136.1, forward strand.
CGCCGGATCCGTGCATCAGAAGCCCTGTTGCCAAGAAAGAATGAGCGCGTTGTGGCGGGATTCGTATTTGCCATTGGCGAGTGGATCGATCGCGCCGTCCACCGTGCGGTTCGAGTAACCGAACTGATAGGCCAGGGACCAAGCGGAGCGCTCGTATTTCCGGCCGATTCCCACGTTGAACCAGTTACGGTTTCCATCGGAAACGCCCGGCGTGAAATTGGTGTCCGGCTGGGCGCTCTCGTTGAAATCGTAGCCGGCGGAGAGGATGTACCCGGCCTGCGTGGTATAGGAAACGCCAAGTTCGTAGATGAATGAGGATTCCCAATTGAAGGGCACCTCAAGAGAGGAGGCGCCGCCGATCTTGTCGGATTTCAACGTAAGTGAATTCAGCGAATCCCAGTTCAGCCACTCGACGTTCGCCTCGATGTTCCACTGCGGCGCGGGCCGGTAGGAATAGCCCGCCGCAACCCGGTCCGGCGTCATGAATTCGAAATCCGCGGAGGTATCGATTCCCAGCAGGTTTGAATCGGTGCGGCCTGACAGGTTGTAGTTCGATCCCGCGGTGTAGTTCAGTCCGAACGAATGCTGGGGGCAGGGCTGCCAGAGGATTCCAACCGATCCGGCAATGCCGAAATCGTCGCCCTCGAAGCGGAGATAGCTGCCGGGAATGGCGGTAACGGGATTGCTGCGCAAGCCCTGCTCCAGCTTCAAATCGGCATAGTTCGCGGAAAGTGAAGCGCCGATGGAAAGCTGGTCGTTGAGTTTGTAGGCGATCGCGGCGGTGGCGCTGGCGAAAAGCAGCCGCGCCTCGGTGACGACGGGGCTGAAGTTGTTATATCGTCCCCAGTCGGTGCCGAGGCCGAAGGGGCTGTTGAGGCCGAAGCCATAGCTCAATTTGTCATTGATGGGCGCGCCGAAGTAAAAGTGCGGCGCGGCCTGGAGTTCATTCTTGGCCTCGACGGACTGGCCGCCGACGCGTGCTTCATTTCCCAGAACGATGGCATAGACGCCGACTTCCGCCTCGGGCCGGTCGAGCTGGACGAGGCCGGCCGGGTTGTAGTGGACGGCCGCCGCACTGTCCGCCGTGGCGACGAACGCATTTCCACGCGCGGTGGCAAAAGCGTCCTGATTGGGCAGATAGTAGCCAGCCCCGGAAGCGAGGCCGGGCGCGAGGGCGAGCATGCCGCTCGCAAGAATTCGGGATTTCATGCGGTCGAAGGGGTTGGGACGGTGATTCAAACCCGGCCGCATCCTTGTGAATACGGTCGTGCCGCTGGATTACCGATCCATTCCCGGACTGTCAGTAATTTTTTTGAACGAATTTCCGCAGTAGGATTTCCTAGCGATCCGCTTGGCGCGTTCAGCGCGCCCTCACTCCATCTCCGAGAGGTAGCGCTCGGCCTCCAAGGCGGCGGCGCAGCCTTGACCGGCGGCGGTGATGGCCTGGCGGTAGTAGTGGTCCGCCACGTCACCCGCGGCGAAGAGGCCGGGAGTCTTGGTGGCGGTGCGGCCGGGGTTCTGGATGATGTAGCCGTTCTCGTCCTTATCGACGAGATCGCCGGCGAAGGCGCTGTTCGGCACGTGGCCGATCGCGACGAAAACGCAGGCGACCTCCAGCTCGCTTTCCTTGCCAGTCAAGAGATTGCTGAGCGTGACGGCGCGCATCTCGCCCTTCTCGTCGGTCAGGTATTCGCTGACGGTGGAGTTCCAGATCGGCTCAATCTTGGGATTCGCCAAAGCACGGTCGGCCATGATTTTCGAGGCGCGCAGCTCGTCGCGGCGGTGGATGAGATAGACCTTGCTGGCGAAACGGGTGAGAAATCCGGCCTCCTCGCACGCGCTGTCTCCGCCGCCGATGACGCAGACGGGCACGTCCCGGTAGAACGCGCCATCGCAGGTGGCGCAGGAAGTGAGGCCGTGGCCGATGAGCTTTTGCTCGCCGGGAATGCCCAGGTGGCGCGGCGCGGCGCCGGTGGCGACGATGACGGTGCGGGCCTCGTAGGATTCCGAGCCGGCGTGCAAAAGGAACGTCCCGTCCTCGCGCCGCTCCATGGATTCCACCGCGGCGTAGGTGACGCGGGTGCCGAATTTCTCCGACTGCGCCTGCATTTTCATCATCAGTTCGGGTCCCATGATGCCCTCGGTGAAGCCGGGGAAATTCTCGACCTCGGTGGTGGTGGTGAGCTGGCCGCCGGGCTGAGTGCCGGCGAGCATCAGCGGGGTGAGATTGGCGCGGGCGGTATAAATGGCGGCGGTGTAGCCGGCACATCCGGTGCCGACGATGATGACGTTTTCCATGGTTTGCTAGAGCTGGGGGACGCCGGAGTATTCCGGCGGATGCGCCACGGCGTCAACCCCGCCCGCGGTGGCAAGCGCCCGCGCGGCGAGGGTGGATTCCAGCAATCCGATGAGGTGCTGGCGGAGCGGCGCGGCTCGATCGGCGAGGCCGCGCTGCTCGTCCTCGTAAACGCGGCGACCGTCCGGCGTCTCGATGGGAATGGCGCTCAGGCCGAATTTCGCCAAGTCATACGGGCTGGCGCGCATGTCGAGGCGGCGCAGTTCGAGCGCGAGCTCGAAGCAGTCGAGCAGCAGTGCGGAACCTCCCCATGGCATGGCTTTGGCGGCCCATTTGTATAAATCCATGTTGGCATGGACGCAGCCGGGCTGTTCGTGCTCCGCGCGGGTGTCGAGCGCGGGGCTGAGCCGGTTGAAGCCGCGGGCGGCAGGCGCGAAAAACCGGAACGCGTCGTGATGCGAGCAGCGGATCGGCCGGGCTTCGACGATCGCGTCGATTTCCGCCTGCGGAAGCCGCAACGGCACGGTGCCTAGGTGGCGGATTTCCCCGCCGCGATAGACCATCGCCCACTCGTGCAGGCCGTGGCAGGCGAAGTTCGGCGCGCGGTCGCGGGTCGCGGTCAGGAGCGCGGAAATCCGGCTCAATCGGGCGGCTTCCTTATCGGAAATCGCGCCGGGATCGGCGAACGCGGCGCCATCGCGAATCGTGTAGGCGCCGGTGACAAGGTGCCGCGGCAGCCTGCCATCGTCCGCCACCGCCACGCCAGACCCGGGATGCCATTTCTCCAACAGCGCGAACGGGTAAGGATAATATTCGAAGAGGAAATCCTCGACCGGATGCGGCTGGCGCGCGTCGCGGCGGCGGCGCGCCGGGACGGTTCTGGCGCGCGCGCGTTCGAGGTGCGCGCGCTCCATCGCCCGCCACTCGGTGGCAGCGAGAATGGTGGCGGGCGGCGAGTGCATGGCGCCGGAAACTCATTTGCCAGAACGCCCGCGGAGCCAGTCCTCGGAGGGCATGCGGCGGGCGCCTTCTGGTTGCACGGCGGCGGGGAGGATGGATTGGCCATCGCCGCAGCCGATGTGGAGGCGGCCTTCGATGGTGCCAATTTCGCCGGGCGGGAGGAAATCGGGGGCAATGGCGACGGGCGGGAAAAGCTTGAGGCGCTTGCCGTTCGGGAGGGTGGTGTAGGTGCCGGGCCACGGGTCGTAGGCGCGGATGCGGCGGGCGACGGCGGCGGCGCTGGTGGTGAAATCGAGGTTCCCGTCCTCGCGGCTGAGTTTGGAAATGTAGCTGGCGGCGGATTCGTCCTGCGGGGTGCGCGGGGCGGTGCCGGCGGCGAGCAGTTCGAGGGTTTCGGCCAAGACGTCGGCGGCGAGGATGGCGAGGCGGTCGTGCAGGATGCCGCCGGTTTCATCGGGGGAAATGGGGATGGATTTCGCCAAAATCATATCGCCGGCGTCGAGCTGGCGGACGACGTGCATGGCGGTTATGCCGGTTTCGGCCTCGCCGGCATCGATGGCGGCCTGGATGCAAGCCGCGCCGCGGTATTTCGGAAGGAGCGAGGCGTGGAGATTGACGATGGCGGTGCGGGCGATCCCGAGCACGGATTTCCGCAGGATCTGCCCATAGGCCATGACGACGATGATGTCGGGCGCGAGGGCGGCGAGTTCGGCGGCGATGCTGCCGATTTCCTCCGGCTGGTGGACGGGAATGCCGGCGGCGAGCGCGGCGGTTTTGATGGCGGGCGCGGCTAGCTTCTGGTGACGACCGGCGGGTTTGTCCGGCTGGGTGACGAGCGCGAGCGGGCGCGGGCCGGAGGACAAGAGGCGGTGGAATGTCGGCAGGGCGATATCGCCGGTGGCGACGAAAATCAGGCGCATTTCAGACATTTCACGGAGCGGAGAAGGCGACGAAAACGAGGAACGGCACCAGCAGCGCGACATCGGCGAGGACGCGCAAGGCATCCAGGCTGAAGCGGTGGCGGGCGCGGTTGAGGATCTGGAGCAGGGCCGCGCCGGTCAGCGTGGCATAGAAAAACGGGCGCGTCGTCAGCTCGCGGTCCTGCACGGCGTAAATCAGCGAGGCGGCACCGAGCAGCGTGAGCGGCAGGGTTAGGGCGAGTTCGTCACCGGCCTTGATTTCCGGATCGGAACTAAGGTCCGCGTGCTCCCAGAGGTCGATCGCGGAAATGTTCAGCATGCACAAGACGGCGAAGCAGATCAGCTCGCGGGATTTCAAAAGATCGCTGGTTTCGAAGCTGGTGAAGACGAAAGCGAGCATCGCGGTTCCATAGGCGAAGGCGAGGCCGGCAACGAAATTCTTGGCATAAGGGATTTCGTCGCGCTCGTGGGTCGAGAACATCGAGAGCACAAAAAATCCGGCGACCATGGCCCCGCCGACCGCACCGAACGCGTAGATCTTCGCGGGCAGGCCAAGGATGGTGAAGGCGATTGCGGCGATGCCTCCGACGACGGCGACGCGGCGGAAGGCGCGCTTGTATTTCCGGTGAAAAAGGTGGCGGGCCTCGAGCTTTTCGGGCTGACCGTCACGCATCGAGGCGTCGAGCAGCCGGTCGGTCACGTAGATGACCCAGACGACGAGGGCGAGCGAGGCGTAGGCGGCCGATGGCAGATAAAGGACGCGCCAGGTCTTGGCGAACATGTAGAGCCAGGTGACGGCCACAAGCGGCGCATCCAGGCTCAGGAGGTTGGGAATCAGCCACAGTGGCTTGCGCGGTTCGTCGGACACGTGAAACGCACCATTGCGGTCGGGGCGGTTGAACGCAAGCGCTCTTTGCGCTTGGAATCAACGATTGCGGCCGATTTCAGGCCAGCCCGACGGCCTCGCGCACGCGCCGGAGAACCACCGCGGATTCATCACGCGCGCGGTCGGCACCAGCCGCGAGAATGCGGTCCACGTAGCCGGGGTCTGCCAGGATTTCCGCCCGGCGGGCACGCATAGGGGCGAAGAAATCCCAGTATGCCTCCGCGAGCCGCTTCTTGAAATCACCGTAGCCGATGCCGCCATTCTCGTGATCCGCGATCATGGCCGCGTGGTCGGCAGGGCTGGCGAAAAGCTGGTGCAGGGCAAGGATGCTCGAGCCTGCCACGGGCTTCGGCGACTCGACGGGCGTGGAGTCGGTCTGGATTTTCATGACGAGCTTCTTGAGCGGCTTCTCGTCGCCGAAAATCGGCAGGGTGTTCCCGTAGCTCTTGCTCATTTTCCGCCCGTCGAGGCCGATGATGACAGCGGTGTCCTCGCGGATGATCGGCGCGGGGAGCTTCACGGTGCCTTCGCCGTAGGCCTCGTTGACCTTCACGGCGAGGTCGCGCGTGACTTCCAGGTGTTGCTTCTGGTCCTTGCCGACGGGGACGCGATCGGAATCGTAAAGCAGGATGTCCGCCGCCATCAGCGCCGGGTAGGCGAAGAGCGCGTGGTTCGGCGAGATGCCGTTGGCGATCTTGTCTTTATAAGAGTGGCATTTCTCCAACAGGCCCATCGGGCAGAGCGTGGAGAGAATCCAGGCGAGTTCGTTGACGGCCGGGACGGCGCTCTGGCGGAAGAAGACGGCGCGCTCGGGATCCAGCCCGCAGGCGAGGAAATCGATGGCCAATTCGCGGACGTTTTCCCGCAGCGCCGCCGGATCGCGCGCCGAGGTCATGGCGTGGTAATCCGCGATGAAATAGAACGCCTCCCCCTCGTCCTGAAGGCGCACGGCCGGCTCCATCGCGCCGAAATAGTTGCCGATGTGGAGCTTCCCGCTGGGCTGGATACCGGTGAGCGTGCGCATGCCGCGGACCATGCGGAGGGCGCGGGGAAATGGTCAAGGGAGGAACCGGGAGGTTTCCGAATGACTCATTTCCCCCTGCGGCGGCCCGTGGGAACGCCCGGAATCAACCGGGATTTCCGCCCGCGCCGCCCACGGAACCGTCGAATCCCCGCGGCTACAATCCGGCTTGATCCGCGCCGGGAAAACCCGAACCCTCCGCCCCCCCATGTCCGCAGCCGTTCAACACACTCTCGCCGGTAAAGCCACTCTCGAAGGCACCTCCCTCCACACCGGTGGCAAAGTTTCGCTCACGCTCAAGCCGGCGCCGGAGGGTCACGGCTTCAAATTCCGCCGCATCGATCTGCCGGACCAGCCGTTCATCGCCGCGGATGTGGACAAGGTGCAGACCGTCGAGCGCGCCACCACCCTGGCCGAGGGATCCGTGAAAGTGCACACCGTCGAGCACGTGATTTCCGCCCTCGTCGGCATGGGCGTGGACAACGCGCTCATCGAGATGGACGCCAACGAGCCGCCCATCGGCGACGGATCCTCGCTCCCGTTCGTGGAAATGATCCGCAAAGTCGGCCTCGAAACCCAGAAAGCGCATCGCAAGACGTGGGAAATCCGCGAGCCGATCCATCAGGAAACGCCCGACGGCACGATCATCACCATCGTCCCCAGCAAGACCTTCAAAATCTCCGTCACCAACGTCGGCCCCGACGGCCGCTTCACCCAGTATTTCTCAAGCGAGGTGACGCCGGAAATCTATGCCAAGGAAATCGCCCCGGCCCGGACCTTCGTCTATTACGAGGACGTGAAACCATTGTTAGACAAGGGACTCATCAAGGGCGGCTCGCTCGAAAGCGCCGTCGTCATCCGTGGCGAGAACATCATGTCCAAGGAAGCGATGCGCTTTCCCAACGAGTTCGCCCGCCACAAGGCGCTCGATCTCATTGGCGACCTCATGCTCGCCGGAGTGAAAATCCTCGGCCACGTCATCGCCGTGAAACCCGGCCACGGCCCGAACACCAAAATGGCCGCCAAGCTCAAGGGCGAATACCACCGCATGCGCTCGATGGTCCCTGCCGACATCGTCCTGCCCGATGGCGAAAGCGTCCTCGATATCAACGAGGTCCTGAAAATCCTCCCCCACCGCTACCCCTTCCTGATGGTGGACCGCATCGTCGGTTTCGAAGGCGACAACCGCTGCACCGCGATCAAAAACATCACGATCAACGAGCCCTACTTCGCCGGCCATTTCCCCGGCCACCCGATCATGCCCGGCGTCCTCCAGCTCGAAGCCATGGCCCAGGTCTCGTCCGTCCTCATGCTCCGCAAGCCGGAAAACACGGGGAAAATCGGTTACTTCATGAGCGCCGACAACGTGAAATGGCGCCGCCCCGTCCTGCCCGGAGACACCATTTTCATCGAGTCGGAAATCCTCAAAATGCGCGGCTCCATCGGCCAAACCCGCGCCCGCTGCCTCGTCAACGGCGACGTCGTCTCCGAAGCGGACCTCAAGTTCGCACTGATGGATCGTTAAGGAAATGAAGACCAATGAACCGCAGATTCACGCGGATGAAGACCTTGAATATTGTATGAATTTCCGAATCTTCATTCGAGACCATTCGAGACCATTCGCGGTCATTCGCGGTCGAATTTTCACGAATCAAGACACTGTCTCCCACACCATCTTCTCCCCCTCTCCCATCTGCGTAAATCCGCGTTCATCTGCGGTTAATTTTTGTTAAATCTTAATGACATGACCGACCGCAAGACTCTCGACCAACGCTCCCGGATGACCGGCTTGGCGACCTAGGTATGAAAATCTGCCAGCGGCACTACCCGCCAGCACCTTCACCGCCACTTTTCTCAGGATGGACAACGCCACCGGCCTTTCGCCATCATTGCCCGGATCGACTTGATTGAAACCGAACCGGGCGAGCAATTCGCCCACCCGATCCAGCCACGAACAGCGCCGATGCGCCCGGTATAATGGCGTGTCCAGTCTGATTTGGAAAAGTTCCTCAGCAACATACCCACCTGTGTATGCTGCCGACGCTCCGTCGGCCACAACTGCCCGACGCCCATCCATTCAGCGCTGGCGTCGTGCGTGCCATCTCGCTCTTTCGCGCTACGTCTAAGTTTACCTGCGGGCGAAAAGAATTCAGCTACTGGACCGCCAATTGACCACCCTCGAACTGTTAGCTTTGACGGATCGTTCGAATTTTTAATTTTACTGGATTCGAATTGGTGTAAGTAATTATCTAATTCTCTCCATAGTTCTCGCAACTCCACCACCACGTGTAATGATCTTGCCTGAAGAAATGTTAGCTATATTAAACTCATAAGGTCCTATTAACATTTTACTTTTTTCTTTTTCAATCGTCACAGTTCCTTTCGTTTCTTTATCGGTTCCAAACGAGCCTTGGCAGCTATAAGTTAAGTCTGCGGTGATGGTGACGATACCCCTCCAGACATCAGGACGTTTTGTGTCGTAAACCATCCACTTTCCCACGACTTTATCCTTAAGAGAGCCTAGGTCACTTTCTCCACCTCGCGAAATTCCGTTTTCGGAATCATCGGTCATCGTCTGCTTGATCAAATCTGCAACTAAATTGGCATTTTCTAAATCGCCTGCTTTTGTGTAATTCATCTTTATCTTATCTAGCTCATTTACGAAAACTTCGTTTATCTTGCTGATAGCTTTCTGTCGCTTTTCGTCAAGTTTTTGAATTTGTTGAGGCAATTCTCCGGACGAGGCTGAATAGGTTTGAGTAAAGATCACAATGATCAAAATGACTCTTTTGAAATAGGATGTTGTTGTATTCATGATTATTTGGCTGATTGTCTGAGAATTTCTTAGCGAACGCCCTAGGGGCACACGTCGTCGCCTGTGGAACCAAGCGTTGAAACGGGAGAGGGGTTTCAAACTACACAGAACACTGATGAAAAACCGACTGATAACGGTTGCTGTGGTTCGGCTTGTCCGGAATCGTCGGCTTCTGAAGCGAGTATTTTCAAATTCGCCGAGCTCCGTAAGACGGTCTTTCGGCGCTCCGCACGTAAACACCACTGCTCTTCATACCCCGCATATCGTTGGCAAGAGGCCTTATAGGTGTCTATAGAACTCGGGGGTGTTAAAAGGGTGAAATCGGAAAAGATCAAGTCACTTCCGCTTATCGAGTTCAGGAAACCTGTCGTATATGGTTGTGATAAATTGTTCAACGTGCTCCTTGGTAAACCAGTCATTAACGAGAAAATGGAGCAGCCAAGAGACGATTCCAGTATCTGATCCGCATTCCCGCAGCGCGATGGGCCGCCAGTCGGTCCCGTCGAACAACTGGATGAACTCTCCCTGGATTTTAACTAAGCGCGGGCTGTTGAAGGTGGCGTCGAGTATCTCTTCGTTTGTAGGCATATTGTTAAGGGTGATGAGAAAGTTTATTCTTCCAGACAGAACGGTTCAATGACTCGTCGATTTAACAATGGTTCCCCGAACCGTTCGTTGTTCTAGTGGAACTTGAACCTGGGGAGACACGACATTTGGAGAATCATTCATGAGTGGGTCTTTAGCCCGCCACAGAGGCGCTGCCACGCAAATTTTTCGAAAATCCATGAAGCGGGCTTGGATTTCAGGCGCTGTGAGCGGCGGATGCCTACTCGGGGAAGGTCAAACGGGCGTGACGGCGGAAGCTCGGACCCGGGCGGCAAAATGATCCGCTGCCTGCGGTTCCGCCGAGCCAATCGAGGGTCGCGCCGCAGCCCGGAATTTCTCCCCTCCCCCGATCCCGGCGATGAATCGCCGGGCTACGGTCGATTGCCGCTGACGCGGCAAGGGATTCTGCCTTCCTGCCGCGCTAGCGGCACCCAACCGTAGGCCCGCGCTTCAGCGCGGGTATCCCGGAACCCGAAAGATCCCGCGCGTCGCGTAGCGACAGTCGATTCCGGCGAGAAAGCCGAGCGAATCGATCATCGCTAGGCGACTCAGCGATTCTTTGCGGCCTCCGACCCCGGCGATGAATTGCCGGGCTACGGTCGATTGCCGCTGACGCGGCAGCTCAAAGCCTCAAGATGCGCGGCTCCATCGGTCAAACCCGCGCCCGCTGCCTCGTCAACGGCGATGTCGTTTCCGAAGCGGATCTAAAGTTCGCGCTGATGGATCGGTGAGGAAACAAAGATCGATGAACCGCAGATGAACGCAGATTCACGCGGATGAAGACCCTGAATTTTGTATAAATTTCCGAATCTTCATTCGCGACCATTAGCGATCATTCGCGGTCATTCGCGGTCGAATTTTCACGAATCAAGACACTGTCTCCCACATGATCCCCTCTCCCTCTTCCATCTGCGTGAATCCGCGTCCATCTGCGGTTAAATTCTTTTAATTCTTAATGATATGCCGTCCGCAAGCCCCGCGACCAACGCACCCGGATGACCAGCCTGGGGCGGCTCCGCCACTCCTGCGCCCACGTCATGACGACCACGGTCTAAAAATCTGCCAGCGACACTACCCCCCCAGCTCCTACGCCGCGACTTTTCTCAAGATCGGCCAACGCCTCACCACCGGCCCCATCAACATCGTCTTAAGACAGGCGCAACGGTGTCAAGGCCGAATTTAACTAGATGGCTCCCTCGGCGTCGCCTGCTCCACCTGTTCTGCTTCTTGTATTCCAGACGCGCGCTCTTGAGAAATCAAGGATTCAAGCAGACGGTTGATGTCGTTTCCATGGCGTTCGGAAATCCCGCGCTTGATAGCTCGTACTTCGGCGATTACCTCATCTATAACTCTTGGTGGATTGTCAGATATTATCATCTTCGTTAAGCAGTTCCTCCGGGCTGCACATTACGGGCATCCGATACCCCGAATCAATGATTTTCTTGCGCAAGCGTTCTCTGATGTGCGGATTTGCAATGTGCTTGAAATTCCACGTCACAAGGAAGTCGATCTCATGGACGGATGCAAGGGCGATATGGACGGCATCTGGAGAGGCAATCACCGGAACTAGACCGGATGCGATCAATGTGCGCGCTAAATCCGCTGCGTCATTAGTCACAGGAAGCACCCGGATGCCTCGGAGCAGGTCTAATCGCCTCTTCGCCATATCTGGATCGCCAGAACCAGCTTCATTGACTGTCTCCGTAGAGGTGACAAGATCGAATCCTGAGCAACCGCCGTCCCACCATTCGCGTGTCGCTATCTTTCGGCTGGTTTGAAGAATAGATCGTGCCGACTTTGCTGTGTAGTAGCTCGGAACGGTGGTCTCAATGTATGCTGTTGCCATGAAAGTTTCAATAATCTGATTTCTTCTGCACAACAGAGCGGGTCGATGAATTGACAATTTTATAATAGTTCACCGCATCGTTCGTTGTTCCAGGGGAACACGAACCCGGACGGACACGACTTCGAGAGAACCATTCATGAGTGGGTCTTTAGCCCGCCGCAGAGGCGCTGCCACGCAAATTTTGCGAAAATCGAGGAAAACGAATTGGATTTCAGACGCTGGGGAACAGTGGATGCCTTCTCAGGGAAAGTCTAGATGGCGTGGCGGCAGAAGCGTGGACCCGGGCATGGGAATAATCCGCTGCCTGCGGTCCCGCCGATCCAATCGAGGGTTGCGACGCGGCCCGGCATTTCTTCCCTCCCCCGATCCCGGCGATGAATCGCAGGGCTACGGTCGGGTGCCGCCGACGCGACTGGGATTTCGTCTTTCTGCCGCGCTAGCGGCGTCCGACCGTAGGCCCGCGCTTCAGCGCGGGTATCCCGGAACCCCAAAGATTCCCCGCGTCGCCTAGCGACGTTCGATTCCGGCGAGGCGACCAAACACATCGATCGGCTGAGTCTGGCCGGGAGACCGCAGGGAAAACCCGGTTTGCCCTTGAATGTCCCCGTCCCACCGGCTTTCCCTGTGCGCCCGATGAACGACTGCAAGCCTCTCTACCAACGCGCCCGGATGACCGATCTGGAGCGGCGCCGCCATTCCTGCGCCCACGTCATGGCGACCGGAGTCCAAATCGGAGAGTAGCCATGGAACCGACCCATCCATCCACCGAGATACGCTACCTAGCATCGACGCTCACCTTGGTGAGCGGTTATTATGCGATCCGTTCAACGCTCCCACTTACTAGGATTCGTGGACTGTTCGTGAATCTCAACTCAGAGCTTCCAACGACTCTGAGTTCGATGATTCTGTATCACCCCCATTCGTATCTCGTGGTCGTCTTGATAGTTTTTTTGGCGACCTTGGTGATTATTTGGACGAATCACAAATATCGCTGTCGGATCTATCCCGTCGGCATTTGCCTTCTGTTCTTCTTGGCCGAACGCGCCATAGCCGCAGCCTTCAATCCGATCTTCCGAATGATCGACACGATGGGTAACCAATGATCTCAGTCACCATCACATCAATCTCTTTCATCTGCGTAAATCCGCGTTCATCTGCGGTTCAATTCTCTTAAATCTCAATTCTATGTCCGACCGCAAGACCCTCGACCAACGCGCCCAGATGACCGATCTGGAGCGGCTCCGCCACTCCTGCGCCCATGTCATGGCGACCGCCATTCTCAAGCTCTGGCCTGATGCGCAGTTCGCATACGGCCCGCCGATCGAAACCGGGTTCTACTACGATTTCGAAATGGAGCATCGGATCACACCGGACGATTTCGAGAAGATCGAGGCGGAGATGAAGAAGATTGCCAAGGCCAACGAGAAGTTCGAATACAAAGCGATTTCCCGCGAGGAAGCCAAAGCCATGGCCGAGTCCGGCCGGCTCGGCGGCTTGACCGAGCGCGAGGGAAATCCCTCGCGCTTCAAGCTGGACCTCATCGACAA
>JBBSUD010000137.1:0-13965 GCA_038235225.1 Verrucomicrobiales bacterium
GTACCCGTCCTGCAACTCGTGGACGTGCGCGGCCCTGGCGAGGTCGCCGACGGGGCGATCCCCGGCGCGATCGAGATCCCCGTCAACCAACTACGCGGCCGGCTCGCCGAACTCGATCCCGGCCGTGCTGCGGTGGGCGCGGCTTGCGTGGCGAAGCAGGCACAGCTCAGCAATCTTCCGGACTGGATCGGCTTCAATCTCTATCCCGGCTGGTATGGTGGAAAGCGAGAGCAAATGGCCAAATGGATTTCCGACCGCGCTGCGACGGTCGGTGACAAACGGATTGCCATCACCGAATACGGCGGCGGCGGAAATCCGAATCAGCACGAAGAGGGCGAGGTGAAAATGCCGAATCAAAAGGGCCAGTGGCACCCGGAGGAATACCAGGCGTTGATTCATGAAGCGCAGTGGAAGGGCGCGCGCGATCACCCGAAAGTATGGGGAACTTATGTCTGGGCGATGTTCGACTTTGCCAGTGACACTCGCGACGAGGGTGGAAATCCCGGCGTGAACGACAAGGGCCTCGTGACCGAGGACCGCAAGCTGAAGAAGGACGCGTTCTATTTCTACAAGGCGAACTGGAATCCGGAACCGATGGTATATCTAACTTCCCGCCGGATGACACCGCGCAAGCAGGCGGAAACCGAAGTGAAGGCCTATTCGAATTGCAGCGAGGTGGAGCTGGCGGTGAACGGGAAATCGCTGGGCAAAGCGAAGCCGGACGATCTCCACATCTGCCGCTGGGAGAAGGTGAAACTCAAACCCGGCAAGAACGCGATTTCTCTAACGGCAACCGCGGACGGCAAGGAACTGTCCGACAAATGCGAGTGGGTGCTGGAGAATCCCTGATTGCGACCCTAGTTCCTCCCTATGAAGAAAAAGGACGCACCCGCCTTGCCGAGCGGCATGACTCTCTCCGAGGTCGTGGCGCGGCTGGACGGGATTCTGGAGGACCAGGAGGAGCGCCCGACCGGGGAGGAGCTGGAGAAAATCTGCGATTTGCTTTATGCCGCGAGTTTCCTGAAGGAGGAAGGCCGGCCGGTGCGGGCGCGCGTCATCGTGGCGCCGCCGGACGCGTTTCTCGCCACGGACGGTCCGCCGGACGGCACGCACGCGGTGAAATTCACCACGCCGCACAATCTATCGGCCAATGAGATCAAGCGGCTGAGTCCGGCGGTGAGCTTTTTCCACTCGGCGATCGCGGTCTGGCCGATTCCCGGCAAAGGCCTGCGCATCTGGGGGATTCTCAATACCGGACCGCGGTGGCTGAATCTCGTGGCGGGCGGTCGCAAACCGCTGGGCAAGGAGATGCCCTGGCCGATCGTCCACGTGCGCGACCCCGGCTGGCTGCTTTTCTACGACAGCCACACGCTCGTCGCAGAGTGGCGCGGGCGGGAATTCCACGGGCCGCGCATGGATGTTTTCCACTCGCGGCTGCTGCACGAGCGCTTCGCCGGGCACCGGCTGCGGATGGTCGCGGACCTGATGGAGGGCAGCCTCCCGCCGACGCTGGACGCCGAGGCCTACGCGGATTTATCCCACCTCGTCTCGCTGCAGTTTGTGAAGCGGATCATCAATCTGGTGCGCACCAGCGGCCACGGCGGCAGCCTTGTTTTCCTACCGGAAAGCAAGGAGGGCCAGGATGCCGCGGCGAGCTGGATCGACTGCAAATACACCGCCGCGCCGGACGTCGCCGGGCTGCGCTTCGGCAGCCTGATGCAGTCGATCATCCGCCGCATCGGCGAGCTGTGCGAGGAGGGTGCGGACGTGAATGACGCATGGGAAATCTTCCGGAACAGCAGCGATTCCGAGCTCGACCGGCTCGAAGAAGCCTACTTCGAGCTGGCCCGGCTTTTCTCCGACCTGATGCAGGTGGACGGCGTGCTCGTACTCGACAAGCGCGTCTGCCTGATCGGCTTCGGTGGGGAAATCCGCGTGGACCGGAACGTCTTCCAAGTCGGCCACGCGCACGATCTCGAAGGCCGCCGCGTCACCCCGTGGAACGTCCAGAACGACGGCACGCGCCACCGCTCGGTCTATCGGCTGTGCTCGGTGGAGCCCGAGGCGATCGGCTTCGTGATTTCCCAGGACAGCCAGGTGCGGATGATCGCAAACGTCGGCGACGCGGTGGTTTTCTGGCCGCACACGATGATTTGAGCGGCAGCGATTGCGGCTTTTCCGCCCGGCCCGGGCACCGCTAGCATCCCGCGCATGGTCCTGACCGCGATCCCCAGCCACTTCGAGATCGAGCCGGAAATCCGCGAGCAGCTCAGCGCGCACCCCGGCCACCAGCGCTGTGTGGAAGGCGGCGAGGAGGTGCTGCTCGTCCTCCATGACGTGCCCGAACCGCTCGTGCCGACGCGGCAAACGTGGTATTTCTGGCGCCGCTACGACGGGCGCTGGACCCAGTCGGCGGGCCCCGGACTCACCGAACTCGGCGAGCTGCTTGGGCGCTACGAAGCCGCCGTCGAGGCGCACGTCGGCGGCATCGGCGAAATCCGCAGCGCGCGAGATGTTTTGGAAATCGTCCGTCATTCGGGTCCGCTCGCCGAGTCGATCCGCGGGCTGACGGCGGCAATCGACCAGGCCTTGAAAATCGAGCCGGAAGACCGCGTCATCCGCGCCTATCGAGACCGCGCCCGGCACGTCGAGCATGCCGCCGCGCTGCTGGACGCCGACGCGCGGCTGACCATGGAATTCCTCCGCACCGAGCAGGGCGAGCGCCTCGCCGGAGCCACCGAACGCGCCGTCCGCGGGGTGAACCGGCTGACGTTGCTGGCCGCGCTGTTCCTGCCGGTGATCACGCTCGCGGTGCTGATCGGCGTGGCCTCGCTGGTGGCTCTGCCGCTGCAAATCTCGCTATGGGTCGCGTTCGTCGCCGCCGCGCTCGGGGCGCTTTTGCTGTTCACTCGGACGCTGCGCTCCGGCCAAAGGCTCACCCCGCGCGCCCTGCTCGCCGGATTTCGCGAACGCGGGAAACTGCCGGAGAAGTGACCTGGGCCAAACCATTTTGTCCTGCCGCGACCCGGATGCTAGCTTCCAAGCATGGAGGAAATCATCTTCGAAGTGCGGGAAGTCGAGATCGATGGCGGATGCGTGGCGATCGCGGTCAGACCGGCGATCGCGCCGCAGGGCGAAATCGTGGAAGAACTCCGGGCGGAAATAAACCGTTACCCGCCATCCCGGAAGGAATGAAAGCCTGTAGCCGGTGGCTGAGCGCAGCGACACCACCGGTAAAAGTCCCATAAAAATCCGGCCCATCCCGGCGGGATGCCAGCCGGACCAGCGGCAAAAAACTGCGCTTGCATCCCGCCGGGATGCGCGGGTTTCTATCATTTCGCGATCCGGTGGTGTCGCTTCGCTCAACCACCGGCTACAAGCTGAGAAGCCTCTGGCTTCAAGATTTCGGAACAAGCGAGCACCGTTCGCTCGCGGGATCGTCCGAATCTAATTTCGACAAAACCTGACGCGCGGCAGCACAGTTCCCATTCCGGAATTGCTGATCAAGCCGGCTTTCCCTTAGAGCGCATTGTCGTCCGGGTCGCTTCCGTCCGACGGTTCCGACGGTTCCGACGGTTCCGATGGTTCCGATGGTTCCGATGGTTCCGATGGTTCCGATGGTTCCGACCGCTCCCCCTGCTCCCCCTGCTCCCCGTGCTCCCCGTGCTCCGACAGTTCCTGCTGTCCGGGCTGCTCCCCCCTCTCCGACCCCGGCGCACCCTCCCCCGCCCCGCTCGCCCGACCGTTGTTCTCCAACAGCTCGAAAACCTCCGCTTGCACCGACTCGATTTGCGATAGCGGCAAATCCGGATCGCGCACGATGAAAACCTCCCCGGTCTTCCGGTGCTCGTAGACCCGCAGGATGCCGGTCGGTGTGCGCTGGCTGTCGGTTTCCCGGAGGAGCTTCCGGCGCTCGAGCATCACCGCGAGGATGTAGCGGGTGTTCTCGGTGTGGTCCTCGTCCTCCTCGACGAGGCGGCGCAGGATTTCCTCCGGGCTGAGCTTTTCCTCCTCGTCCGGCTCGCCATTTCCCACCGGGGCGGCGAAGCGCGTCCGCCAGAATGAGAATGGCGGCGCGCCATATTCCTGCTGGGCTTTCCAGCCTTCCTCGCCGTAATCGCGGCGCAGATAGCCGCTGGATTCCGGGTCGGGAAATAGCGCGGTGACGATGCGCTCTCCGTCCACGAACGCGCGCTGGGTGGCGGCGCACTCGCGGCCGCGCGATCGGACATGCCATGCTTCGGCGATTGCCATAAGGATTCTTCTAATCGTTGCTGGGGAGAAGGCGGCGCAGCGCCAGATAGATCGGCCGGCCGGTGATGCGGCGGCGGAAGAGATACATCGCCAGCAGCGCGAAGGCGGCATTCGGGAACCACGCGGCCGTCGCCGGAGCGATCGAGCCGGATTCCCCCAATGCCGTGGAAATGCTCGATACCAGCAGCAGCAGCGCCGAGAACACGACCGCCAGAAAGACCCCGCCGCCATGCCCGCGCCGGGCGAAATGCACCGAAAGCGGCGTCGCCAGCATCACTGTCACGAGGCAGGTGAAAGGCAGCGCCCAGCGGTATTGCCACTGCGTGAGATACGGCGCGGGATCGGCGAATCCGTGATGCCGGGCGTGCGATCCCAGCCAGGAATCCAGCCCCGGAATCCCCAGATAAGCGGCGCTCAGGCCCGGCTTGATGAGCTGCCACGGCGTCTCCGGCCAGCCGTCGAAGCCGAGCGATCCCGGCGGCTCGAAGACCGGCGGTTTCCCCGGTTCGTAATTCGCCAGCACCGCGTTGAGAAACGTCCACCGCCGCGTGTGCCGGTCCCACCGCGCCTCGCTCGCGGAGAGCCGGGAAATCAGCGTGCTGTCCTCCGCCGTGGTGGTGATTTCCACGTTCCGCAGCGGCTTCCCGTGCTGGTAGTCCGGGGGAAATCCGCCGATCATCCACAGGCGCTGCGTCGTCGGCTCGCGGTAGAGCACGTTGGCCGCCACCGTCGGGGCCAGGCCGGTCGCCTCCGCCATGATTTCGTCCACCCGCCCCTCCGCGGTGGGCGCCCATTGGTAATTCAGCCCCAGACTGAACAGGCTGAAAAACACGCCTGCCACGAGCAGCGGCAGCGTGATCCGCACCACCCCGCGTCCGGCTTGGACCATCGCCACGATTTCCCGGTTTCCCGATAATTTCCCCATCGAGTAGAGCAGCGCAAGCAGCAGACTGTAAGGCAGCAGCAGCAGCAGCACGGCCGGCGCGCGGGTGCCGTAGAAAAGGCCGGCCGTCCGCATAAAGTGGCCGGATTCGCGGAAATCCCCGACCTTGTCGCCCAAGTCCATCAACAACCAGATCGTGATCAGCGCGCCCAAGCTCAGCGCGAATGTCCCGAGAAATTGTCGGACACTGTAGCGATCCAACGTGCCGCCGAAGTTGTAGGCGATGGCCGCCAGCGCCGGCAGAAAGCAAAGCGCGCCCAGAATCCATGGCCGGAGCTGGTTCGCCGCCACGTCCGAGTCGGGAAATCCGAGCAATTGGTCGCGCACCGCCTGGATTTCCCCCGGCACCAGCGCCCCGCACAAAGCCGCGCCCAAGGCGGCCAGGAACAGCGGAAGGAGAAAGCGCAGGAGGTTGTTGCGGGAGAAAATCATCGGCCGTCCGCGGGTCCCGGGAGACTGCCCGCCACTCCGCTGCCGTGTCCAGAGCGTTCTGGCTGCGTGGAAATCGGCGCTGCCGCGGATTTCCTCACCGCTGGCGGAACCATCCGGTAATGCTCATCCGCGTTTTCTTGGCCGGCAAAACCTCATGCCAGTGATCCGCCGCGAGAAACGCCACCATCGTCCCCATCCGCGGCTCGATGATTTCAAATGCCCCGTCCCTCTCCCCCGGCGTCGTCCACAGCCGCAATTCGCCGCCATCCCCCGCCTGCCAATCCGGGTTCAAATAGATGATCACCGTCACGATCCGGTCCGAAGTGCCCGCATGCCGGTCGAGGTGCGGCTTGTAGAATCCGCCCTCCGGATAAATCGCGAAATGCCCCTCGAACCCGAAAAGCCCGAGAAACAGGCGTTGGTTGAGCGCCAAGCGCAGCGTCTCCAGCCATGCCAGGTAGCCATTTTGTGCCGGTGTCGTTTCGCCGGATTCCAGCCACATCACGTGGTCCCGGCGGATGTCCTCCCGCACCACCAGTTCCTTCCCCCGCCCCACGCCCGCCTTGCGGAATCCGCCGTTTTCGAACGCGTCCCGGCATTCCTCCATCAGCGCCGCCGCGTTCCCGCCTCCGTCGAAATCCGCCATCACCGCCCAGCCGCACTCCTCCAGCCGATCGATGAAATCCCGCACGCCGCAACTACGTTCGGCAGCCGCTCCCGCAGCAAGCTCCATTCCGCAGCATGCTCGGATCCGGCTCCCCGCCCGAACCCTCCTCCGCCAGCGCTACCCTCATTCCGAAAGATCACATCACCGGGCAAGGCTGGATCTTCTCCAAGGCGGCTTGCATCGATCCCTTGGCCTCTTCCTTGGTCGTGATAAGATTGCAGATTCAGCCAAACCATCGCAGGCCCGCCAAAATAGCGTTCGAGGCGCAACGCTGGGTCCGCGGTCAGCGCCTTTTTGCCTTTCACGATTTCATTAATCCGCCGCAGCGGGACGCCGATGTCCTTGGCGACGCTATATTCGGACCAGCCAAGTGGCAGCAGGAAATCCTCGCGAAGGACCTCTCCGGGGTGGATGGGAATGTGATTTTCCGTAGTTCGTATTCAGTTGATCCACGGTCAGCAGCGTAACCGCAGCTACTTGGCGGTTGGTGAATTGTTGCGCATTTATTCAATCGTTAGAGCGATTCCGAGAGGATTCATCAGTGTGCCACGCCGTTGCAGCAGCATCATGTCCGACCAAGCAAGCCGATTGATAGGAAACCTTTCCAAATCCAGATGGCAGCGGATTTATCCACCCAACTTTATTTACGCGCCTCGCAGAATAGCAGCAAGGCACCGTCCTTCGCGGTCACCAAAGACGGGATCCGGTAGGATTGTACATAATCCTCGCCCGCATTGAATGCAGTGGCGCTTGTGATACCCTGCGGCGGAGTCTTTTTTCCGTGGGTATGTTCTGTGCAAGCGCGGGGGAAAGAATGCACGCGGAGAGCAGCACCGAGCGGCAAGATATGGAGCAGATCGTTTCCATAGAACCTCTACAGCTCGCACAGAATCCACCGGTTTGCCCGCACACCCCCCCTGGTTGTCCGACCCAACCACACAGCTCGTCCGCATCCTTGGTGACTCTTACATCGCAATCGCCCGCCAAATCCTGCCGTCACCAGAACCTCGAACGCCTCACAGCTCCACCCGTGAAGAGGATCTTCAGGAATCAAATGAATGCGGACTCCTGTGTTTCCGCCCGGTGGTGGGCATGGACCATGCGCTCCATTTCCGGGAGCTTGATCTCAATCGCTTTAACAAGACCGCACTGGTTGCGACAGCGGTCGAGGTTGTGGGTGGGATGCTTGGTTTTGAAATAGACGTCACCCAACAAATAGTCGGTCAGGAAGCGGACGGCGGATTCGAGAGTCAGGAGTTTTCCGGAAAACGCCAGGTTCTCGATTTCCGCCCCATTCAGGAAATCTTTCGCGGCACCGAGGTAGCCGCGGGCGAGCGCATCAAAGCGATCCAGACGGATGTCTATCTTGCCGAGATTCACATCATCCTCGCGGGTGGTGGGAGCGGCGGTCCGGACCATGTCGCCGAAATCGTAAAGGACTGATCCGGGCATGGTGGTATCAAGATCGACCACACAAATACCTTCCGCCGTGTTCTCGTCGAGCAGGACGTTGTCGAGTTTGGTATCATTGTGCGTCACCCGTTCCGGAATGTCACCGGAAGCGATCAGATCGGTGATGCGCGAACAATCGGCGGCACGAGCGAGAGCGAATTTGATCTCCTTTTTGACTCCAAGGGCACGGTTGCGAGGATCCTGTTCGATCGCTGCCAACAGCGCTTCGAGCCGCTTGGGAGTGTTGTGGAAATCCGGAATCGTCTCGTGGAGGCGCTCGCCGCCGAGGTCGGCGGTCAGCTTCTGGAAGTTCCCGAACGCCCTGGCGGCCTGATAGGCCTGTTCGTTGGACTCGATCTCGTCGTACCCGCGGGCGCGCTCGATGAATGGATAGACGCGCCAGACGTTGCCCTGCGGGTCCACTGCGAAGGACTTGCCATCCTTGGCGGGGACGCATGTCAGGGTCCGGCGGGTGGCTTCGGGATTCTTCTCCTCGTGCAGCCGGGCGAGCGCGTGGCGCGTGACCCTCTCGATGTTTTCCATCAACAAGGCGGGTTTCTTGAACACCGTCGTGTTGACCCGCTGGATGATGTGGCGAACGCGCCAGCCCGATTGGTCGAAGGTGACGCAGTAGGTGTCATTGATATGTCCCGAGCCATGGGTCGAGCCCTGGATGAAATCGGAGCGCATATCGAAAAGCGCGGAAATTTCCCGGAAATCCGGGATTACGATCGTGGTTGCCATGGGAGGGGTGGATTAGAAATGTTGGGGATGTTCGGGTGGTGATGCCGGGTGACTAAATCGCTGGTAGCGCTGCGCGTGTAAAAACTTGTTGTATTGCAGCCATGACGGTTGGTAAAGTTTCCTATTATGGTTTGGAGAGGAATCCAGTAACGGCCGCTGGGGAAGGCGGAATCACGTAGGTCGGGTGCGGGTGCGAGGGAAGAGGTGGGATGAGCAGACAAGGTAGTGGATTCTGTGGTCGGATCCTAAGCCCGCGAACGTCTCCGTGGCAAGCTTGTCGCGAATCTGAAGCGTTCAAATAGAACGGCGTGGGCGGAAGACTCGCCGCATGGTTTGGACAACAAACCAAAGGCCGCTGCTGGCCAGCGAAAGATTTCGGATCCATGTTCTAAAAACATTGCGAGCCTGAAAATGATTGAACCAACCCATATCGAGACGAGCCTCCCAAGCGTCATCTCCCTTCTGAGGTCGAAAGCCACAAGAAGAGCAATTGGACGTGCCATGTCGACCGGAAGTTACGCACCTGCGATTCGGATGCGATCGGGAAATCATGTTTTTGGCAATCGGAAAGGATTCACTCTGGTTGTCACCTTGGCGTTGATGATTTTGCTCACGGTGATCGCCGTGGGTTTGCTCGTGTTCGCAAGCATCAGATGGATTGCAACGGAGTCAGGGATGGGCCGAAATCCGGTGGCACATCCAGAGCGCGCGCGGGTGGTGGAAGAAGGATTTCCACAGGGAGCCCTTGAGCGTGTTCGACGGGCTGCCGTCGCGGTGCAGGTAGCCATACCATTCGCCGTGTAGCGGATCCCCGAAGTTCTCGAACGACCAGGAACGAAGTTTCTCATGCCAGTCGAGGTATTTCGGATTTCCTGTTAGCTTCCACGCCAACAGTGTTGCGATGAGTGCTTCGTCGTGAGGCCACCAGAATTTCATGTCATGCCAGTATTCCTGAACCGGCTTGTGATAGACATCACGGAAATAGAACAGTCCGCCGTGTTTGGCATCCCAGCCGCGTTCCCACATCCAGTCGAGCATGTCGCAGGCGAGCTGTTGGAGCCGGGCGTCCTTGCGATGGGCGGCTTCCTGAAGCATGAACCACGCGGCTTCGATGGCATGTCCGGGGTTGAGCATTCGGCCGTCGAAGTGATCGGAGATCGAGCCGTCGGGACTCACGGATTCCATTACCACCTTGAGATCCGGTTTTACGAATAGCCGTTCGATGTCGTCGAGACAACGATCGATCCATCGGGTGAAATCCGGATCCTCGCCGAGGTGTTTGCGCAGTTCCTGGGCGGTGACAAGCGTGATCATGCGGGTGCCGATTCCCTCCATCGGCCTCGCGCCCGTGAATTTCGGCGGAATGCGGCCCGGCGTGAAATTCCATTCGGTGAACCGGTCGAACCAGTGGCGCGCCTTGGCGGCGGATTCCTGGTTTCCCGTGGCGGCGAAATGCGCGGCGAAGGCGATTGCCGCGAAGCTTTCACTGTAGGCGTAACGGCGCTTCCGAAGCGGCGTTCCATCGCGTGCGACGTGGAAGAACATCCGTCCGTCGGTAGGGTCCACACATTTCTGCTCGAGAAACCGCAGCCCGCTTTCCGCCCAGGCGAGCCACTCGGGGCGCGGTTCCGATTCGAGATAAAGCGTCAGCAGCATCCAACTCATGCGTCCTTGCGCCCAGACGGATTTGTCATCATCCACCAGAGTCCCATTGGCATCGAAGCAGTGAAGGAAACCGCCGTGCGGTTCATCCACGGCTTTGGGAAACCAGAAGGGCAGGCAGTTGTCGAAAAGTTGCCGGTGATAGAACGTGCCGAGGTCCATCAGGCCTTTTGGAGTTGTGCTGTCTGTATGCCTAGCGGCTTCGCGCCCCAAGAGCTGAAACCCAGTGCATCGAGTTGATCCATCAGCAGATCCACCTGGGCCGTCGTTGGATTCCCGAGTGGCAGTCGGGCGGGTCCCACGGGTATGCCAAGGCGGGTCATCAACGCCTTGGCCGTGCCGAGAAATCCGGTCGCTGCGATGGCATCGATCATGGCGATGGAGATGGTTTGCAGGCGGCGAGCCTCCTCGAGATCCCCACGGCGGTAAGCGTCAATGAGATCGGTGTAAAGTTTTGGCGCCCAGTTAAATGTGGAACCCACGCCACCGCATGCTCCGGTGGCAAGTGCTGCGAGCAGGGATTCATCGACGCCCCAGGGGATGTCAAATCGGGAACCGGCGGCATCGAGGCTGCGGCGATAGGCAACGAGGTCCGGGTTGGTGAACTTGATGCCGGCGAGAGTGGGGATTCTGGAGGCAGCCTCGACGATGAATTTCTCCATGGGCAACGTTACCCCGGTGAGGACCGGGATGTCATAGAAATAAAAAGGAGTCTCCGGGGCTGCCGAGGCGATGGCGGCACAGCAGTCGATGAGAGCACCGAGATTGGCTGGCTTGTAGTAGGACGGTGCCAACGCACTTATGGCGGTGAAACCGAGTTCTTGCGCGCGGCGGGCGAGGGTCTTCGCGTCTTCAATGCAGTTTCCACCGACGTGGGCGATCACCCGGAGCTTGTTGGCTTTGCCCTCGGAAGACCACTTTTCATAAAGTGTGAGCTTTTCGGCGCAGGTTACCGAATGGGATTCACCCGTGGAACCGGTGATAAATACGGTTTTGATTCCGTTAGAAGATAGAAACCTTGCCTGGCTGGTCACGATTTCCGGGGCGATGGAGCCGTCCGCATGGAAGGGTGAGTGGGTGGCGGCGACGAGTTCGTGGAGTTTCATGAGAGTGGTTGGTGACGGATTCCAGATCCGCATGGTGGGTGTTTTGTGTTTGTGAGTGAATGTGAACTACGATGTTAGCGGCTGTTGGTATCTGGCTAATCATGCGCTCAGGAAGCGTGGGAGAAGATGAACACTCCGGGGGAACGCACACCGGGTTTGAGTTCCCCGTTGAAGAAGATGGTTCCACCTTTCCACGGTGCGGTGGGCAATGTCACCACGGCCCGGGTGTCGAGGTGTCCTTCCTCGGTCCAGCAGTCTTCCCGGAGTTCATAGCGGAGAATCTGATTGCTGAATCCCTTGTGGTCGCCGGGCCGGACAATGCCTGCCTGCGTTCCGTCGTCCCCTGAAACGATGAAGAATGAGTGGGCTGACGCGGGAGCGGGCGAGGCGGCCGCCACTGCAGCACGAGGAAGATCTGCCAGTCGGGACCATGCGCCGCCTGAGAATCTCCATGCGTCCTTCAAATAAATCCGGGTAATGGCACAATCCGGTCCACGGGCGAGTGTGCATCCGCCTGCGACGATGAAGTCATTTCCGATGGCAGCCGAAGTCGCGAGAATACGGCCCGAGGCGGGTAACGAGGGAGCGGCACGCCAGCCGCGGGACAGCGCATCAAGATCCAATACCCAATGCTCTGCCAAGGCGTTCGCCGAGTCCGGCGTGGAGATCCCTCCGTAGAGGTGGACGTATCGTTTCACGAGGGCACCTGTCATATGCGCCAAAGGCTGTGGGAGCGGCGGCAGCGTGCGAAAGACCGCTTGGTGAGAACCGTTCCGGGTCATGAGATGGACTTCTCGGTAGTGCCGGGCTTCATTGCAGCCGCCGATGATCAGGATACCTTCGTCGCAGCTAAGTGACACGCCGTAGCCATTGCTGGCTGGCAACCGTCCCGCATCTTTCCAAGCGGCACCGGGCTCCAAGAGATCGAGTGAATAAAGCCGGTCGTGCCATACCTTTTTGCCGCCATCCCATGGCATGATACCGCCAGGGAAATTCGCGCCGCCGCCTCCCAAAAGGTGATTCCCATGGACACCGGCGAAGGCTCCGGCGAGTCCGAAATCATCCGGGATGGGCGGCAAATGGGTGGTCATTGGGTGCAGCATCAAATCTGGCGGTCTGGGGCGGGAATCAGGTGTCTCGGCTTCCGCTTGGAGTCCAGCTCTGCCGTGAGTTTCACCAGAAAATGGATTGGCGCTAGCAATCCCGTCTGGTTGGTTGAGGCTACCAACCTGGGGGGCGGTTGATGCTGGTGGTTTCCGCGGCATCGTCATTCGATCGGAGGCGGTTCGCCTATGGATTGCCCTTGCTTCGGGGGGTCGATTTGGGAAATTGGAGGCATGACAGGATCCCCGATGCCTTACCGCAGCAATCTTGTTATCGAGTGTGTCCGCGCCATGCAATTGCGCATCGCAAGCGGTGAATGGGATCAGGTGTTGCCCGGTGAACGGCGCTTGGCGGAAACGCTTCAAGTCGGACGCGACACGATCCGTCTCACGCTCAAACATCTCGAGCTGGATGGAGTGCTGGCGCCTGTTGATGCGACAAACCGGCGTCGAATTCTGAAGAAACCGGGGCCGGCTCCTGCAACGGAAAAGAGATCCTTGAAGATCGGGCTGCTGTCGCACCGGAAGCTCGAGCGACTTCAGCAACCGATGTTGCTGGAGATCGACCGGATTCGCGATGGGCTGGCAACCAAGGGAGGGGCTCTGGTAGTGTATGCTCCGCCTTGGTATGAAAAACGGAATCCCGCGAAACACCTCGCAACGTTGGTCGCAGAGGAGCGGTGCAGCGCATGGATTCTCCTGCGATCCAGTGCTGCGGTGCAAAAGTGGTTTATGAACAGTCATATTCCCGCTTTGATCCGTGGCTATCCGCACCCTGGAATCGACCTGCCCCATTTGGATATTGATTGGTATGCCACGGCACGCCACGCGGCCGGCCAACTCTGGAGGATGGGGCATCGTCGGATTCTGGTTGCGAGGCCGGTTGAGGCGCTAGAAGGGACGGAGGCCGCGATCAAAGGGATGCAGGATCTTGGAGAATCGGGGTTCGAGGTATCGGTTGTGGTGGAGGATGGGACCACTGATGGATTGAAACGAGTTCTAGCGCTGGCCTTGCAGGTCGAGAATCCGCCCACGGCGATGATCGCGATTCGCGCGCGGCAGGTGGCCACGACGTTGACCTGGCTGGCAAGCTGCAGGATCCGGGTGCCGCAGGATTTTAGTCTGATCTCGCTCGCATGGGAGCCATATTTGAATCATATGGTACCCGATATATCCACCTATCGGGTGGACCCGGATGCCTTGGCCAAACTGGTGGTCCGGCGCATGGAGCGGCTTGCATCCGGTGAGTCCCACCTGGGTGGCAATCCTTGGATCACTCCGGAGATGGAGAAAGGCGCTTCAGTGGCGAAGTTGTGAGTTGCTAGTACTATGCTCGCGGCATCCCAAAATGATTCATGATCAAACCACTCCTGATCCACACCCTGCTCACCACCACTCTCCTCGGATCGTCGCCACGCCACCCGCCGATGCGGGTCGTGGACTGATCCGCATCAGCGACACGGAAATCCGCCAATACCTGGGCTAGGACGGCAAGCAATTCCTCCAATCGCTCGACAACGGTGAAACCTGGAACCTCGTCCCCCTCCCGCCTCCAGCCCCGGTGTCACTTGCCTGCAGAAGGAGTCACCCGCACTTGTCCAA
>JBBSUD010000138.1:0-13738 GCA_038235225.1 Verrucomicrobiales bacterium
CAGCGGACTCCGGTGGACGAGGACGCCTACCGCCTGATTTTCCTGGCTTGGGCGCTGCGCGATCCGCGGGCCGCCATCGCCGCCGCGCCGGGCGTGAGCTACCCGTGGTGGGCGTGGGCGGCGCACGATCCTGCGGCGGCGCTGGCGGCGGCGGCGGAATCCGGCGCGCCGGAGCGTGTCGCCGCGGTGGCCCGGGGCATCGGCGAGTTCCATATGGATTGGCTGCGCGACCATTATGACGAGCTGTCGCCGGAGGTGCTGAACTCCGCCCAAACGACGCTGGGGAAATGGAATGGCGGGCGGAACCCTATGGAAGCGATGGATTTCATGCGGAAAATCGGGACGGCCATCCCGGCCGAGACCTTCAAGGCGCTGATCCTTCAAGATCCGTGGGCCGCGTTCGATTGGATCGGCAAGCATCCCTCCGAGCAGTACGGCAGGAGGTCCCTTAGTTACGAAGCGGGCGATCCGGGAGAATTCCTGGGGAAGACGCTGGTGGCCGAGCGGCCGGAAGATTTGGAGCGCCTCGCCACGCTGGCACCCTCCGGCATGCTCAAGTTGAAGCTGGAATCGGCCATTTTCGCCAATCTCCTCGCAACCGATCCGGACGCCGCGCTGGCCTCGGCCAAATCGACGAAATTTCCAGTCGCCGCCGCCGAGCGTTTCGCCACCCTCGGCTTGGGCACCGTGAAATCCGATCCCGATCGCGCCTTTGACCTCGCTGCCCAATTGTTCACAGCATGCCCGGAAGCGCTCCAAAACATGACTCGGGTTACGTACCCCCACGGTGGGGAGGGACACGATGAATCCATAGTTGGCGTCGGGGAATTCGTGAACGAACTCGCGGCGCAGGATCCCCAGCGGGCGGTGGAAATGGCAGCCGGCTTGGTAGGGTCGGCTGCCGGTTCCACGACTTTCCGAACCTTTGCGGACAAATGGGCGGGCCGGGATTTCCCCGCTTACGTCGATTGGGTGAACCGCCAGACCGACGCCACTGTCCGCTACAATGGTGCGGACATCGTTGCCAACCGCTTGCAGGCCCAAGGGAATTACGCGGAATCCGCCGAGTGGATCGGAAGCATGAAACCGGAATCGCAGAACAACCGGTTCGGCGTCTTGCTGGCGAGCTGGGAGCGCGCCGATCCCGCCGCCGCCGCCGCCTGGCTGGACCAATCCGAACTTCCGGCGGACTCCAAGGTGGCCATCGAAAAGCATCGGGCACGCTACCGCTGAGAACCGCCTTCCCGCCGATTTCCCCATGAAAATCCTCCTCCTGTCCGTCTTCCTAACCCTCGCCGCCCTCGGCTGGATGCTCGGGGGAAATCATGCTCCGTCCGCGAAATCCGAATCGATTTCCGCCGCGGCGGCCCGTCCGCACCGGCCGGCGCGTCCCGCAGCCAGAATTTCCGGACCCGGCGGCGTGGGCGGCCGGCAGCTTGCCGCCATCCGTGCCTCCCGCGACCGTGGCGCCCGCATGCGCGCGACGGTCGATCTGGCCAATTCCCTCGCTCCCGCCGATTTCGCCGCTTGGCTGGACCGCGGCTGGTTTGCCACGCAGGACGGCCCGGAACTCGCGCTTTTCACCATCGTCGTCACCCAGCGCTGGCAGGCGGAGGATCCCGAAGGCTGGCTGGTTAGGGCGTTCGGGAAGAAGGACCCGGCCGGTGAAGCATTTCTCGGCGAATGGGCGCGGACCGATCCGGCCAAAACGCTCGCTTTCTTCAAACAACACCCCAACCAAACGGCGGAACTCCGGACGCTTAGCATCATGGCAAAGGAAAATCCCGACATCGCTCTCCGCCGGCTTCAGGAAATGGCGGGGGAAGGCATTTCCGAGGCTGATGTAGAACGAAACGCAGTGTGGTGCTTTCTAACTCTCGCGGAGAAATCGCCCGTAGCGCTCGAAGCCGCGCTCGCATCATTCCCCGGCGAGCTGGGCAAAATGGCGGAAAGCTGCCTCATCGGGGCCAGAATGAGCAAATCGCCGGACGAGGAATTGGCAAAGCTGAAGAAGCGGCCCGATGGCGCGGACCTGCTCGCGCGGATTTTTGAGAAGGGGGTTACGAACAGTGCCGAGCGGAACATCATGCGCGAGCGGCTGTTCGCCGGCCTTGCCGAACTCTCTCCCTCCTGGCGATCCGCCATTGCTTCCAGTCCCTATTATCTCGCCGGTGGGAACACGGCAGCGAGCTGGATCCAAGCGGATTTGGAAGGAGCGGGGTTCACGAAACAGCAGGCGAAGAGCATCAGGTCCCAAGTCTTGAGAAGCCTCTACGCCGAACCGGGACTCGCGTTACGGCTACTTCCGGACGTGAAATACGAAGAAGGCGAACGGCACGAATTTCTCCGATCGATTTTCCGGCAACTCCATGACCAGCCGGAGAAGGCAGTGTCTCTCGCAGCGATGCTGGAATCCAGCGAGGATCGCGAGTTCGCCCTCGCCCAAGCCAGTCCAGCCAAAGACCCCACGACGCCTGCGAAAATCGACACCCCCGCCGGCTGGCTCGACGGCCTTGCCGCGCTCGATCCGACAAACAACCAGCAGACCTTCAACCTCATGTCGGCCACCGCGAAGTGGGACGAAGGCAAGCTCGCCGAGCTATCCCAGCAATTCGACGCGCTGCCCGCCGCTGCCAAAGCCGCCGCCGCCCGCAACGCCACGATCCAAAGCTATGGCAATTCCAACCCGCTCGAAGGCGCTGCCATCCGCTACCTCACGGGCCACTTGGAAGCCGCGACCGGTCCCGTGGAATCCGGCGGCGACGACACGCCCGAGAACCGCACCAGCAAGCTCGCCTCGCTTTACGTGGCGAAATCCGCGCGGACCGATCCCGCCGGCACCGCCAGTTGGATCGCCACCCTGCCGGCCGGTCCCGCCAAATCCTGGGCCGGCATGAACCTCCACACCCTCTGGTCCCGCTATGATCCCCCCGCCGCCGCCGGGTGGCTCAACTCCCTCCCCGCCCCCGGCCGCCAAGAAATCGAAAAGCTGCGGAAACGATAGATCCGACGGAGCGCCCGACGGCCCATGCCGGCGGCGGAATTTCACTTCGGCAGCGGGAAGCGGCGGGCGAGCCAGGTCTCGAGAAGGCTCGGCCAGGCGGAGAGATCGCCCTTGCCGTGGAGGCCGTAGCCGTGGCCGCCGGATTCGAAGAGGTGCAGGGAGACAGGAACTTTGTGGGCCTTGCAGGCCGCGGCGAAGTTCAGACTGTTCCGGCAATCGACGAAATCGTCGGAGGTGGTGACCAGAAAGCTGGGCGGGGTTTTGTCGGTGACGGCTTGGTCGGTGGAGTATTTGGCGACGTTTTCCGGGCTGGGATTTTGGCCGAGGAGATTGTTCCGGGAGCCGCCGTGGGTGAGGCCGGATTCCATGGAGATGACGGGGTAGATGAGGATGGCGAAATCGGGCCGGCATGATTGGCGGTCGATTTCATCGGCGGTTTCGGCGGGTAGGGAATCGTCGAAACGGGTGGCGCAGAGGCTGGCGAGGTGGCCGCCGGCGGAGGATCCCATGACGCCGATTTTCGCAGGATCGAGGTTCCATTCGGCGGCTTTGGCGCGGGTGGTGCGGATGGCGCGGCGGGCGTCGAGGAAGGGGACGGGAAATTGGTAGCCAAAGGAGGCGGCGCCGGCGACGCGGTATTTGACGACGATGCCGGCAATGCCGCGCTCATTCAGCCATTGGGCGTATTCCTTGCCCTCATGGCCTGCGGCGAGCATGCCGTAGCCGCCGCCCGGGAAAATGACGGCGGCGGCGCCGGTGGCTTTGGATTTCTCCGGCAGATAGACGCTGTATTGCGGCACCTCGACGTTGGAGATGTGGCCGGCTCCATTTGTGGTTTCCGCGCCGGCGGCGGGGCGTTTGGCACCGGGGGCCGCGCCGGGCCAGAGATCGACCCATTGGGCGGAGGCGAGGGCGGTGAGGGAAAGGAGGGCGAGGATTACGGATTTCATGGGGATTTTCATTTGGGGAGCTGGATGCGGGCGGGGACGTCCTTGATGGGCAGGCCGGCTTTGGCGAGGGCGTCCCAGATTTTCAGGAGGCGGTCGAGCGGGATGTTCCGGTCCGCCTCGAGCTCGAGCTTGCGGCCGGGGTTCTGCTTTTGGAAGGCGACGAGGTAGGATTCCAGCAGGCCGTCGGGCACGGCCAGCGAGTCGAGCGTGACGTTCCCGGCGGCGTCGGCGGCGAGGATGGAGCGCTGGTCGGCGACGGTGTCGGACGGGATTTCCCGAACGGTGGGTAGCTCGATGCGGAGGACGTTCCGGGGCTTCTTAAAGGCGGTGGAGACAATGAAGAAAATCAGCAGCACGAAGAGGATGTCGATCATCGGAATGACCGCGACCTGGCTGCGGGTGGAGGTGGGACGGTAGAAATTCACTGCGGCTCAGGCGTTGGGATTCGGCCGCTCGCAGACGGTGGCGAGGTGGGCGAGCAAGGACTCGAGCCGGGCGGTGAGCAGCTCGATGCGCCGGGTGAAATACCCGTGGGCGACGACGCAGGGCACGGCGATCGCCAGCCCGGCGATGGTCGTGGTGAGTGCTTCGGCGATGCCGCGGGCGATGGCGATATGGTCGGATTCCTCGCCAAGATGCTGGAAAATCGTGACCAGCCCGGAGGCGGTGCCGAGCAGCCCGAGCAGCGGCGCGACGGTGATCACCATGTCGATGACGCCGATGCCGGAGTGCAAATAGACGGTCTCCTCGCGGGCGGCGCTCTCGACGGCGTGGGAGATTTCCCCGCGCGATTTCCCCCGATGCCGCAGGGCGACGGCGGCCAGGCGGGCGAGCGTGCTGCGGCCTTCGTCAAATTTCTTCATGACCGGCTCGACCTTGTCCGCGGCGATGCGCTGGTGGAAATCCGCCACATCGCCGGCCAGATCCCGCGGCACCACGCGGCTGCGGGAGAGGGAGAGGAATTTGTAGAAAATCGCCATGGCAGCGACGAGCGAGGTAAGGGCGAGCGGCACCATGAAGACACCGCCCTTGAGCAAGAAATCCCAGGCGTAGGTGAGGCCATCGGTGGCGGCGGCAAGGTGGGAGAAGGCAGGTGGCGGCATGGGGTGGTTTTAGAAGTAGAAATTGAAAAGGAGTTCCAGCGTCGAGTCCTCGAACTCCTTCCTCAGGGAAGCGGGCATGGCCGGGATTTTCGCGTCGCGGATGGAGCTGAGGGTGAATCCCTTCTGGACCTCGCCGGTCTCCATCTCGCCGACGAAGCGGACGGTCTTCACGTGGCCGTTGGGCTGGACGTAGAAGCGGACGGTCAGGTAGCCGGGCGTGATGAAATCCCGGTGGCGCACGCAGTTCCGCTGCCATTCCAGCTCGACGGCCTTGCTGACGGCGGCCTGGTAGCGGCCAAGCGGGGTGTCCGCCACGTCGAGCGCGCTGCGGCCGGAGCGGGAAATGCTGCCGATGATGGCTTTCTTGCGCTGGTTCCCGGCAAATGCGGGATCTCGGACGGGCGGGGCGGTGGCGGCCTTGGCGACCTTTTGCTCGGGGGCGGGCTTTTCCTTCGGCAGCTCCGGGCGGTCGCGCGCCGGGGCGTCCACTTTCGGGACCGCCACGTCCACGGGCGAGGAACTGGTCGCCAATTTCACACGAGGCTTCGCTTCCGGCGGGCTGGCGGCTTGCTCGGCTTGCTCGGCTTGGGCGGCGGTGGCTTCGGCCGGCGGCGTCGGCCGGGCGATTTCCTGCGGCAGCGGCGCGGGGGCCGGAGTGTCGGCGGCGGGTGAGCCATCGCGGAAATCGCTCTCGGTCGTTTCGAAATCGTTCTCGTCGCGCGGTTTCTCGCCGGCTTGGGACGGCATTGGCAGGGCGGTCGGATCCGGCGCGCGGTCGCTGGTGGCCTGCGTGTCGCGCTCGCCAATGAAGGTCGGCCGATTGGGCGGCGGCGCGGCTTGGTCGGCGGAAGTGCGGGCGAATTTGGATGCCGGATTTTCCTCAACCTGCTCCGGCACAGCGGGCGCGGCCTCCGGCATTTGAAGAACCAAGACCGCCGTCTCCAGCGGCGCGGGCGGCGGAGGCAGGGCGGGCCGGGCGGCGCGGGTCCGCTCGGATTCCAGCGCGGCGAGGCCAAGCGCGGCAATCAGTCCGACATTGACCACCAGTGCGAGCGCGAGCGCGAGCGCCCACAGGCGACCGTCATCCTTACCCGCGCTGCGTGCCGAATCACCCATACCGCCGGGCGGACCTTTGCCGGGAAATCCGGCTGGCGCAATCCGGGAGATTCCCCCTGGCATGGCGGCTTGGCGCTGGCATATGGCGAGCTTTCCACGGACCGGTTTCCCTTGTCGCGATGCCGGGCCACCCATTTACTCCGCCCTGCCGATGACCCGATTTCTCCTGCCGATTCTCACCGCGCTTTTCCTGATGACTCCCGCCGTGACCAAGGCGGCGGAGGGCCACGTGAGTTCGCCGGGGTTCATCACGGAAATGTCGCATTTCCGCGAGCTGGAGGCTGAAAAGGGGCTGACGACGATCGGACAGAAGCTGCAATTCCGCGCGTCCGAGCAGCCGTTCCTGCTGGTGGCGACCATCATTTTCGTGCTCGCCATCATCCACACGTTCTTTGCCATCCCGATTACGAAAAAGGCCCACCAAGTCCAGCACGACCACGATGCGGAGGTCCGGCGGATCCGCGCGGCGCACGGCGAATCCGCGGTGGCGCAGGACATGGTCAGCTTCAAGGCGACGATGCTGCACTTCCTCGGCGAGGTGGAGGCGATTTTCGGCATCTGGGTGCTGGTGCTCATCGGCGCGATGGCCACATTCCACGGCTTCGATGCGGTGAAAGGCTATTTCATGGGCGTGAACTACACTGAGCCGCTCTTCGTGGTCATCATCATGGCGCTGGCCTCGACGCGGCCGGTGCTGCGCTTCGCCGAGTCGTGCCTCAGCTTTTTCGCGAAATTCGGCAAGCAATCCCCGGCCGCCTGGTGGCTTTCCCTGATGATCGTCGCGCCGCTGCTCGGCTCGTTCATCACCGAGCCGGGCGCCATGACGATCGCCGCCATGCTGCTGGCCAAGAAGTTCTATCGATTCAAGCCATCGCCGAAGTTCGCCTACGCCACGCTCGGCCTGCTCTTCGTGAACGTCTCCGTGGGCGGCGTGCTGACTCACTTCGCCGCGCCGCCGGTGCTGATGGTCGCCAAGAAATGGGGCCTGACCACGCCGGAAATGCTGATGCACTTCGGCGACAAGGCGCTCGTCGCGATTGTCGTTTCCAGCTCGGTTTATTACCTGATTTTCCGCAAGGAGCTGGCGGAAATGGCCCGCAGGGCCGGCGACCATGATGGCGATGGCAAGGGCGACCTCATCGAAAACCGGCGCGACGTGCCGCTCTTCGTCACCGTCACGCACCTCGGGTTCATGGCCTGGACGGTGGTTTTCGCGCACTATCCGCCGCTGTTCGTGGGCGGTTTTCTGTTCTTCCTGGCCTTCTCCCAAGCAACCGCGCACCACCAGCACGATATCAACCTGCGCGGCCCGATCCTCGTCGGCTTCTTCCTCGGCGGGCTGGTCATCCACGGCGGCCTCCAAGGCTGGTGGCTGGCTCCCATCATTTCCAGCCTCACGGAAATCCCGCTTTTCCTCGGGTCCACCATCCTCACGTCCTTCAACGACAATGCCGCCATCACCTTCCTAGCCAGCCAGGTCGAGGGACTTTCGCCGCATTTGAAATACGCCGTGCTTTCCGGGGCGGTCACCGGCGGCGGCCTGACGGTCATCGCCAATGCGCCGAACCCCGCCGGCCAGGCGCTGCTTTCCCGCTTCTTCGGCTCCGGCGTCTCGCCGCTCAAGCTCTTCCTCGGCGCTTTCCTCCCGACCTGCGCCGTTGCCTGCTGCATGCTGTTTTTTCCGGATCACGGCATCGATAAGATGTTCTCCGCCAACGACGCGCTGCCCGTCGAAGCCCCGGAACCGACGCAGCCCCAGCCGCCCGGAGCCACTCCGGCATCACCCTGATTCGCCATGTTCACGGGACTTGTGGAATGCGTCGGCCGGGTCTCCCGCTTGGAAATCCTCGGCGAGCAGGCGCGGCTTGCGCTTGAGATCCCTTTCGCCGCCGAGCTGGCCCTCGGCGAATCCGTCGCCGTCAACGGCTGCTGCCTGACCGTCGCGGAAATCGCGGCGGACGGCGCGACGTTCGACCTGCTCGCCCAAACCCTGCGCGTCACCTCGCTCGGCGGACTTGAGGTCGGCTCATCGGTAAATCTAGAGCGCGCCATGGCCGTGGGCGCGCGCTTCGGCGGTCATTTCGTCCAAGGCCACGTCGATGCCACCGGGGAAATCGTCCGTCTCGAAACCAGCGGGCAGGACCACATTTTGGAAATCGCGCTGCCGCCGGAGACCCACCGGCTCTGCATCGACAAAGGATCGCTGACCATCGACGGAATTTCCCTGACAATCGCCGAGCTCACCGCCGCCAGCGCGATTTTCTGGATCACGCCGCACACCTGGGCCCATACCCACCTCCAATCCGCGGTGCCCGGCCAGCGCGTGACCCTCGAAGCCGACGTCTTGGCCAAATACGTGGACAAGCTCCTCGCCGCCCGCGGCTTGGCCTGAGTTTTGAGAGAAACGCAGGTGAACGGGTAGGTCCTGATTTGCCACCCGGAAAGCCGGGGTGGAATGCCGGGGATTGTCAGACAAAGCCGGTCATTTCGACGAAAAAAGCCGGCCAGGATTTCCCGGCCGGCTGGTGATTCGTCAATCCATCGGGGTCACTCGCCCTTCACGTCGATGGACGCGTATTCGCCGTCCTTCCGCCGATAGACGATGGTCAGGCAGCTCCGGCGGGCGCTCTTGTAGAGGACGAACGGGCGGTCGGAGAGCTCCAACTGCATGATCGCGTCTTCCTTGAACATCGTGCGGATGGAGTAGTTGTCCGGGTGCACGATGAATGGCTCCGGATCGATGTCGGAGTCCTCTGGGTGGTCGAGCACGGACTCATTGAAGTAGCTCTCTTCGAGCGTGCGGATCGATTCATTGCGGTGCGGCCGGTGCTTCTTCATCAGCCGCGTCTTGTGCTTGCGCATGCGGCGGGCGATTTTCTCGGCGGTCTCGTCGAGGGCGACATACATGTCCTTGCCTTCGGTGTGGGCCTCAATGGTGATGTGGTTGGCGCAGAAGAGGATGATTTCGGCGATGTGCCGGTTTTTCTGAACGTCGAGAATGGCCTTGGCCTCGATGATGCGCGGGTAGTCGAGGTGAAGTCCCTCGATCTTCTTGCGGGCATGTTCGCGGAGGGCGTCGGTCACTTGTTCGTGCCTCACGGTTACGGTGATGGGCAGATTGACGTTTGCAGTTTGCATGGTTCGTATTGGTTTGGTTTTGGGTGCGGACGGCAGGTCTAACTGCCCTATCCGTTGAACACCCTGAACCAGTTCCGCAGGCGGCGCCATGCCCATCTTCGGGAAATAGCCATTCTCCCGTCAGCGCGGGCGCGTCAGGTCCTCGAAGGTCGGCAGGCCCCCGCCTTCCGTGGCGGCGGGCTCGGATTTCAGTTTCGCGGAGTTGAATAGCTCCTTGAAATCGTCAGCCGGGGCGTTCGAACCGCCGGAGAGTTTCACGGTCACCCAGCGGTAGCCGTTTTCCACGGGTCCGAAGAGCGAGTCGAGCCGCAGATTCCCCGAGGTGGTGATGGTCGCCTCGGTCAGCCCGATTTCCAAACTGCCGGTGAGCGCGCGATTCGCAGCCACTGCCATGTCCCCCTTCAGCGCCATGCGGCCTTTGGTGCGGAAATCGATTTCCCGCAGCGCGACCGCGTCGCCCTCGCGGTGGACGATGCCGGTTGCCTCGTTTTGGAAGACCGGCCGCTCGAACCATTCGTCGGCGGTGATTTCGGCCAGAATATGAAGAAACGGCAGTCCGTTGAGGTCCGGAATCGAGGAAGTCGAGGCTTGGAACGCCACATCCATCCGCGTCTCCGGGCTGGCGGTGGGTAAAAACGCCAGCGAGTTCGGCACCGGGCCGCTAGCGGAATCGATCAGACCGTTGAAGAAGCGCGCGATTTCCGGCCCCGCGATGCCGCCAATCGGGAAAGATTCCAGCTTCACTTCCAGCACCGAGACGCGGTCGGGCTGGTAGGGCGCCACCGTGCCGGAGAATTCCATGTAACCCTGATCGTCCTTCTCGTCCTGCACGCGCAGCGCGATGACATCCACCTCGCCCCCGCGGAACTCGAGCAAGCCGCGATCCAGCCGCAACCGCGGCCAGCCAGCGACGTCGAGGATGCCTTGGTAGAGCCGCATTTGCGGTCGGCCGGAAAGCGAGGTGGTGGAGAGCGAGACTTCGGAGTGACTGAGCCGGAGCGCCGGTGGCTGGGTCTCGCCGAGCTGCAAATCGAAGGTAGGCGTGCGGTAGCGGTTGAAAGCGACGGGTGCCTCTCCCGCCGTCGCCGGCGCCGGCGTCGCACGGAGCGGAGCGCCAGCCTCGGGAATGCGCAGCTTGAGATTGGCCGAGCCGACAATCACCTCCTCGCCCCGCATCGACTTCCCGAGAAAGCTGGACGGGAAAATCTCGCCTGACAATCCGCGCAACGCGAGTTCATCCAGCGCGTTGCCCGCCGGCCACTGGAGCGCCAAGCCGCCGGCATTGGCCGTGCGCGGGTTCATGCGGAACTGCGTAAGCTCCACGCCGGCGCCGGTCGCGGCAGCCACATTTCGCACCAGCTTGTCGCGGAACGGCCGGCTGTTCGCGTAAATCACCGCCCCACCGATCGCCAGGATCGCCAGGAACACCAGCACCAGGGCGGCGGACACCTGCACAATCCGGGCGCGGCGCGTGCGTTTGACTTCTTCCTTGTGCGGCTGGGTGGAGCGGCGCTTGCGCTTTTTCACGCGGATCGCCTGGCTGCCATCAGCCCGGGTGACCAGCTCGCCATCCGCAGGATCAGCCTCGGGGCCGCCCTTCAGGCGATCCATCATTTCGTCGATCGAATACTTCTCTGGCTCGCTCGGCACGGACGGTATCGGGGAAAATTAACGGTTTGCTGCGAGGGAGGACGAGGGATCAGCGTTCGCGGAGGCGCTGGCCGGTGGGATCCAGCAGTTCCACATTCACGAGGAAGAGCACCGCGGTGGATGTGTTCTTGTTCGCCCTGGTCTGGAACAGCCGGCCGATGAGAGGGATGCTGCCCAAGATCGGCGTTTTGTCCTCCACAAGCTCCTTCGCATCCTGCAGCAATCCGCCGACATACACGGTGCCGCCATCGGCCACATCCACGTTCGTGGTGACCGATTGCACGGAGAATACCGGCTGGAGAATCGTGTTCTGCGTGATCGCCACCGTGGCGGTCGCACCCAGCAGGGTGGTGGTGGTGGTGTTGATCGGGCTGCCGTAGTTCACGAATCCGTCGAAATTCGTGATTTTCGGCGTCAGCGTGATATTCACGAATTTCTTGTCGGGGCCCACCAGTGGCAACACTTCCAGCGTGATGCCGACATCGTCCCGGGTTTCGAAAGCGGTCGGGGTGGTCGGTGTAACGGGAGTGGTGCCGCCGCCCCCGCCGCCGAAGGCGTTGTTGTTGGTGGTGTTCGGCAGTTGCGGCGGCTCGAACTCGATTGGGTAAATGAATTCCCGCGTCATCGCGATTTTGGATACCTGCCCGCTGCGGGTCACCGTGGCGGGCTGTGCCATCATATCGATGCCCTTTTTCTGGTCCAGGCCGCGCATGAGCGCCTGGAGCGTGGCGCCGTTCATGCTGCCGCGCAGGCCGAGCACGCCCGGCGCGCGATTGCTTTGCTGGCGGCCGCGGGAATCGTCGGTCAGCAGGTCGTCGATGCCGTTTCCGGAGAAAGCGCCGTCGCCGCTGCGGTTGCCGGCGGTGATCGGGTTGCTGTTGAAGACGCCCGGGGGCTTTGCAATGTCGTCAATGAGGTCGCCATTTCCCGTGGTGCCGCCGCTGAGGTTCAGCCGGGCCTGGCCGGGCACCCACGCCGGGCCGCCGAAGCCATACTGATTGAGCATCCAGTCGAAGCCGAGTTCCTCCAACTGCGTCTGCTGCACCTTGATCATCGTCACGCGAATGACGACGGACAACGGCTCTGTGTTGGCGAGATTTTCAACGATTCGGGCGATGTAGTCCTGGTTCGTGCGGGTGTTGACGACTCGCAGCAAGTTGGTGGAAGGCATGTATGAGGCCGAGGCGCCTTCCGGGAACGAGACGCCCTGTGAGACGAGCGCTTCCTGCGCACCCATGCGCGTGGCGAGGACCGCGCCGCTGGTCGTTGCCGCGCCGAACGGATCCGCCGGTTCTTTCTCTCCGCTTCCATTGCTGATGGAGCCGATGAAATCCGGCGTCACCCGGTAGGTTTCCGTGATCAGTTCCCCGGAGGTCGAGCCGAGCGGGCGGACGATGACGGAGAAATTGTCGGTGGTGTAGCTCGTCCGCGTGATGTCCGTCAGGTATTTCAAGGCGGAGGAGAGCGGCACGTTCACCAGCCGCAGGTCGAACTTCTGGCTGGAAATCCGCGCGGCTTCCTCGGGATCCGCCGAGCTGAGGTTTACGGCGAAATTGATGTTCGCGTCCGGCGCGCTCTCGCCCACCCTCAGCCGGAGGAAATCCAGCGCTTCAGACAGCGTCGCCTGATCCAGCGCAATCTGCGAAATCATGATCCGGTCCAATTTTTCCCTCACCGGCACGAAATCCGCGGCACTCTGGAGACCGTAATCGCCCGCCTCGGGAATCGCCAGATTCGGCGGCACGACCAGTTCCCATTGCTTATCCACCTGCGCCAGAATTTCCGCGCGGGCGTGGTCGTTGGCGGATTGGTAGTAACCGCTTTTCGCCTTCGCCACCCGCTCCATGCCGCGGCGGGCGGCGGTGTTGGTGGGATCGATGCGCAGCACCCGCTTGTAGCTTTCGTCCGCCTCGTCGTATTTCCCGAGGTCGAAATTCCCTTCCGCCGTATAGAGCTGGCGGCGGACCTGGTCCACATCCCGGGCATGCGCCGCGGTGAGTGCGGGGTTGGTGCGGATCGGGTCGTCGAGCTGGGCGCGGAATGCGAGCGCGCCGGGATCCCGCGGCGCCACGTCCTCGGCGAGCACGCGGTCCATCACGGCCTTGGCCCCCGGGACGTCGCCCAGACGGGAAAGCTCGCGCGCGCGCTCGACGGACGCTTGGGCCAGGCGCTGCGTCGCGGCCTCCCGGAGTTCTTGGGAAGCGGGCGCGTCCGGGATCATGCCGCGGGCGCCGGCGTAGGCATCCACGGCATCGGCGTAGCGGTGTTGGGTGTAGGATTCGTCGCCCTTTAGCAGCAATTCGCGGGCTTCCATGGTGGCCGCCGCACGGCGTGCGCTCTCGGATCCGGCACTGCCGCCGCCCCGCGATTCGCCGGCATGCACCGGGGCGATGAGGCAAGCGCCCGCCAGCAGGGCGGCCCGGCAACGGAAAAATTGGTTGGGTTTCACGGTCTCCATGCGGATGGTTGCGGCGACTAATAGGCAGCCGGACCCGCCGGAGTAAGCCCAAAATCACAAAATTTCGCGCCCGAATGGATGACGGCGGCCCGCGCAACCCACGCAATCGAAAAAGATTGGGGAATCCGGCCCGTTACCGGTCCGCCCGCCACGGGAACTCCAGTTGCTCCTCCCGCCGCCGCCGGCGCGTCGCCGGACGGCCCAGCAGCGCCGCGATCCGGACAGCGGCGATTTTCCGGAATTTCAACACGAGCGGGGCGAGAGCGTTCACGCCGCCAGTGTTCGGGTGAACGCCCGATCTTGTCAATCCTCCGCCAGA
>JBBSUD010000139.1:0-13609 GCA_038235225.1 Verrucomicrobiales bacterium
GCTTCGCTTCCCACCGCACTCCAAAGACGCTTCGCGCCGCAGGCCTTTGGACTGCGGTGGCAAGGCCGCAGGCCGCGGCACCGCTTTGGTTCGTGCTGCAATGGCAGCGGATCCGGCGGCGGTTGTGGCTGGAAACAACCGCGCGTCACGTTTCGCGGAAATCAGGTTCGGACGATTCCCGCAAGCGACCCGCTCGCCCATTCCCCAAAACTCGACGCACGGCAGTATAACAGGATCCCCATCTCCGCATCCTCCCCCGTCATCACCATCCCGTCGGCAGTTTCCGCAACACTCCTCCATCTTCAGACAGTGTTACTGGCACCGCCTCGCCTTTCGGATTAGTTCAACTCGTTTCATCGGATCCTTATCGTAGGAAAACCCGCCAATTCGGCGGGTTTTCCCCGCTCCGCTCTTGGAATGCTGATTTCCAATTTCCTCTTCCGAAAATCGATTGATGAAGGCGGCAAGCCGCTGGCGCATTCACTGCGACAAGTCTTTCACTTCACCGAAGGTGAACCTGAGCTTGTAGTAGTTTAGCCGGCCGCGGACATAGAGGTTCAACTCGTCGATGACGGTTTGAACGTTTTGCCCGCGGTTGTGGCTGGTGATTTCTTTAATCCTCTGTTTGAAGCGGTGCTGCGCTTTGGCCGTCCACGCGAGTTTGGCCCGGTTGTTCAATCAGTAACTAAGGAACCCGCAGGTCTTCAGCGGGGCGGCGCGGCTCTTGGCGCGGATGACTGTCAGTTGCAGCCGTCCTTCGCAGCAGCGGATCAGCGTTGCCATCACCCCTTTTGGTGATTAGACGTCGATTGCTTAAGGTTCTCCAATCCTCAATGCCCGCCGGGAGGGCCGAAGTTTCCCGGCATTTTCGGCGCTTGCACGGATTGGAAGAACAATTGCCGCTCGAACAACTCCGCCGCCACTAACAGCGGCAGCGCGGCCCATGGATGAACGAACGCCACCAGCGCGGCCAGAAACGCGAGGCCGAAGCGGGCGCGGAATATCATGCCCAGCGGTCCCTTTTGAAGGCGGGCGCTATGCACATCCGGCGACCACGGAGTATCGGGATTTTCCACCGTGGATGCGACGCGGGCCTCCGGCATCATTTTCCGCAGAACGATCGCCAAGAAGACCAAGCGACCGCCGGCTGAGGGATGGACCAGCAGATTTCCCAGCGCGGCGAAGCAGGCGACGGTCCCGAAAAACCGCGCCGCTCCCAGCGGCAAGCGCCAGAGCGAGCGATGGGTATCATGATAGATCATTACGCTCGTGAAAACCGCGCCGAGTCCCGCGAGCAGGGCGGAAATCCAGAGGAAATCCGCCACAAGCGGAAGCAAGCGGGTGATGGCTTCCGGGATCGGCAGCTTTGGAAACCAAGGCAGCAGCGCGAGGCCCAGCAAGAGCGCGGGCAGTGGCGCGAACAGCGAAAACGCCAGAATTTCCCGCGAGAGCCACGATTTTCTCAACCCCAGGAAAAACCGCCACGCCTTCAGGGGCTGGCCGAGGTGGAAGATGGACGACGTCATGCCTAAGTAAAATAATGCCGCACCGATGGCCGCGACCGCCACATGTCCGCGCGCCGCCAACAGCGCGCCGATGCCCGCCTGCGTCAGCACAAGCATGAGCACCAGCGGCCAGTGCGCGTGCTGCGGCACCAGCGCCTCGCGGTCC
This sequence comes from Verrucomicrobiales bacterium, assembly GCA_038235225.1. Taxonomy (GTDB): domain Bacteria; phylum Verrucomicrobiota; class Verrucomicrobiia; order Verrucomicrobiales; family Akkermansiaceae; genus Luteolibacter. Next base: position 1,672 of record JBBSUD010000139.1, read on the forward strand.
GCGGCAATTGCCGAAGCCGGCACTTCCCGGCCGATGTAGCGGGTGACCGGCCGCGTGATTTCCACATCTCCTAACAATGGCGACCGCCGCTCGTCCGGCGAGCTTTGCGACACTGTTACGATGCGGATCGCCTCAGTCGGGCAGGCTTGCACACAGGCCGGCGCCTCGCCCTCCGCGAGCCGTTGGTGGCACATGTCGCATTTGCGGACGATGCCGCGCTTTTTCGAGTATTTCGGGACGTCGTAAGGGCATTTGAGAATGCAATAGGAACAGCCAATGCATTGATCGTCCAAATGGCGGACGATGCCGGTATCCGCGTCCTTTTCGTACGCGCCGACCGGGCAGCCGTTCATGCACGCGGGGTCGGCGCAATGATGACATGCGGTGGTAACGGTTTGCTGCCAGCCGCGCGATTCCCCACCGCCTAACAAGGTGCCGGTATCGCGCCAGGATTCATGATCGTCCAGGCCGTTGAGCGAGTGGCAGGCGGAGACGCAGGCCTTGCAGCCGGTGCAGCGGTCCAGCGAAACCTCGAATGCGTATTGCTCGCCCGAGCCTGGCTTCGTTAAAGGAATCAGGCTGCGATAATGGTCCGCCAAATCCGGCTGGCGTTGGTGATGAACCTCGGAAAATTTGGCGACCGGCGTTTGCAGCCGCTTCTGCTCTGCCAGCAGTTTGTCGATCAGATTGCCCTCCGATGCCGAATCCGCCGCCGGTGCGGAACGGGACTTTGGCGGACGCTGGAGTGTGGCGGGCATAGGATTTGAAATCTGAAATGAGGAAACTCAGATCATGCGGGAACGAGCTTGCAAAGCGCTTCGCCAAGCTGGGCGGTCCATAATTTGAACGGACTGTCGAAATCAACATCGCACTCGACCAGCGGAGCGATGGGATCCGCTCCCAGCGCGGCGAAACGGTTATGGAAATCCCGGCCGCATTTGCAGAAATCCGCGTAATTGGAATCGCCGAGAGCGAGGACGGCGAAGTTCACATTTGCAAGCTGTGGCGCATCCGGCGCATGCAGCGCGGCGTGGAGCGACGCGGCGTTGTCCGGCGGTTCGCCATCGCCGTAAGTCGAGGTGATCACGACGATATTTCCCGCCGCGGCAAGGTCCGCGGGCGCTACCTCCGCCATATCCCGCAATACCGGCCGGTTGCCGCGAGCGGCCAAGGATTTCGCCAGCTTCTTGCCGAGTGCTTCCGCATTGCCCGTCTGGGATCCCCACAAAATCGTCACATCCACTCCGGCCGGAGCAGGCAGGGATTCAGGCACGGCTTGCGGTGGGACAAGAGCCCGGTTTAGCCCGTCGAGAAATCCTTTGAGCCACATCTTCTGCGGCCCGGAGAACGGCGCGGTGTTGGGGACGGTTAATGGCATTGTCTAGTGATTAAGGATTTGAACCAAGGAACACGCGGAATACACGGAAGGCAGAGTATTGGGGTCGATTCTGAAACGTGAGGAATGGCGCGAGCAAAACTTGAAATTCTATTTCCGGAAATTAAAGAAGAGGAGGCACCACGAATCTGACGAATCAAGCGAATCTGGAGAAACGAGAGCCAGCGGTTACTCCTGAATCGTTCCCACGCATTTTCTCCCGTCTCATTTCCGTGTGTTCCGTGTATTCCTTGGTTGCATCTCAAGCAGCAACGGATTTGGCGGGATCGCAGAATTCCATGAGTTCGGCGGGCGTGTGGCGGTTGGCGAAGCGGGCGAAGGTTTCGCTGCCGATGCGTTCGCGGAGATATACCACGAGAAGCTGTTCGATCAGTGCGGGCATTTCCTCCGCGGGAACGGATTTCCAGATTTCCCGGGCGATTGCCTGGGTATCGTCCACGCCACCGCCAAGCACGATGTTATAGCCATCCACGGTCGCGCCGTCGGCGGTTTTGACGCGGGTTCCCATCATGCCGATGTCGCCAATGTAATGCTGGGCGCAGGAATTCTGGCAGCCGGTGAGATGGATATTCACCGGCAGGTCGAGGATCATCTTGCTGGAAAGGTGGGCGCCCAGCGCGATGGCCTGGCCCTTGGTATCCGCCGCGGCATACTTGCAGCCGCGGCTGCCGGTGCAGGCGATGAGTCCGCCGGCGATGGTATTGTTCCGATGGTCCAGCCCGGCGGCCTGGAGCGCGGTGATGGCGGCTTGGAGTTTCTCTTCCAGAATGCCGGGAATGATGAGATTCTGCCATACCGTCAACCGGATTTCTCCGCGGCCGAATTCGTCGGCGATGTCCGCCAGCGCGAACATTTGCACGACACTCATCCGACCCACCGGCGTCAGGACGCCGAGGTAATGTTTGCCATCGGTTTGCTGGTGGATTCCCAAGTGCCCGTGTTTCGCTTTTGGCGCGGAGGGTTCACAGAATTCCAGCGGAAGCGTGCGCATCGGGAATGTCAGTTTCTTCCGGGTTTCCTCCAAGGTTTTTGGAATCCCCCACTCGTCCACCAGATACTTCAAGCGCGCTTTCTTGCGGTTGGTGCGATCGCCATTTTCGATGAATACCCGAATGAGCGCGGCGGCCACGGGCACGGTCTCGGCAGGCGTTAGCAGCACTCCGCAATCCGTGGCGAACTGCTGGTGCCCGGTGATGCCGCAGAGCTGCATGCGGAAGTAAATACCGGGCGCGATGCCATGGTCGTTCGCGACGACTTTCACCGCGTGGAATCCGATGTCATTGGTATCCGCGCAGACGGACACCGCGCCGCCGGAGTCATAGGAAATATTAAACTTGCGCGGCAGCCCGTAGAGATCGCGATTTTTCAAAATGTAATGATGCATCGCGCGGGCGAAAGGCAGCACGTCGATGAGTTCCGTGGGATCGAATCCGGTGGTGGGCGTGGCGGTGACGTTGCGGATGTTATCCGCGCCGGCGCCTTGGGATGTAAGGCCCAGATCGGCGAGTTTCATCAGTACATCCGGGCAGTTTTCCGGCATGATTTCCCGTACTTGCACATTGGCGCGCGTGGTGAGATCGGCGTGGCCCGGCCCCCAGTCCGAAGCGATTTCCGCGAGGCCGCGAAACTGATAGGTGCTGAGCGCGCCGCCGGCGATGCGGCAGCGGAGCATGAAACTTTCCTGCGCGGGCGAGACGAAAAACAACCCGTGGAATTTGTAGCGGAAGACATCGCCGCCGGTGGGGAAGCGGTTGGTGGCGGCGTTCGCGACGATGGCATCGTAGCAATCGAGGCCGTTGCGCTCGTGCTTGATCGCCTCCTCGCGACATAACTCGTCGAGCGGCGTGTTATACACCATTTCCACCGCTTCATCCGCTTGATGAGTAAATCGGCCGCCGTCGCCCTGTCCGAGAAACGGCAAATCGCGCGCTTGCACGATGCCGGATACGAATCCGGATAGATAATTGGTTTGCTCCTCGCTGAAGCCGGAGTTTTGGAAATCGACCATGAGATGAACGGGTGGTTCGCAGGCCGTTCGAGCACCGCCTGTGCCACCGGCGCGGACCGGGGGATCCGCTTCAGGAATCCCGCCCACCCTGGTGATGAAGATCATTCATCCCGAGACGCCGCCGCATGAGGCGGAGGCTCAGCCGCCCGCTTTGGCCCGCGAAAACTTGGTATCCAGGCCGAAGTGCTTGAGGAGCTCCGCGGCGATTCCCTCGTCGGTCATCATGTTCAGCGCATAGGCGGTTTCCCGGCCGCCGCGGTGCTCCACGGCGATCGCCTGATAGATTTCCACGCTGGGCACCCGCTTCGGCCGCGGGTCGAGGGTTTCAAGCGCCTCGGGTTCGTCGGAAATTTCCGCGACTGATGAAATGCGGTGTTCGGCCTCGCCGGGCGCGACCGCGATGCGTGTGCCGTCCGCGCTGCCGCCGATGAAGAGGGATTCCGTGTTGGGATTTTCGTGCATCAGGCAGGGTGTGCGCGATTTCCGGCAACGGCAAATCCGCAGCGGTGCGAAGGCGGGAGGAAATTGCCCGGCGCGGACGTTTTCGCTTCAACATGCCGGCTTTCCCCGGATGATCGCACCGGCCCGCCCTGCCATGTCCGCCCTGCACCAACTCATCCGCGACGCCTTCCGCGACCAAGCTTCCGACGTCTTTCTCATGGAAGACGAGCCGCCGCGCATCCGCCGCGAGGGCGAGCTGGAAACGCTCCACCCCGGCCCCGTGCCGCGCAACGCCATGGTGGATTTTTGGGAATCCTGCGGGGCGGATCCCGCCGGCGCGCTGGAGACCGACCTCTCGTGGCAGGTCCCGGAAGGCGGCCGCCTGCGCGTCAATCTCTACCATTCCCTCGGCCGCCTCGCCGCCGTCATGCGCCCGATCCGCGAGGAGATCCCGCCGCTCGCCGATCTCGGCCTGCCCGCCGAGCTGCTGCAAGGCTGGATGACCCGCAAACAGGGCCTCATCCTCGTCACCGGCCCGACCGGCTCCGGGAAATCCACCACCGTCGCCGCTTGTCTGGACTGGCTGAACCATCAGGTGGCGCGACACATCGTCACGCTGGAAGATCCCATCGAGTTCCTGTTCACCAGCGACTTGTGCCATTTCTCCCAGCGCGAGATGCGGCTCGATTCGCAAGATTTCGCCACCGGCCTCCGCTCCGCCCTGCGCCAGAGTCCCGACGTGCTTTTCCTTGGGGAAATCCGCGATCAGGAAACCGCCGTGACGGCGCTGCACTCCGCCGCCACCGGCCACCTCGTCATTTCCACGCTGCACAGCAGTTCGATCATCGAGACGCTGGACCGCTTCTGCCACCTGCTCGGCAGTGAGGTCGGCGGGTTCAATCTGCTGGGCACCCAGCTCATCGGCGTGATTTCGCAGCAGCTCGTCCCGCGCCTCGGCGGCGGGATTTTCCCGGTGCTGGAATACCTGCAGAACGAGGGCGCGACCCGCCGCTGGATTTTCGACAATCGCCTCGCCGAGCTGCAGGACCACATCAACAAATCCACCGACCCCCACACCTGCTCCTTTCTGGAATACCTCGTCGCCTCCGTGCGCCAAGGCTACCTTGAGCAGGACGTCGCCCGCGCCGCGTGCGCGCGCCCGCAGGATTTCGACCGTGCCATGCGCGGCATATCAGGATAAATCCACCCGACCATGGCCGCCGAAATCACGGAATACCTCCGCCAGACCGTCGCCCTCGGCGGCTCCGACCTCCACCTCTGTGCTTGGGCGCCCGCCTGCGCCCGCGTCAATGGCTCGCTCGTCCCATTCGACGAGGAAGCGCTCGATCCCGGGACCGTTCGGGAACTCATTTTTGCCACCCTCACCGAGGCGCAGCGCGCGCGGCTGGAGGAGGAATGGGAGCTCGACTACGCGCTGCAAGTCGATGATGTGGGCCGTTTCCGCGGCAATGTCCACATCGCCCGCGGCCACGCCGAAGCCGCCTTCCGCTTCATTTCCCAGGAAATCCCGGCGCTCGAAACTCTCGGCCACGACCCCGTCGTCCACGATTTCTGCAATCTCCGCAGCGGCCTCATCCTCGTCACCGGTATCACGGGTTCGGGGAAATCCACCACGCTGGCCGCCATGGTCCAGCGGATTTCCGAAACACGCAGCGGCGTCATCGTGTCGCTGGAGGACCCCATCGAATACGTCCACCACCACCGCTCCTGCCTCATCAAGCAGCGCGAGGTCGGCACAGATACCCATAGCTTCCCCCGCGCGCTCCGCCAATCACTCCGGCAGGACCCCGATGTCATCATCATCTCCGAAATGCGCGATCTCGACACCATCCGCATCGCCCTCACCGCCGCCGAGACCGGCCACCTCGTCCTCTCGACCCTCCACACGCCGGACGCGCCGCAAACCATCGACCGCATCGTCGATGTCTTTCCCGCCGACCAGCAATCGCAGATCATCACCCAGCTTTCCGGCGCGCTGGAAGGCATTGTCTGCCAGCGGCTCATCCCGCTCGCAAATGGCCAGGGCCGCGCCCTCGCCACGGAAATCCTGCGCCCCGGCCACGCCATCCGGAACTGCATCCGCGAGCGGAAATTGGAGCAAATCGTCGGGCTGATGGAAATCGGCCACCGCGAGGGGAACCGCACCATCGACCAGAGCATCCAAGGCCTGCTCGACTCCGGCGCCATTTCCCGCGACGAAGCGCTGTTCCACTGCCGCGAGAAGAAATCCTTCGAACTTCCGCCCAAGGAACCCAAAAAGCCCAAATCCATCTGGACCTGAACGATCATGGAAGCCCCCTCCGCCCGCTACATCCTCACCCGCGCCATCTTCTTTCTCTGCCTCATCGTGGCAGTGATTTACGGGCTGAGCTTCTTCAAGAAATACCAGCGGAAATCCGCCCTCGCCGCCGAGCTGAAAGCCCTCACCAGCGAGAGTTCCTTCTTCCAGCAGTTTTACGCCGAAGACGCCCGCAAAACTTTGCTCCGCGCCATCGGCATCATCGCCGACCAAAGCCAGGCCGGCGTGCCCACGGAAACCGCCATCGACCGCGCCATCGGCATTGCGGAAATCAACTATTTCTCCAGCGACGAAGATCGGGAAGATCCCACTTATCGCCAGAAACTCATTCAGGAAACGCTGCGCTCCAACTACGCCAACTTCCTAAAACTTGGGTATAAGCCCGATTTCCGCACCATCCAGACCCTTCGCGACGGCGCGCTCCCCCTCATCCCCGACGGCCCCCAAGCCGGGGAAAAACCGGAGGTCGGCCCGATCATCGATCCCGCCATCTCCCCCGGCATGGACAAGGTCATCGCCAACTTGGAAATCCGCCCGCCGCGCCCCGCGGCCCACGTTCCCACGGACATCGAGATCGCCGCCGCCAAGAAGCTCGCCAACGACCTCCAAGACGCCGGCATCATTGAGGAACCCGTCCTTCTCAAAATCCTCGCCCGCCTGAGCGGTCCTTCCAAGTAGCGGCGATCACCGCACCCGCCTCACTCCTTCCACCAATCCGAGTCGCGCTCCCACGGCACCTTCGCCTGCGGATCCTCGCCGTGCGGGGCGGGAGATTTCTCCTGGCGCTCCGTCTCCTCGATTTCGTCGAGAAGCGCGTCCACATCGGGATCGCGCCGGCGGGCATTGCGGAACATGCAGAGCAGCAACACGCCGACGGTGCTCATGGCCAGCAGGATCATGCAGATCATGGCGATCGCGAAGCCATCGGAAGCGTTCATGGGGTCGGCTGGCATGGTCGTGGGGGTGAATCGATTCGGTGGCAACTCTCGCGGCGCGCGTCCGGCAGCGCCGCGCACTTTGGTCGGGCGGGCGCGGCGGCGCAATCCATCGTTTCCGCCGATTTCCCGCCCGCGCTTGTCAATCCGCCGCCACCCGCGATGCTGCCGCGCGCATGATTAATTTCGACCGTTTGGAGAAGCGCTGGGGCTGGCTGGCCTTTCCCGGATTTCTCCGTTTCTACGCCCTTTTCCACGTCCTTGTCTTCGTCCTCCAGTGGATGCGACCCGATCTGGCGGTGCTGCTCGAATTCGACCGCCAGAAAATCCTCGGCGGCGAGGTCTGGCGGATGGCGACCATGTTTTTCGCAGTTTCCCAGTTTGGCGGGCCGTCAATCTGGAGCGTTGTGTTCCTGATCTTCGTGGTGAACTTCATCTTCATGGTCGCCGACGGCCTTGAGGGAGCTTGGGGCGCGTTCAAAGCGTCGATTTTCTACTACATGGGCATCCTGCTCATCCTCGCGGGCAACGCATTCTACCCGGTCGCGATCCCTCTGGCGGGCGGCTACCTCTACCTTTCCGCCTTCCTGGCCTTTGCCACGCTGTTTCCGAAAACAGAAATCCTGCTATTCCTGATCATCCCGGTGCAGGTGCGGTTTCTCGGTATGATCGCGGGGGCCGGCGTCATCGTGCAGGTAATCGGCGCGCCGGTGCTGCTGCCGTTCGTGGTGGTGGCGCTGCTGAATTACGCGCTCTTCGCCGGCATCCCGACCTTGCGCGGCACCGCCCAGGTGCTCGGATCCGCGCAACGGAAGCGGCGGTTCAATTCCAAAAAGATGCCGGCCGCCGAAGCCTTCCACACCTGCGTCATCTGCGACCGCACCGACCGCTCCGATCCCTATTTGGATTTCCGCATCGGTGCCGATGGCAGCGAATACTGCGCCGAGCACCTGCCGGAAATCCCGCCGCGCTCCGCCTCTTGATCCATCCCCCGCCCCACTTCAGAAAATCCTCCTCATGAACTTCGATTTCGACACCACCACCGACCGCCGCGGCACCGGCTGCATCAAATTCGACCGCCGCCCCGAGCTCGATCCGTTCTGGGTGGCGGATATGGATTTCCCCTCCGCGCCGCCCATTCTCGAAGCGCTGCACAAGCGCGTGGAGCACGGCGTATTCGGCTATTCCCAGCCGCATCCGGGCTTGATCGCGGCGGTGGTGCGCTACCTCCGCGAGCGCCGCGGAACCGACGTCCCGGAGGACCAGATCATCCACCTCGGCGGGCTGGTCCCGGCGCTTTCCCTCGCCGCCCGCGCCTTTTGCGGAGAGGACGGCAAAGTGATGACCTGCACGCCGGTTTACCCGCCCTTCATCGGCGTCCACCATGATGCCGGCGTCGGACTCGTCACGGTCGATCACATCCAAGCGGACGGCCGCTGGGAATTCGACTGGGACGCCATGGAAACCGCCGTCACCGCGGAGACCCGGGTCTTCCTGCTCTGCAACCCGCAGAACCCGCTCGGCCGCGTCTTCACCGAGGCGGAAATCGTCCGGCTGGCGGAGTTCTGCGAGCGCCACGACCTCGTCCTCGTCTCGGACGAAATCCACTGCGACCTCGTTTTCGACGAGACCGCCACACCCCATTTCTCCGCGCTCAACCTGCCGGAAAATCTCGCCAAACGCACCATCACGCTGCTTTCCCCGTCCAAAACCTGGAACATCGCCGGCCTCGGCTATGCCTTCGCCGTGATCCCGGACGACAGCATCCGGCGGAAGTTCGCCGCCGCCCGCGGCCACACACTCAGCGAGATCAACGCGCTTTCCTACCACGCCGCCGAGGCCGCCTACCGCCACGGCGAGGCATGGCGCGGCGAGCTGGTCGATTACCTCCGCGCCAACCGCGACGCCCTCGTCGATTTCATCCGCACCCGCTGCCCCGGCCTCGCCGTGGAACCGGGCGAGGCGACCTACCTCGCTTGGATCGACGCCCGCCAGACCGGCATCGAGAATCCCGCGAAATTCTTCGAGGAAAAGGCCGGCCTGTTCCTCTCCGACGGCGCGTACTTCGGCTGGCCCGGCTGGATTCGCTTCAATTTCGGCTGCCCCCGCGAACGCATGCTGGAAGGGCTGGAGAAAATCGCGGTAGCGCTGGCGGAGCCCCGCTGATCCGGAAATCCCGACCATGCCGGCCGATGAATCCAACCCCTACGCCCCGCCCGCCGCGGCGTCCGCAGGGGAGCCGGCCAATCCGCTGGCGTTCGGCGAACTGGTCCGGGCCTGGGAAAAGCTGCGGTTGATTTACAACGCGCTGCTGATCCTGCCGGGCATCGGCGTGGTGGTTTTGTGGGTCGCCCGCACGGACCTGAGCCTGCCCGTGGCATTGATTCTTTCCGTCCCGGTGGCGCTCGGTGCGAACGCGGCCTTCTTCCTCGGGCCGATGGCGGAGCTGTATTTCCGCGCCATGTTCCGCGCCGGCGCGCCGATCGGCCGCGGCCGCTGGCTGATTTTCGGGGCCGGCCTCGTCGTCGCGGCCGGCGTTTTCCTCACCGCCGCTTTGCTCGCGATCGCTTACGGTGACCAATAGACCGAATCAATTTCCGAGCGGCTGGGGACGCAGCAGCGGGTCGTCGGGGGCGACGATGCCGAGCCGGGCGCGGGCGGCGGCGTATTCCGAGCGGGCGCGGACGAGCTGGGCGGAAAGGCGGTCGGCGCGGGCGCGCCAGGTTTCCAGACTGCCCGGCACCGAGGTGCGCGAGCCGGAGGCGGCTTGGAAATCGGCCTCGGACTTGTCGCTGGAGAGCTGGGCGACCTTGCTCTTCCAGCCGAGATAGCTCTGGCGGCTGGCGATGATTTCCGCCTCCGGGACGCTCGCTTCGGCAGCCGGCGGATTGGCGCGGGCAAGCTTGGCGGGGATTTCCCGCGGCGCCGGAGCGGCCGGTCCGGCGACTCGCTCGCGATTGCGGCGCTCTTCCTCAAGTCGCGCGCGCCGCTCCTCATCCGTCCATTGAAACCGCTCTTGCCAAGCAGGCCCCAAATCGGGCGCGTGAATGCGGGCAAATCCATGCTCGTGGCTGATGTCCATGCCGACATCGGTGACCTTGCGGATCGTTACGCCGTTGAATTTTCGTCCGTCCCTGGTTTCCAAAACGCCGACCGCTTCGCCAGCGGCGCGGGCGCGGGAGCGGCTGCGGAATTTCTCGCGATAGGCGGCAAACTCCCGCTCCAGCGCCGCCGTTTCGGACTGAAGCGTAGTGCGGAGCGCGGCCAATTCCCCCCGGCGATCGGCGGCGCCGGCGCGGAGGCGCTCGAGTTCGCGCTGGTTCGCCAAGGCGTTCCGGCGGGCGGGAGCCTCGCTTTCCAAGCGCCGGGCCGCACCTTCCCGCCGGGCTTCCAAGGTTCCGATTTCCTCCCCGAAATCGAGGATTTCCTGCTTCAGATCGCCGGAGCGGCTGGAGGAATGGAGGCGCTTGTCCACCAGGATCGAGAGGCCGACGGCGGTCATGACCAACACGATCATTCCCGCCAAGAACGTGAACAGCCCCGGATTGTCGTCAGCCATTTGCATGTGCGGACCGGTGAAAGCTTAAAGCTGGGACCGCATCCGTGCGATGTCCGAACGCAGCGCGGACATCTGGTTCTGCTTCCCGCGGATGCGCGAGTTGATGCGGTTGGATTTGCTGACGTGCATCCGGCCGGCCGCGCGGGCGCTGGCGGCTTCGGAGGCCTCGCGATTGAGATCGTTTTGGAGGCCGGTGATGTCCGAGGCGAGCGAGACGAGCCCAGCTTCCTTGACGGCGATGTCTTGGCGGAGCTTTCCCTTGGCCTCCTCCTGGTCGCGCTGGCGCTGCTCGGCATTGGCCTTGTCTTCCTGAGCGCCGGCCACTTTCACAGCGGCCAGGTGCTGGGAATGCGCCTTCGCCTCGAGGGCCAGCGCGTCCTCCTTCTGGTCCGGGTCGAACTGATAGTAATCCTTCAGATCGTCCGGCAGAACTTCGAAGGGAATGCGTTTGAAGCCATTGGAATGGCGGATCTGCATGCCGACGGCGGTTACCTCGCGGATTTCCACCTTCTCGTATTTGGCACCGTCTGAGGTGACGAGCATCGGCATCGAACTGCCTTCCGCCTTGCTCCGGACGAAATCACGGTAGCGGTTTTTGTAATCGGCGAACTCTTCGGATTTGGCGGCAAGCGCTTCCTTTTCCGCGGCGATTTCCGCGGTCAAGCCGGTGGCCCGCTCCTTGAGGCTGGCGATTTCACTCTCGGCGCGGCGGAGCGAATCAGCGGCCGCGGCAAGGGCGGGTGCGGAGGAAAGCCTCGCTTTACCCACCTCCACACTGCGTTCGTAGCCGTCCAGATTCTTGGTCTGGTCGCGGATGACGGCCTCGATCGAGCGACCGCCGCCGGGGCCGCCATCGTCCGAGGCGAACATGAACAAAAGCCCGAAGCCGATCAGGACGAACAGAGCGATGACCATGCCAATCACTCCCGGCCCGCGGCCGCTTGACATCATATCGGTAAATGACATGGGAAAATCAGGTTGGGGTTCAGTTGACGCTGTACTTCACGCGGTAGGCGTCGTATTCGGCCTGCAGCGCGCGCTTGCGATCCTCCAGGGAGCTGACCTCGGCCTGAAGCTTGTCCACTTCGGAATTCCGGCGCGCGGCTTCCTTTTTGGCGGATTCCAAATCGTCCGAAACGTCGGGCGGCAGATTTTTGAGCTTGGCGTCGATGAGCGCCAGATCGCCCTTGAGGCGGGCGATTTCGGCTTTCTGACGCTCGCGCTTTTCAACGAGCTTGGGATCGTCCCCGCAGGATCCGCAGGCAAGTGCGGCGAGGAC
>JBBSUD010000140.1:0-13609 GCA_038235225.1 Verrucomicrobiales bacterium
AGCATCGCATCGTCCCGGAGATTTCCCTCCGGCAGGGATTTCGCCCATGCCAGGCAATCCGCCGGCGCCGCCTCCGCCCATTCCGGCACCACTCCGGCCACCGCATCCGACGCATCGTCCTCATTTTCCAAGCCCGCCGCCCACGCCGCCGCGGCCTGTGGATCCCGCCGCGCCCAGCCAGTTCCGATCGCGGCAATCCCTTCCGAGCGGCTGTCCGGGTCGCTTTCCGGCGGCAGTTTTTTGAGCGCCGCCTGCGGATCCCGCCCCGCAAGCGCCTCCAGATCCGCCAGCCACGCGTCCGGATCATCGCGATCCCGGCGCTTCCGGGCGGAGGAATCGGCGGGATTTTCCGTGAAATCCTTCCGCGCCCCGGAGTGCGTCGCGACACCGGGCGCCGTGCTTGGAACGTCTGCGGATTCCCGGCGGATTGCGAAAATCGCGATGACGACGAGCGCCGCGATGGCTGCGAGGATGACGTATTTCTTCATGCGGAGCGGCCCGAGGATGCGGAATTACAGGCGCGGGCGGCAGCAGGCTAGCGGCCCCGCCCGGCGCGGCGCAAGCGGCGGAACGCTTAAGATGCCTTTACAAAATCGGCTTGCGACTGCCAAGCGATCCGCTAAGAGGATTCCCATGAAAGCGACGCTCCTTCTCATCGCCGCGGCCGCCGGCCTCCTGCTCAGTTCCTGCAATACCATGATCGGCTTCGGCCGTGACATGCGCATCGGCGGCGAAGGCCTCGAAAATGCCGCCAGTAAAGCCAACGGCGGCGGCGGAGGCGGCGGCCAAGACTACTCCGGCGCACCGGTTTATTGACCAAGGAGCGTTGGCGTCCCGCCGCCAAGCTCAAGCGCAGCCAAGGCCAGGCCGCATCTCCCCTCGCGAATTGACGTCCCGCCCGTCCCCCCGCCAACCTGCGGACGCGCCATGAACGACACGCCCGATCCCGCGCCCCCGCCGCCCGTCCCGCGGATTCCCATGGGGAAATTGTGGACCGCCCTCGCCGTCCCGCCCGTCGTCTCGGCCATTGGTATATCCGCCGCCGTACAAGTAATTAGCACCTATCCCGGTTGGCTCTTCATCGCAGGCATCGTAGTCACGGTGGTGATCATCTTCATGTCCATCCAGTTCCACCAAGCCGTCGCCACCAGGTATCGGGGAAACTCGCTGGTCTTCCTCACTCTCGCTTACATTTTCGGACAGTTCATCATCTGCGCCGCGCTGGCATTTGGCGGATGCGTCGTGTTGTTCAGCAATGGATCGTTCTGAGGAAATGTCAGGTAATATTATGAACCCCTGAGAACCGTGCTCGACCAACCAGAACCACGCCAGCCGCCACCGGAGCCGGAAATCCCGAAGCTGAAGTTATGGACCTCCCTCGCCGTCCCGCCGGTCGTGGCGGCCATCGCGGGTGCGGCGTGCGGCGAAGATTTCAGCAACAACGCAGGCCTGTTTCCGCTGTTGGTTGGAATCTTGGCGTTTACTTACATTTTCATGGCTGTCGTATTTGCTCGTACCGTAGGTTCGAGATATCGCGGCCCATCACTGGTATGGCTGCGTCATGCCTATGTGTTCGGACAATTGATCGTCTGCATCGCCGTGTTCTGGGAGCTTGCATTATCACACACGGATGACTGGCGAATCAATACGCTCGGTGAATATCAGCAAGTATGCCATTGCGAAAGGTGCCGGGCTCACGCTTAAGCGTCCTGCCACAACGGCAACGCCCGGAGTCCGGGCTTCAGCCTGCTTTTCCGGTGCTTCGCCAAAGAGCAAGCTGCAGCTTGAACTCCGGGCGCCCGGAGTCCGGGCTTCAGCCTTGCTCTTCCGCTGCCCATACCGAAGAGCAACCTGAAGGTTGAACTCCGGGCCGCGCGTCCTGACGATTAACACAACTTCCCTCTCCCATGATCTTCCCCACCCTCAAGGAAACCCTGAAATCCACCACTTCCCGCTGCGGGGTCTGCCAATCATCGGTGCCTGCCGAAGTATGGAAAACCACGGGGACGCCGGCGAAGGTATATCTCACGAAAACCTGCGCCGAGCATGGCGAGGCAACGGTCTGCCTCGCCAGCGACGCGCGGTTCTATTGGCTGGCGAAGGGCGATCCGGGAAATGCGTGCGGCGCGGGCTGCGCCTGTTCCGCCGACCCGGCCGGGATCGATGGCACGCTCGGCCGCAACGCGAACGCGACGGTGCCGGAAGTCGAGGTGTTATCGACGTGTCTGGCGCTGATTGAGATTGTGGATTCGTGCAATCTCGCCTGCCCGACCTGCTTCGCGGATTCGCCGGTGGGCGCGGCGGGCGCGAGGTTAAAATCGCATTCGCTGGAATCCCTGCAATCCCGCATCCGCGGTGTGCTGGAGCGGAAAGGGAATATCGAAATCCTCCAGCTTTCCGGCGGCGAGCCGACCTTGCATCCGGAGTTTTTCGAACTGCTGGATTGGATTCATGACCAACCCGGCATCGATTATTGTTTGGTGAATACCAACGGCGTCCGGGTTGCGAAAGAAGACAAGTTCCTCGAAGAACTTGGCAAGCGGGCGCGGCGCGGGAAGTTCCAGCTTTATCTGCAATTCGACGGCCCACAGGAATCCGGCCAGCGCGAGCTGCGTGGCGCGGATTTCCGGGAAATGAAGCGCGCCGCGATGGACCGCTGCGAGCGCGAGGGCATTCCCTTCACGCTGGCCATGACCGTGACGCCCGACAATCTGCCGCATCTATGGGATACCATTTCCGCCGGTTTGGAATACTCCTCATGCCGCGGCGTTTCCTTCCAGCCAATGTTTCTCACCGGCCGGAATCACGATAGTTCCGCGCAACGCCTCAACACCGCGGACATCATCCTCGGCGCGGTCGCGCAGGCCGCCGGAAAACTCCACTTCGAGGATTTCACCCCGCTGCCCTGCGGCGATCCGAACTGCGCGACCATCGGCTACCTGCTGCGCACTCCTTACGGCGTGCGTAGTATTTCCGAGTTCATCGACTTCGCCAGCCTTCAAGGATTCCTGCGGGACAAGGTCCGCTACGAACTTTCCGATCTCATCCAGTGCGGCTGCGAGAACACCGAACTCGGCGAGATCTTGCATCGCTTTGAAATGAAGGAAAAAGACGCTTACCGCATCTTCATCAAACCCTTCATGGACGCCGGCAACTGGGACCAGGACCGCATCGACCGCTGCTGCACCCACGTCATCCGCCCGGACGGGATGCTGGATTCGTTCTGCCGGTATTATGCGGAAGGAGGCGCGAGGTGAGCGATGAGGAAAAGCCAAAACCATGGCAGGTTCCGCCGCCGGTTGATCGGATTCGATATTGGTTCAGAATCGTCTTATGGCTCTTGCCGACTGGATTCTTCATTTTCAGTTTTTGGGTGGCGGACCGCCTGAAGCAGTTAGGAATCGAGGTGCCATTCCCAATCGCGATTTTCATTTTAGCCAACGTGGGATTTACCATCGGAACGGGATACTACCAAGCGCATCTTTCGGGCGGTGCTCATCTGGAACCGGGCGGCATCGCCGACCGGGTGATGTTGTTCGTGTGCTACCAATTGCTTTTCGTTCCCCTCATTGTCGGTTTCACACTCTTTGCCGCATGCGTGATTGACCCCTTGAAATTTTGAACCTCCCACCCGCCTCCACCGGCTCCCCCATCTATGGCTTGATGCTGGCGATCGGCATCGTCTGGGGTGGCGTGTATTGGTTCCGCGAGTCGAAGAAGGACGGACGCGTGGCGTTGATTTATGCAGCCGGATTGGCTGGCGCTTTCCTCGGGGCGAAGCTGGCATTCCTGTTCGCGGAGGGTTGGTTGTACTTTCACGATCCGAACCGCTGGTTGATCTGGCTTTCCGGGAAATCCATCACAGGCGCGCTGCCGGGCGGTTGGGCGGGGGTGGAGATTGCCAAAAAGGTCCTCGGCTACCGCCACACGACCGGCGACCGCTTCGCAATGCTGCTGCCGGTCCCGCTGATCCTCGGCAGGATCGGCTGCCTGAACGCGGGTTGCTGCGGCGGCGCGATGTGCGCCTTCGGCCTCTGGCCGGCGGTGCCGGTGGAGATGGGATTTCAACTCGCGGCCCTGCTCGCGCTCCTGGTGATGCGCCGGAACCGCTGGCAGACGGGACAGCATTTCCATCTCTATCTGATGGCTTACGGCATCTTCCGCATCGCTCACGAATTCTTGCGTGCGACGCCGAAGCCGTTCTTCGGGATTTCCGGCTATCAGATCTTCGCGCTGGCCACGGCCGCGGCCGCCGCGCTCGCTTGGCAGCGGCGGCGGGCTGCCACGGGCGGATTGCCCGCCGTGGTTTCGTGATTCCCCGGTCGATTTTTGCCATTCCCTTTTCGCGGGTTTCCCGCATCTTGCCGTGATTTGAAAATCACGCGAAAATGGCGGCGCCGGGTGGGCGGCGCGTTGTGTGCGGTGCCGGTCGCGGCGGCGCTCGCGTGGTTCGCGCTACCCTTCGCGATGCCCCTGCCGCCCTCGCTCGCCAGCGCGCCCGCGGCCTCGCCGGTCCTGCTCGATCGCCACGGGGCGGCGATCGCCCACCTGGCCCTGCCGGATTTCTCCCGCTCCCGGCCGGTCGCGCTGGAGGAAATCCCGCGGGACATGATCGCCTGCACGCTGGCGGCCGAGGACAAGCGGTTCTTTTCGCACGGCGGCATCGATTTGCTGGCCACCATGCGCGCCGCGCGGGACTTGGTGGCCAAGCGCCACATCGTCTCTGGCGCGTCCACGATCAGCCAGCAGCTCGTCAAGATTTCCTCCCCTGCCGCCCGGCGTAATCCGCTGACCAAGATCCGTGAATCGCTGACGGCGCGGCACTTGGAAATGTCTTGGACGAAGGAGCACATCCTCGCCGCCTACCTGAACCGGCTCGATTACGGCAACCTCCGCACCGGCATCGCCGAGGCGGCGCGCTTCTATTTCCAGAAGCCGCTCGCCGATCTCTCGCTGGCGGAATGCGCGCTGCTCGCCGGGCTGCCGCAGGCTCCATCCCGGCTGAATCCGGTGCGCAATCCGGCCCGCGCGCTGGTCCGCCGGGACACCGTGCTCCACCGGCTCGCCGCATCGGGAAATGTCGATCCTTCGCGGATTTCCGCCGCGCTTGCCGAGCCGCTGGAGCTGCGCCCGCTGCGGGAAAACGCCGCCGCGCGCTGGCTGCCGGGATTTCCCGCCGACCCGCGCGGGAAAATCCCGACCACGCTGGATCTCCCGCTCCAGCGCGATTTGGAGGCCATCGTCCGCAGTGAAACCGGCCGGCTGCGCGCCGCGAATCTCCGCCACGCCGCCATCGTCGTCATCGACAACCCGACCGGCGAAATCCTCGCGCTGGTCTCGTCCGCGGATTGGGACGATGCCCGCGGCGGGCAGCTCAATGGCGCGCTCGTCCCGCGCTCGCCCGGCTCCGCGCTCAAGCCATTCACCTACCTGCTCGCGTTGGAAAGCGGCCTCACCCCGGCCTCCATTCTGGCCGATGTGCCCACGCCGTTCCGCACGCCGCAGGGCCTCGATTTGCCGGAAAATTACGATCGCACCTATCGCGGCCCGGTCACGCTGCGCACCGCGCTCGCCTGCTCGCTCAACGTCCCCGCCCTGCGCGAACTCAACGCCCTCGGCGGCCCGCGACCGCTCTTCGACCTGCTCGGAAAGCTCGGGATTTCCACTCTCGGCAAGGATCCCGGCTTCTACGGACTCGGCCTCACGCTGGGCAACGCGCCCGTCCGCCTGCTCGATTTGGCGAATGCCTACGCCACGCTCGCCCGCCAGGGCTGCCATTTCCCGGCCACGCTTTTCTCGCGGGAAATCCCGACGGCCACGCGGATTTTCGCCGCGCGGGACGCTTGGCTCATCACCGACATTCTTTCCGATCCCGCCGCCCGCGCGCCCGCCTTCCAGCCCGGCGGCCCGCTCGATCTGCCATTCCGCTGCGCCGTGAAAACCGGCACCTCTTCGGATTTCTGCGACAACTGGTGCGTCGGCTTCACCCCGCGCTTCACCGTCGGTGTGTGGGCCGGGAATTTCGAGCGGCAGCCGATGAAGGGCATTTCCGGCATCGCCGGCGCCGGGCCGATTTTCCACCGCGCCATGCTCCGCATGCACCGGGAAATCCCCGCGGAATGGTTCCCGCGGCCGGATGGGATTGCGGAAATCCTCGTCGATTCCCGCACCGGAAAATCGCTCCCGGCCGGCTCGGAAAATCACCACGCCGTCCGCGATTTCTGCCCGCCAGACCGCATCCCGGCCGCCGCCGTCCCCGCCGATTTCACCCCGGACGGCAAGGCGCAGCTCGATGCGACTTACGCCGCGTGGTTCGCCAGCCCGGACAACCGCCGGCGCAACGAGCTGGCTCTCAACCCCTCCCCCGCCGCCGCCGAGCCGCTCCGCATCGTCAGCCCCGCCAATAACGCGCTCTTCCTGCTCGATCCGGAAATCCCCTCCGGCTCCGACAAGCTGCGCCCGGTCACCAACCTGCCCGGCAAGGTGCTTTGGCAATCCGACACCCTCCGCATCGAGCCCGGCACGCCCGAGCCGATCATCCACCTGACCGCCGGCACCCACGTCCTCACCGCCACCGATCCGGCCACCGGGACCAGCCGCCGGCTCACCCTGCGCGTCCGCCCGCTCTAGGGAAATCGGGGAAATCCGGCCCCGTTCCGCACGGCGCGATTTTTCTCGTCTGCCGCCGCGGCAGCCCCCCAACCTCCCGCCGACATGCTCAAGGCCGGAATCGTAGGACTGCCAAACGTCGGGAAATCGACCCTTTTCAATGCCGTGACCCGCACCCGCAAGGCGGAGGCGGCGAACTATCCCTTTTGCACCATCGACCCCAATGTGGGCATCGTCAGCGTGCCCGACCCGCGGCTCGGCGTGCTCTCGAAAATCTCCGGCTCGCTGAAACTCGTGCCCACCGCCATCGAGATTGTCGATATCGCGGGCCTCGTCAAAGGCGCCTCCGAAGGCGCCGGCCTGGGCAACCAGTTCCTCGCCAACATCCGCGAGACCGACGCCATCGTGCAGGTCGTCCGCTGCTTCGAGAATGACGATATCATCCACGAACTCGGCACCGTCGATCCCATCCGGGACATTGAAATCATCAACTCCGAACTCATCCTCGCCGACCTCGCCTCGCTCGAAAAGCGCCGCCATTCCCGCGAGAAAAAGGCCAAGGGCGGCGACAAGGAAGCCAAGAAGGAAGTCGAGCTGATCGACGTCATCATGCCCCATCTCGACGAAGGCAAACCCGCCCTCACCATCGAGTTCTCCGATGACGACCGTGAAATCGTCCGCGAGTTCTTCCTCCTTTCCTCGAAGAAAACCATCTACGCCTGCAATGTCGCCGAGGACGAACTGGCCGGCGCGATCGAGAACCCCGATTCGCACGCCATGGTTGCCCGCGTCCGCGAGTTCGCCGCCGGGCACAGCGGCTCCGAAGCCGTGGTAATTTCCGCCCGCATCGAGGAGGAGCTCAGTGAAATGCCCGTCGAGGAAGCCGCCGAATTCCTCGCCGATATGGGCGTCACGGATTCCGGCGTCTCCGCGCTCATCCGCGCCGTCTATCACCTCCTCGGCCTGCGCACCTATCTCACCACCGGCGTCCAGGAAACCCGCGCCTGGACCATCATCGCCGGCGACAAGGCGCCCGCCGCCGCCGGCGTCATCCACACCGATTTCGAGCGCGGCTTCATCGCCGCGGAAATCGTCCACTACGACGACCTCGTCGCCGCCGGCAGCATGTCCGCCGCCAAGCTCGCCGGCAAAGTCCGCATCGAGGGCAAGCAATACGTCGTCAAGGACGGCGATGTCGTGGAGTTCCGCTTCAACGTGTGATGCCGGACCGCGAATGTACGCGAATGAACACGAATGAAGAGGGTGTTGCAGGGCGTTCGGAATTTGTATGACAAATACTTTTCGGATCTTCAAGTGGTTCAGAGCGAATTCCCCGGCTCGCTGCGACCTGTCGAAAAGAGGCTAGGAATTGTGCCGAATTGGTTTCTTGCCACATCCGCGTTTGTCCCCTAATTCATGTCGGAGCGGCGAAACAACGCGAGTCTGCGTTCGCAAGCAAACTGGGCCACCCGCCGAAGCCGCTCGGTCTGACGCATTTTTCCAAACCCAATCAAATGACCACAAACTCCCCCTCAGCATTTCCCAAACTGATTTGCATTTTTGCAGCTTTCGCCCTGCCAACAGGCCTGCCCGCGCAAGAAACCGCAGCCCCGCCCGACACATCATCGGCGGATGTTCGCGAGAGCGTCACTTACGATTTGGGAGACCGGCTCTTCACGGTGCAGCGCGTCACGGAAGAAACCATTCCGATTCGATTAGCTCCTCCCAAACCCGATCCGACAGCCACGCCGGTGCGGCCAATTCCGACCCCTGCCGAAATGACCGAGGCCAGTCACGTGCATTTCCTCAGCATGGGCGGAAGCACCTATCTTACGGAATCGGGTTCCACCCGCAGCCTCATCACTTGGTATTCCGCCTCGTCTGTCGGAACTATCGTCTTCTGGTCATCCGTCGATTGGGATCTGCTAAGGCCGGGAAACTTCACTACGGCGGAAGGAGAGTCCTATTCCCTCCTGCTGATGCTCTCCTCCGCCAACGTCTCCAAGGAGGCCCTGGCGGGCTGCGTCGAAAGCCTCCCCCCCATCCCTTCATTCTCAGAGGGATCAGCCTCCTATCGGATCGTGTCAGGCAGTGCTACCCCGGAAGTGACTCAAACTCTGGATGCCCTCCATCGAATTTACGATCGTGATCTTCAGATGCTTCTGACCCTGCGGCAGGAGCGCGAACAGGCGCGAATTGAAGCGGCGGCGGCCGCATTATTGCCGCAGCCACCGCCGGACGACATTGTAAGTCAGTACCGTGAAATGACCCCGGAAGAGTTGGAAAACCGGTAAGCAAGCTCCCCCAAAAAAAGGAACTGAACTTTTTATCATATGAAATCACTACTCCCTTTGTTCGCGCTCTTGGCCGCTTCCCCAGCCTCCGACGCGCAATACCGAGAGGCACCTCAACTGACTATCACCAATCCGACACCCCAGAATTTCGATCTGGTCTGGCAATCGAAAAACCAGCGTCCATATTTTCTCGAAGGCAGCCCCGACATGCACACATGGGCCGATGCAATCGCGACTCCCGTGGTAGGAGACGGTGGCACCAAAGGTATAACGCTCACGAACCCCGCTCAAAAATTTTTCTACCGCCTGAGGGAAGGCGCGATTCGTCCGGGATTTGATTCGCTGGCACTAAATCGAAATGATGATGAAACCTATAATTTCCCGTTGCCGGTCGTCAAGGTGCCTCTGGGTTTCAGCGTTAATTTCTACGGAGAAACTTACTCCAAATGCTATGTGAATAATAATGGCAACATCACCTTTGATAGAAGTTTGAGCACATGGACTCCGTCTCCATTAGGTCTGGTTAATAGCCAGATGATTGCACCTTTTTGGGCTGATGTTGACACACTGAATGTCAAATCCGGTTTAGTTCGTTTTACGGATCCGGCATCACCACAAACTGTGGACGGTCACAGCGCCTTTGGCGTCAGCTCCCGAAATGTTGGTTATTATGACGCCGCAGCCAATAGATTAAACTCATTTCAGGTGGTTTTGATCGAGCGCTCAGACATTAGTTCAGGTGACTTTGACATTGAGTTCAACTACAACCAGATTGAGTGGGAGACCGGGAATGTGAGTGGAGGGGTAGATGGCTTGGGCGGGAATTCCGCCAGGGTAGGTATCGCTAACGGGGATGGGCTTTCTTTCGAATACTCTGGTTCGGGTGAAACACTGGCATTTCTGGATGAGCATCCATTGACGGGGATCCCCAATTATGCGAAGGGACTTATTTATCAAAGTTTAAATAGTTCGACACCCGGAAGAATTATCTTGCCCATCCGGAATGGCACAGCGCCTGATGGCTTTTCGGTCAATGCAGGAGAGGATATTACTTTGGCCGAGTCCGCAGGAGCATCGTTTTCGCTCGCTGGCACAGTCGCCTCTGGCAACACATCTGGGTTTCTCTACAACTGGGTCGAATATACTAAAGCGCCGGGCGTTTCCATAAATGGCGCGAACACATTGAACCCAACGGTGAACATTTCCCAGCCAGTTACTTACTTCTTCAGGTTTACTGCGACGAAGCCCGGAGGTTTCTCGATAATAGCATCAGATACGGTGCGGGTCATTCATCCGGCGAGTTACGAAGTGGAGGCGGGCTTCTACGAAATCACGGAGGCGACCACTGTTTTGGATCAAGCATACGTGATTTCCCCAACGGGCGTAACGGTAACTGTATTATGGACTCAGGATTCAGGCGCACCGGCAACAATCACGAACCCCACCGACATTCATCCCCAGATTTCCCTGCCGAGTCAAGGCGACTACACCTTCAAGATGACGGCAACAACCAGTCAAAGCTCTCCCTTCGTGTTCGTCAGTGTGGCGAGCGTTCATTACCAATAAATCAATCGAAAGAATTACCATTGTGAAGATAATCATTTTTATTTTGATTGCCGGTTTTTACGCCACAGCGGCATCAGCTTCAGGCGCATCATTACTTCATCTGAAATCTGGCACTCTCGCTGGGTTCACCCTACAGAACAGTAGTGGCATTCCCCTGAGCGCGGGGACCACACTCGATGGCGATGGAACACTGCTGGAATTCGGATACTACTCTGGAGCAACCTCATCTACTCCGTTTGCCGGGATGTGGATTCCGCTCAGCGGACCCGACAGTGCGGCGATGATCGTTACGACTATCGGAGACGGCCTGCCGCCGGCAGACGGCGTATTTTCTGTTGGTTTGCGGCTGGACAACTCATTGCTATCGTTTCCTGATGACGGAACTCCTCTCTCCCTCCGTTTCTACAACGGCAAAACCCGCTTCAACTCCACTGCCTTCAATGCGGTGGCAAACTCCGGCGGTCTATGGAACTCGGATTCCAGTGGCATGCAAATCAACATCCTAATTGGTGACAGACCGGGGACCGTTTGGCAAGGTGGCCCCGCCAGCGCTTTCCGCACTACCATTCCAATTCCCGAAAGCGGTGCTGCGGCGCTGGCTGCCACAGCTCTAGCAGCCGCGTTACTCGTGCGCAGGCGCGCAGCGGGGAAATTGCAGGCAATGCATTCGAAAGCTGGACCGACGTAATTACACAATCCACCGGAACCAAATGATGAAAACCTTGCCGATGCTATGCCTGTTTGCTGTGGCGATTTCCCCCCATGCGCAAGCCGCGTCGGTTTACCTGAAATCCGCCACCCTCGCGGGGGTCACACTGCAGGACGCGTCCGGAAATCCCCTGAGCGCCGGAAGCAGCCTCGCCGGTGACGGAACGTTGCTGGAATTCGGCTATTATTCTGCCGCCACGTCCGCGACTCCGTTCGCCGGAATCTGGAACGCACTGACCGTTCCCGACAGTGCCGGGCTGGTCGTCACGACCATCGGCGACGCCCCACCATGGCCGAACGGCTTCTTTTCCATGGGTCTTCATCTGGACACCACGCTCCCTGGATTTCCCGCCGATGGCACCCCCATAGCGCTGCGCTTTTATGATGGGAAAACTCGGAAAAACTCGGTAGCCTTCAACGCGGTTGCCAATACCAGCGGCAAGTGGAATTTGGACTTAACTGCCGAACAGACCGTGATATCGATTGGACCTGACCCCAATATTGTTTGGCAAGGTGGCCCCGTCAGCGCTTTCCGCACTACCATTCCAATTCCCGAAAGCGGTGCTGCGGCGCTGCTTGCCACAGCTCTCGCAGCCGCATTACTCGTGCGCAGGCGCGCAGCGGGGAAATTGCAGGCAATGCATTCGAAAGTCGGACCGACGTAATTACACAATCCACCGGAACCAAATGATGAAAACCTTGCCGATGCTATGCCTGTTTGCTGCGGCGATTTTCCCCCATGCGCAAGCCGCGTCGGTTTACCTGAAATCCGCCACCCTCGCGGGGGTCACACTGCAGGACGCGGCCGGAAATCCCCTGAGCGCCGGAAGCAGCCTCGCCGGTGACGGAACGTTGCTGGAATTCGGCTATTACTCCGCCGCCACATCCGCAGCTCCGTTCGCCGGAATCTGGAACGCGCTGACCGGTCCCGACAGTGCCGGGCTGGTCGTCACGACCATCGGCGACGCCCCACCATGGCCGAACGGCTTCTTTTCCATGGGTCTTCATCTGGACACCACGCTTCCAGGATTTCCCGCTGATGGCACCCCGCTCGCCCTTCGGTTCTACAACGGCAAAACCCGCGCCAACTCCACCGCCTTCAATGCGGTCGCGAACACCGCCGGCCTCTGGGATTCGAACTCCATCGGGACGCAGATCGACATCTTGATCGGCAACGAACCGGGCACCGTCTGGCAATCCGGCCCCGCGAGCGCCTTCCGCACCGCCCTTCCCATCCCGGAAAGCGGCGCGGCGACGCTGGTTGTAACAGTTCTTGTAGGAACGTTCCTCAAGCGTCGGCGCGCGACGCCGAAGCAGCGGATGAGTTGATAGGAATCTTGATCGCCAACAGCGGAAAACCTGCAAAATATCTCGATGAAAACCCTGCCAATCCTTCTCTGTCTGCTCACCCCGGCGATTTTCCCCCAAGCGCAAGCCGCGTCGGTCTATTTGAAATCCGCCATGCTTGCCGGGTATCTCCTGCAGGACGCCGCCGGAGTACCCCTGACAGCCGGTTCCGGCCAATCCGGCACCGGATCCTTATTGGAATTCGGTTACTATTCCGCCGCAACCTCCGCCTCCCCGTTCGCCGGCCAATGGAACCCCCTCACCGGCCCCGACAGCGCCGGGATGGTCGTCACCACGATTGGCAGTAATTACCTGCCGAAGAATGGCTACTTCTCCCAAAGTCTTTTCTTGGACACCACGCTCCCCGGATTTCCCGCCGATGGCATCCCGCTCGCCCTCCGGTTCTACAACGGCAAAACCCGCGCCAACTCCACCGCCTTCAATGCGGTCGCGAACACCGCCGGCCTCTGGGATTCAAACTCCATCGGGACGCAGATCAGTATTTCCATCGGTGCCGTGCCAGGAACCGTTTGGCAATCCGGCCCTGCGAGCGCCTTTCGCACCGCCATCCCCATCCCGGAAAGCGGACCTAGCGTGCTCGTCTCCGCCGCAGCCGCTCTCGCCGCTCTCGCCGCTCTCCGCCGGCGGCGACCGGCGCGTGCCATGCCGAAATCCGCCAGTTCGTCCGGGGCGGATTTATGATCAGTTGATTGATTCTATCGTACTTACCGGCGGTTGAGATCAGCGGGCTGATCCTAGACCCACTGCCCGCGCAGCGGGTTCGCCGGAGTCCGGCCTTCAGGCTGCTTCTTCCGGATTTGAAACGACAAACCCTAGCAACCTGAAGGTTGAACTCCGCCCCAGCCAAACCCAAACGCCGCGTCATTCGGCTCCGACCGTCTTCGCCGCTCGGTCTCTGAGGCGGACCCCGAAATTCGGGCCAAGGGCTAAGCTATGATTGGGGTGGCTGGGAGCGGGTTTTGACCCGAACCTAAACCACACAAGATGAAAGCAAAACGAAGAAGACACGAACCCGAATTCAAGGCCCGCGTAGCGCTTGAGGCACTCAAAGGCATCCAAACCAT
>JBBSUD010000141.1:0-13552 GCA_038235225.1 Verrucomicrobiales bacterium
AAAGCGGGAGCCGAGCGCTACGTGATGCTTCCTCAAAACGGTCAGGCTTACATTCCGGCAGCCGACTACTATCTGGCGGTGGTTAGTGAGGGAGTGAACCCGGTGAACAGCACTATCGGCACGGGAGCCAGCAGCGGCGTGCTCACCAGTCTCGGCCCCTTGGCGGTGACACCTTTGGGCAGCGCCACCAATGAAGGATTGATGCAGGCGGTCAGCCTGGAGGCCGGTCAGATCAAGGCATTCACCTTCACCGTGCCCGCCAACACCAACAGTCTGGAAGTGCGCATGGACAATGCGGTGGGCGCGCCACAAATGCGGATCGATCCGAGTTTCGAGATTCCTTACCCCTCGTCCTCATACGGTGTCGATGGCGGAGGGTACAGTTTCAATAGCGTCATCCCGATCTTCACGCAGGCCAGCCCGACCTCCGGCACTTGGACGGTGGTCATGCAGGCGACCGTAAACAGTCCCGCCACCGCAACGATGGTGTTCACCGCCTTGTCTCCGGTTCCGGTGAATTTCGATGGCAGGACCAAGGCCGTGATCAATCAGCCCGCGGGATCTTGGCGTTATTACGAAATAACGGTTCCTACCGGAATCCTCGGCTGGGATCTGAGGCTGAGGGATGTGAGCGGAGCAGCAGTGCCGCACATTGGGGTGCCGCAGATGGTGGTGCGCCGCGATTTGCTGCCTGACAGTGTCCTGAATTCGGGCTCTTGGTCGTATTCCGGCGTTCCGTCCGCAAAGACGGGGTGGCTCAGCGGGAACCAGTGGGCGGCGGGTAGCGGAGAATCGGCGGATTGGACCGGGCTGAGGTACGACATCGGGGCACCGACCTATTTGGTTGCTCCCGCGCGCCTGCTGATGGGGATGGGACGTCCGCTGGAGGCGGGCACCTACTATGTGGGTGTGTTCAACAACAGCACCACCACGGCGAGTAGCTACACGATTGACAGCCGGGGGATCGGCGAGGCGGGTTCGGGCCGCACGTATGAGGTGCAGCCGAGCCTGGCCTATGCCGGCGGCGGGGCCACCATTGGCAACCTCACACCACGCGAGGCCCGGTATTTCAAAGTGACGATCCCGGCCAACACTCCGAGCTGGGAAGTGACCCTGGAGCCGAGCGCGGGCGAGATGGAGTTACTGGTGCGGCGTGGCACCGTGCCGGACTTCAATGCGGGCGGTTCTGGTGAGGTAAATAATGAAAATTCCGGGCAGCCGAGTGGAGACGTGCAGATAGAAATGCAAAAAGCGGGAGCCGAGCGCTACGTGATGCTTCCTCAAAACGGTCAGGCTTACATTCCGGCAGCCGACTACTATCTGGCGGTGGTTAGTGAGGGAGTGAACCCGGTGAACAGCACTATCGGCACGGGAACCAGCAGCGGAGTCCTCACCAGTCTCGGCCCCTTGGCGGTGACACCTTTGGGCAGCGCCACCAACGAAGGATTGATGCAAGCGGTCAGCCTGGAGGCCGGTCAGATCAAGGCATTCACCTTCACCGTGCCAGCCAATACCAACAGTCTGGAAGTGCGCATGGACAATGCGACAGGCATGCCCCGGATGCGGATCGATCCGGGTCTGGAAATTCCTTACCCATCTTCCTCATACGGTGTCGATGGCGGGAGTTCGGCGACTGACGTCAGCCCGATCTTCACGCAGGCAAGCCCGACTTCCGGAATTTGGACGGTGGTCATGCAGGCGGCCGTAAACAGTCCCGCCACAGTAACGATGGTGATTCGCCAGTTGCAGACGCTTCCTCTCAACTACGCTGCCAGCCTCAATGGCAATGGTCAGTCGCACACCGCGAGCCGACAACTCCTCGACACCCAGAAAGACTTCTTCGAGGTGGCGGTGCCGACCTCGCTAGGTGGACAACCCGTGATCGGTTGGCTGATCAATGTGGCCAATCTCCAAGGTGACACCACCCTGAAAATCTATAAAACTTGGGGGAACACGGACAACGCCGGAATCACCGTTACAGGCAACAGCGCATTGATAGTGCCCCCTTTCCTGACTCCGGGGGATACTTGGTTTGTCGAGGTCACAAGTAGCGGTCTCACGAATTACACTATCACCAGTTTGCCCATCACATTGGAACGTCCCGTGTGGGCGATGCCGCTGGGGCACAACACGACTTTTGGTGACAGCGGCAATGACAGCGGTGTCGCAACGCTTCCCGGAGATCGCGGCGTGGACATCGGCCAGGACGACTGGCATTTCTACGCCATTGAGGTGCCGGAAGGGAATGCCGGGCTGCTGCGAACCGATTTGCAGGCGATCAATGGCAATCCCAATCTCTATCTGCGCGAGGATGGTGTGCCGACAACTGACCATGATAGCAACGGAAACTGGAATGGTGGCAACACCCTGGTGCATCGATCCTTGACCAGCACCGGCAGTGAATACGGAAACTGGGTGCCCGTGGATGGGATATACCAAAAGCAATTGCGTTCAGGACGTTGGTATCTGGGCGTGAAAGCCCTTGGAGGCACCAATGCACGCTATCGCCTCAAAGTTTCTACCGGACAGGTGACCGATCTCGCCTTGAACGGCGGAGCGGTGACGAATCAACCGCTGGTGGGAGGCGACTGGCGCTACTACCGCTTTACCGTCCCCGCAGATGCGCCGAACTCCTGGAATCTGACTTTCAGCCAGGAAGTTGGCGACGTGAATATGTGGTTGCGGGATTCCATCCCGCCGGGTGCCGACTACGACGGACTCAACGGTTCGTGGATATCCTGGTACTCGGACAACAAAAACCAAGGCCCCTACAGTTACAACGGCCATGATGCCGCCGGAACTTACGCCTTTACCACACCTCCACTGCGTCCCGGAAATACCTACTACGTCGGCTTCCGCGCGGCGAATGATGCGACGTTCAGCTTCAGTAGTAGCACCAGCGGAGGATCAATCGGATCCTTTACAAGCCTAGCCTTCGACGGCGGCAGTGCCAGTCCGACCCTCGCTCCAGGTGCGCAAGTCACCTACAAAATAGTGGTCCCTCTCGATGCCACCGTTTGGAAATATTCCACGACTGGGCCACAAGGAGTGGAACTGAGAATCGAGAATGGAACTCCTCCCAGTACCACCGGATTTGACGTCCACTATGTTGGGAACTTCGATGGCGGAGAGCGCACTCAGACCTTGAACTACTGGCCTTGGCTTCCGGGCGAAACCTACTTCATCAGTTTCGTGAACACCACGGCGAGTGCTCAATCTGTTTCCTTCCAATCCGTGGGGGGAGAAAACAACCCCGCGCAATTGCTCGCCAACGCCACCTCAGCCGCAGGCCTCACCGGCGACGACGCTCTCCCTGACGCCATTCCTTTCAACGACGGCGTCGAGAACCTCCTCAAATACGCCTTCAATATGAACCTCGCCGGGCCGGATATTCGCACACTTCTTCCCGGCACTGGAACCAACGGACTTCCTTCCATCACCGTCCTAACGAACGCCCCACCCGGCACGCTGCGGATTGAGTTCATCCGCCGCAAAAACAGCGGCCTGATCTACATTCCTCAGAAAAGCATCTCCCTCTCAAGCGCGAGTTGGATGCCACTCACCGCCAGCCCCGTGATACAATCCATCGATTCCAACTGGGAACGCGTCATCTACGAAGAGCCTCCCGCGCAAATCCCCGCTCCGGCCTGCTTCGGGAGGGTTCGTGTCACGCTTCCTTAGTTTTGCAATTAACCTCCACCAAACTTCATCGGCCAGGTAATCATTATTCTCACGTAATTACCGTCTTCCATTTACTGGATCCCCAAAAGCATATGAAAACAATCCTGCTCCTCATTGTCCTCTGTCTTCCCACTTCGGCTGACACGATCTATGTGAACAATGGCGCAGGCATCCGCCAACTCGTGTTCGACAGCAACCGTATCATCGACAACGACCAGCACGCCATCGCACTTTACGGCCACCTCGCGACCCAAGGAATTGATCAACTGAGCTTCGTCGGCAACACCATCACCAACAACGGCGGGGACGCGATCCAGAACACCGGCGGTATGCCTAACATCGAGTGGTCGGGAAATAGCGTCAGCGGCAACGGCAACAACTTCACGCCGACAAGCACCGGATTCACCGGCAATGCCAAGCCCACCGTGACCATCGTGGCCGCCAGTCAAGCCAGTCTCGGCCAAGCGGTGCCGTTTTCGATCCAGTATTCCGACGATGGCGCACCGGCCCCCGCCGAGGTCTTGTGGGATCTCGGCGAAGGCTTGCCCGTCACGACCCCGTATCCGTCGGTTGTTTTCCGGAAATCCGGCATCCACACCGTCACCGTTCTTGCGTGGGACGCCCAAGGTCGTGCGGCGCACGCTCAGCATGTTATAACTATCACCTCGTCACCGTGAAGTCCGCTCGTCGAGTGGCGTGCGAACTTCCAGCAGCCCGAGTTAGGCTGAGACCGAAAGTTTTTTCGGTAACATCGCCAACTCATTGGCAAAAGAAAGGGTAGCCACTGCCGATGTCCCCTTCTTCAAGAAGTAGGCCTCCATTAAGCCAACCATAATTACCATGAAAACCATCATTCCGATTCTCGCCATCCTGGCCATACCCGCCATCGTTCACGCTTCCACCTGGACGGTGGATAACGTCGCGGCCCATCCCGCCGACTTCCGGACCATCCAGGATGCTGTCAATGCCGCGGTCGTCGGAGATACCATACTTGTAGCCGGGTCCGCTCAAACATACGGCGGATTCACCTCAACCAAACGATTGAACATAAGGGGGGAAAGGCCGGGACCGCTGAGCTTGGGGGTTACCGTTGGCGTCATAAGCAATACTTTTACCTCAGCAATCCTCACCGAGGTTCTCGACGACACGGATCCAAACCACCTCAGAAATGCAGGCGGAAGCCTGCTGGAGGCGTTGCGGATGACTTCAACGGTGTATATCTACGGTCCGTGTTCCGGTGTAACGGTTCGGCGTTGTATTTTTGACAACAGCTTCAATCTATATGGATGTTCAGGAACGCTGGTTTTGAACTGCGAGTGCAGATCCCTAACAATAAATGAAAGGCGGGACACGGTGAAGAGCAGATTTTTCGTCGGAACCGGCAACAATATTATGAGTTCTTGGCTCCAAGAGATAGGCTTTTATCTGCCAACGAACACACTGGTTGAGAACTGCGTCGTGGGCTATTACGTCGGCAGCGACAGCCAGCAGAACGGTCCCATCCTTGGCGCATTCGGAACAAATACTGCCCCTTTTGTTCTTAGGAACAGCGTCATCATCGGGAAAACCACGATCTATCAATCCTCGGACAGCGGCACCAACAAAGCGGTGTTCGACCATTGCATGTCCATAGGCGGCACGACGCTTCCATCCGGGAGTGGCAACCTCAGCCTTGCCTACAACCAGTTCGCGAATGTTTTCGTGAATGCCACGCCCAACTTGAAGTCACCCGAGACCTTCGTTCTCAAGGCCGCCAGCCCAGCCATCGGAGCGGGTCTCGCCGGAACGGATCTCGGGATGTATGGCGGTGCTTCTCCATTTATTCCGGGCCTGATCCCCGCGCTTCCGCGTATCACCTACCTCGCAGTGCCGCCGATCGTGCCCGATTCAACCGGACTTACCTTCGAGGTGAGCGCGGAAGCCCGGGATTGAGCGCAGCCCTTACCTCCAATCGCCATGAAACACTTCCGCTTGATCATGATCACCCTCCTCTCCCCTCTCGCCGCGTCCGCAGCGAATCTGGCGGGAGGTGAATGGTTCATCGATGGGGATCCGGGAACCGGCACAGGCAGGGCCTTCGCGATTCCTCCGACTCCCTCCGCGGGTGCCAGCGTCACCATTCCCGTCGCCATCATGGAAACTCTGGACTCCGGCTTTCACTTGCTCGGAATCCGCGTGAAGGACCAACTGAATGAATGGGGGCCGGTGAGATGGCGAGGTTTTCACAAGGCGGATCCCCGGCCAACCCGACCGCTTCACCTCTCTGCCGGAGAATGGTTCATCGACGCCGATCCGGGAGTCGGCAGCGGCACTGCCATTCCTTTGCCAGTCGCGCCGTATGGGAGCGCGTCTCCCCAGGTTCCTGCCTCCGCCTTGAACGGACTCGCCGACGGTTACCATTTGCTCGGTTTGCGGATCAGGGACGAGCTGGGACACTGGGGTTCCACCCGTTTGAGAGGCTTTCATATCGATCGCTCCCCGGTCATCCCTCCCGACATCGAGTCGGTGGAGTATCGGATCATCCGCGACGGATCGGAAGTCGCGTCCGCTGATGTGGCGGCTTCGCCATCGGGCAGTTCCGTGACCATCCCGGTAACACATGGAAAGGCCGGTCTCCTGTTGGATGCCCCACATCTGCTACAGGTCATTCCAATCGACTCGACGGGTCAACGAGGGCACGCAGCATACGCATCCTTTGCTTACAAAGCCTATTCCGTCGCGTGGCTTGAAGCCCATTTCAACGAATCGGAACGCTCGAACCTCGAAATTTCGGGGGACTCCGCGGATCCTGATCAGGACGGACTCAGCAATCAACAGGAATGTCTGTTCGCGCTGAACCCCCGCGATGGAGGCGACGCGGCCCAGGCGGGAGCAACGATCGATCCCCCCGGCACGAGCGGGAACCTGACCCTCGGCTTTCGTATCCCTGCCGGCGGCAGCGTCGGCTCGGACGGGATCTACCGGACCAGCAACCTGAGCTACACCGTCCGACAAAACGCCGAATTGGGGCCTTGGAATCCGGTTCCGGCCGCATGGATCAGCGGTTGGTCCCTCACGGACGTGGGCGAAGGGGCAGCGAGGTTGCGGATGGACCTCGCTCCACCTCCCGCCCCGAAGCGCTTTTTCCATCTCATGGGGGAGGCAAACTGATGGCCGGTCCCCGGACACGACCCACGAATCCTGCGACCCGGTGACGGCCTATTCCAGCCGGGTGAGGGTGATTTAGACCGAATGACGGCATTTTGAAGAGACAAGATTGCGCCCGGCAGGCGTTTACGCGACAAGCCGCCGCCGCCCATGACCCAGCTTTTGATCGAACCCGCCCGCCGCACCGGATGCGGCGACATTCCCGCCCTCACCGAAGTCCTGAAATCCGCCATCCAGCGGCAGCGGTCGCCGATCGATGACGTGCTGGATGCGGACATTGTGGACGAGGAGAAATACATGCGCGAGCTGGCGCATGACCTCGGGATCGAGTGGCTGGACAGCATTCCGATGCCGGATGTGCCGTTGCCGCTGCGCGAGGCGTGTGGCCCGCGGCTAGCCCTGCGCCACCGGCTGTTACCCGTTTCCATTGAGGGTGAGGAAGGTCACAAGCGGCTGAAGCTCTGCACGTTTGACCCATTCAATCTGGTCGCCCGCCAGGCCGCGGCGCAGGAGCTGGAGCTGCCGATTGACTGGTGCATGGCATCGCGGAAACGGCTCTACGAAGCGCTCCGCCGGCTTTACGGAGTCGGCGCGGACACCTTCGAGCAAATCCTCGAGGGCCGGGATTTCGACTACGACCAGATCGAAAGCGGCGAGGACGAGGCCAACATCATCGACCAGGACGACGATGAGGAGGCCAGCGTCGTGAAATTCGTCAACCAGATCATCCGCGAGGCGCTCGACCAGCGCGCGACGGACATTCACGTCGAGCCGCTTAGCACGAATCTTCGCATCCGCTACCGGATCGACGGCCGTCTTATCGAAATCGCCGTGCCGGAGAACATCAAGGCACTGCAAAGCTCGGTCATCGCCCGTTTGAAAATCATGGCCCGCCTCGACATCGCCGAGCGCCGCGTGCCGCAGGACGGCCGGATCAACCTGCAATTCGAAGGCGCCACCATCGACGTCCGCGTCGCCACCGTGCCGACCGTCGAGGGCGAAAGCGTTTCCCTGCGGCTCCTCAACCAGGAGAAATTCAACATCGCGAAGCTCGGCATGGAGCCGTTCGTCCTGAAGAAAATCGAGTCCATCCTGCATTTGCCGAACGGCATCATCCTCATCACCGGCCCGACCGGATCGGGAAAATCGACCTCGCTCTACTCCTTCCTCACCGAGGTGAACCACCCCGAGCGGCGCATCGTCACGGTCGAGGATCCGGTGGAAAACAAGCTCACCGGCGTCATGCAGATCGCGGTGAAAAACGAGATCGGGCTGACTTTCGCCACCGCGCTGCGCTCGATTTTGCGGGCCGATCCGAACATTGTGATGATCGGGGAAATCCGGGATTTGGAGACCGCGGAAATCGCGATCCGTGCGTCGCTCACCGGTCACTTGGTGTTCTCCACGCTGCACACGAATGACGCGCTCGGCGGCATCAGCCGTCTGGTCGATATGGGCGTGGAACCGTTCCTCGTATCCGCCGCCGTCCGCGCCTTCCTCGCCCAGCGCCTCGTCCGGCGGCTTTGCGCGCACTGCAAAGAGCCGCGCGAAGTCAGTGATCAGGACAAACGCGACCTCGGCATTCCGCTCCACCTCGAAGGCCAGGCCTACTCGCCAAAAGGCTGCGACCGCTGCCGCGGCACCGGGTTTTCCGGACGGCTCGCGATTTACGAAGTCATCCTGCTCACCCAGCCGATGCAGCAGCTCGTCGCCCACAAGGCGCAGGACCGCGAACTGCGCGCCCAGGCCATCAAGGACGGATACATCCCCATGCGCGACTACGGCTGGCACAAGGTGATGAAAGGCGAGACCACCTTGGAAGAGGTGATCTCCGTGACCTCGTCGGACATCGGCGGGGCGGAGTGATGAAAGGTTACGCTGTCGGCTATGAATGAGTCCGTCTTCATTGAAACCACGATACCGAGCTACTATGTAGCCCGCAGATCGCGGGACATCGTGCAGGCGGCGCGGCAGGAAACGACGATCGAGTGGTGGGACAACCATCGTGTTAACTATCGGCTATTCACGTCAATCATCGTCGTAACTGAGGCTAAACTCGGCGATGAGAGATTGAGGGAGAAAAGGTCCGCTCTCCTGGATGAGACAACCTTGCTGCCAATGACCCCCCAGGTGAAGAAGATCGCAAGTGAGATCTTAGCGGCTGATATCGTTCCTGAAAAAGCTTCGGACGACGCACTGCATATAGCCTGCGCGGGTGTTTACGAGATGGAATTCCTGCTTACTTGGAATTGCGCTCATATCGCCAATCCTCACAACTTTCGAAGAATAGCAAAATGCCTGTCTAAACACAATTTGCGCATGCCGGTAATCTGCACACCTGAGGAATTTCTTGGAAACGACTATGAAAACCACATTACTTGAAACAGAGCCATCCATTGCCGCCCAAGTCCGCAAAATGAAAGAAGACCACGCGGCTCAATACAATTTCGATTTGGATGCCATCGTTGCCGCGGCCAATGAATGGGAAAAGCTCCACCCGGAGCGGATGGCGACACCCGAACAGATTTCCGGGCTATCGAACTCGCCTCAAGTAAGCAAATCTCTGTTGTGAATCCAACATTCACTGCCATCATCGAAGCCGATCCCACCAGAAGATTTAGGGCGACATGTCCCGAACTTCCGGCAGCCAATGGCCAGGGCGAATCGACTGGGGAAACCCAGCGCAACCTCCAGGATGCGCCGCACGCTCCCCGCAACTGACCGCCCTCCCACCTTCCGCATCTCTCCCATGCCTCACTTCGCCTACAAAGCCCTCGCATCCAACGGTTCCGTCACCACCGGGGAAATCGACGCCGTGGACCGTCCGGAAGCCCTCCGCGTGCTCGATAAAAAAGGCCTCCAGCCGGTCAATCTCAAGGAAACTGCCACCTCGACCGTTGCTCCCAAGAAGCCGAAGCAAGGCGCGAAATCCAAGCCCGAGGAATCCCTCCGCCAGAAATCCAAAGCCGATCCCAAGGAAGCCCCCAGTCCCGACGGCCCGATCAAACTCAAGCGCGCGGAGGTCGTTCTCTTCACCGAGGAGCTTTCCGACATGCTCAGCGCCGGCCTCCAGCTTGAGCCGGCGCTCAAATCCATGGAGAACCGCCAGGAACTCGGCAACCTCAAGGCCGTCTCCTTCAAAATCCGCCAAATCGTCCGCGATGGCGTCAATTTCTCCGTCGCCCTGCGCAAGGTCAGCCCCAGTTTCGGCCCGCTGTATTGCTCGCTGGCCGCCGCCGGTGAGGCGTCCGGCGCCCTCGACGACATTCTCAAACGCCAGGCCCACTACCTCAAAACTCTCGCCGAACTCCAAGCCCGGCTCATCCTCGCGATGATTTATCCGGCCTTCCTCGTGCTCGCCGGCATCGGCGTTTCCATCGTTTTCGTCACCACCCTCATCCCGCAGCTCACCTCGCTCATCGAGAGCACGCCGGGTGGGAAAATCCCCCTTGGCGCGGCGCTCCTCATCTGGATTTCCGGGTTCCTCAGCAAATGGTGGATCGTCATCGTCCTCGGCCTGCTCGCTTCCTTCATCTTCTTTAAAGCATGGAAGGACAATGAGGCGAACAAACCCGCTTGGGACCGCATCAAGCTCAGGCTCCCGCTCGTCGGCCCGGTCATCACCAGCCGCTTTTACGTCCAATTTCTCGAAACCATGGCCAACCTCGTCGGCAACGGCCTCCCGCTCCTCCGCGCCCTCGAGCTCTCCCGAGATGCCACCCAGAACCGCGGTTTGCGCGGCGAGCTCGACAAGGTCATCGCCCAGGTCGGCGACGGCCGCTCCTTCTCCAAGGCCTTGATTCGCAACGGAAATTTCCCGCCCCTGCTCATCGACATGATTTCCGTGGGCGAGCAGACCGGCAAGATCGACCAGTCGCTTCGCCGCTCCGCCGAGCGCTACGACAAGGAGCTCGACAAGGACCTCCAGCGGATCATGGCCCTCGTCATGCCCACCGTCCTCATCATCATGGCCGGCCTCATCGGCACCATGGCCTACCTCATGATCACCGCGATTTTCCAGACGATTTCCAACTTGGGCTAAGCCCGCGCCGGCCCGGAAATTCCGCTGGCACGGCGGATGCTTTCCGCAGTGGAAATCCATGCTTCGTGCGTTTTTCAAATCCATTTCCCAGTGGCTGCCGCTGGTTCTTGCGCTCCTGCCAGGTGCCATTCCGCAGCTCGCGGCGGCGGAGAAATCCGGCCGGGAAATCGTCGCCGAGGCGCTCGCCGCACCTACGGAGGACGCCCAGCGGGAAATCGTCCTGTCGCTGAAGAAGCGTCCCACGCCCGAGGTCGCCGGGTGGCTGGACCAATGGAAGGCCGGCCGGATTTTTCTCTCCGAGGACGATGCCGGTGAGATCACCCCCGTCCTCCTGACCGGCGATGCCGATGCCGATGGCGCGTATGCCACCGTCCGTTTCACCGATGGTCAACCATTGCTGGCCGCCGACGGCGCTCATGTCCGCATCGACCCGCGCTTTGTGGAATTCGCCGATACCAGCTCCGGCATCCGCAAGGCAATGAAGGAAGTCACCGACCTCGTCGCCCTCGCCGATCCCGATTTAGACAAGCGAATCCGGGCAATCCAGGATTCCGCCATCGGCCAGAAAATCGAGAAACTTCCCGCCCTTCTGGAGCTTCGCGAAACTGAGAAAGACCCCGCCGCCCGGAGCGCTTTGGAGGAATCCATCGCCATCATCCGCCTCCGCTCTCCGGATCTTGCCGAGCGCATCGCCGCCTGCCGGACCTTGGGCGAGGTCCATTCGCTCGCCGCGCGGGATACCATCATTTCTGTAATGCGCGATGCCAAGGTAGCCAAACAACCCGCCCTCGCGGAAGCCGCCCGCAAGGCGCTATTGCAAATCGATGCCCATATCTCCCGCATCGATGCCGCCGGCACCGCGTTTCGCGGGCTTTCCCAAGGTTCCGTGCTGCTCGTCGTCGCCATCGGCCTCGCCATTACTTTCGGGCTGATGGGAATCATCAATATGGCTCACGGCGAGTTCATCGCCATTGGCGCCTACACCGCCTATGTCATGCAGAACCTGTTCGCGACCGGGCTGAAGCTGTCGCCTTTTGGAATTTCGCTGTCGCTGCCCGGCTTCGATCTCGGGGCGCTGGGAAATAAACTATATTTCGTCATCGCGCTGCCCGCGAGTTTTCTGGTGGCGGCGTTGGTTGGCATATTGCTGGAGCGTTCGGTCATCCGCTTCCTCTACAAGCGGCCCCTTGAATCGTTGCTCGCAACTTGGGGGATTTCTCTGGTGATGCAGCAAATTCTTAAGTTCGTCTTCGGCTCGAACAATGTGCAGGTCTCCAGCCCGGCCTGGCTTTCGGGAAATTGGACGGTAAATGATATCGTTTTCGGCTGGAACCGCGTCTTCGTGATCGGCTTCGCCATCCTGATCGTCGCCATCACCTGGCTTGTGCTGAATAAAACCTCGCTCGGCCTGCTGATCCGCGCCGTCATGCAGAACCGGAACATGGCGGCCTGCATGGGCGTCCGCACCGAGCGCGTCAACATGATGACATTCGCCTTCGGCTGCGGCCTCGCGGGTCTTGCCGGGGCCTTCCTTTCACAACTCAGCAACGTGGGACCATCGATGGGCCAGTTGTATATTGTGGATTCATTCATGACCGTCGTGGTCGGCGGCGTGGGCAATATCCTCGGCACCGTCATCAGCGCGCTGGGCATCGGCCTGACCGACCAAACCTTCCAACAATATTTAGGCAGCCCGGTGCTCGGGAAAATCCTCGTTCTCGGCGGCATCATCCTCTTCCTCCAATGGCGACCCGCCGGCCTCTTCGTCACCCGTTCGCGCAGCCTCGACTAACCGATGACCCAACGCCCGCTCACTTCCCGCATCCATACGCCGCTGCTCATCCTTGCGGCGATCCTGCTCGTTGTCATCATTCCCGCGCTCAACGCCTCCGGCCATATCTCCAACTACACCTTGGGAAATTGGGGGAAATATCTCTGTTATGGCATCCTCGCCATCTCCATCGATCTGTTATGGGGTTACACCGGTTTGCTTTCCCTTGGCCAAGCATTGTTCTTCACTTTGGGCGGCTATATGATGGGCATGCATCTCATGCGCGCGGTCGGCGGTGACGCCATGCCGGACTTCCTGAGCATGCTGGGCCGCCAGCGCTGGCCGTCCTTTTACCTGCCCTTCAGCAGTTTTCCCTTCGCGGTGCTGATGATGATACTTGTGCCCGGCACGCTGGCCGCCGTCTTCGGTTATCTGGCGTTCCGCTCGCGCATCAAGGGAGTATATTTTTCGATCCTCACCCAAGCTCTCACCTACGGAGCCGCTCTCTTGTTTTTCCGCAATGAGATGCTGATGGGCGGAAACAACGGCTTCACCAAGTTCACCAACCTTATCGGATTTTCTCTCAGTGAGAATTCCACCAAACGCGGACTCTACATCGCAACCGCCCTGTTGCTCGTCGCCGTGGTGGCCGCTTGCAAATGGCTCACCGGCACCCGCTTCGGCCTGATTCAGCGCGCCATCCGGGATTCCGAGAACCGCGTGCTTTTCTCCGGCTATGCCGCCGCGAATTACAAGCTCTTCGTCTTCGTCTTCAGCGCCATCATCGCCAGCTTCGCCGGCGCGCTGTTCGTCCCGCAGGTCGGCATCATCAATCCCAGCGAAATGGAAACCGGCAAATCCCTTGAAGCAGTCGTCTGGGTGGCCCTCGGCGGGCGCGGCACCATCATCGG
>JBBSUD010000142.1:0-13536 GCA_038235225.1 Verrucomicrobiales bacterium
CACGCTGGCCGGGGTGCAGCTCGGCCTCCGCGGAGAGAAAACGCAGCCGCAGCAGCGGGTTGCCATCGAAGCGGCCGCGCTGGCCGCTGACGATGCCGACCTCCGGCGAACCCTCGACGCGGGCGGAAACCTGGCACTTCTCATCCGTCAGCAGCAGCACGGACGAGCGCTTCTGGCCGCTGTAAACGCGGTCGATTTTCCCGACCAGTCCATCGTTGGAAAGCACCGGGAGCTGCGTGCCGATGCCGCGCTCCTGCCCGGCGTCGATATCGACGGTCTGCCACCAAGTCGTGGGATTCCGGCGGATGACCTGCGCGGGCACGACGTCGAAGGTGGTGGATTTCTTGAAATCCAGCGCGTGGCGGAGCTGGGCGTTCTCGCGCTCCAAATCGCGGAAGCGCGACTCGATGATGCGCAAGCGGCCGATTTCCCCGCGGGTCGTTTCCAACTCGGTTTCCAGCTCCTTGGAATGGCGCGTCTCGGTGAGGAAGGCGCGGGCGTTCGTCTCGAGCTGCGAGCCGGATTTCAGGAATGGCGACATCGCTGAAAAGTAGAAATCCTGGACTTCGCGGACG
The DNA here is from genome assembly GCA_038235225.1 of Verrucomicrobiales bacterium. GTDB lineage: Bacteria > Verrucomicrobiota > Verrucomicrobiia > Verrucomicrobiales > Akkermansiaceae > Luteolibacter. The sequence goes on from JBBSUD010000142.1 coordinate 576, forward strand.
GCGCGGTCGCTGAGGGTGAGCACGCGGACGGCTCCTCCGAGGAAGAGCAGCAGGGCGATGAGATTGAGCGGCTTCATGGCCGGAAGGGGCCGGGCGGCATCGGCCTCAGCGGTCGGTATTGGTGACCCGCTTCAGGAGGGAAAGCTCCTGAAGCGCCTTTCCCGTGCCCTCGGCGACGGCGCTGAGAGGATCCTCGGCGACGTGGACGGGCAGCCCGGTTTCCTCCCGCAGCAGCCGGTCGAGGCCCTTGAGGAGGGCGCCGCCGCCGGCCAGAACGATGCCGCGGTCCACCAGATCCGCCGCCAGCTCGGGCGGGCAGCGCTCCAGCGTGGTGCGGACCGCATCGACGATCGTGCTGAGCGGATCCGCCATCGCCTCGCGGATTTCCTGGGAGGTGATGGTGATGGTTTTGGGCAATCCGGCGACCAGGTCCCGGCCCTTCACCTCCATCGTCATTTCCTTCGGCAGTGGTGCCGCGGAACCGAGCCGGATCTTGATTTCCTCGGACGTGCGCTCGCCAATCATCAGATTGTAGGCGCGCTTCATGTACTGGATGATCGCCTCGTCCAGCTCGTCGCCCGCGGTGCGGACCGAGCGGGCGTAAACGATGCCGGACAGGGAAATCAGCGCCACTTCGGTCGTTCCGCCGCCAATATCGACAATCATGTTCCCCGAGGCTTCCTGCACCGGCAGGCCCACGCCGATCGCCGCCGCCATCGGCTCCTCGATTAGATAAACCTCCCGCGCGCCGGCCTGCTCAGCGGACTCGCGGACCGCCCGGCGCTCGACTTCGGTGATGCCGGAGGGGATCGCGATGAGCACCCGGGGATTCGACCGGCGACCCTTGTTCACCTTCTTGATGAAATGCCGGAGCATCGCCTCGGTGACCTCGAAATCCGCGATCACGCCGTCCTTGAGCGGGCGGATGGCGACGATGTTCCCCGGTGTCCGGCCGAGCATCCGTTTCGCGTCGTCACCGACGGCGAGCACCTCGTTGGTGCCGGCTTTCACGGCGACCACGGACGGCTCGCGCAGGACGATGCCGTGGTCCTTGACGTTGATCAGCGTGTTTGCGGTGCCCAGATCGATGCCGATGTCGTTGGAAAAAAGGTTGCCGAAAAGCTTTTTGAACATTGGAGAGGTTTGAAAATGAAAGAGTGGTAGGGAAATTTCCCAGAAGAACCGGAAGTCCGGACCACCCCTGACATTCAGGCCGGCGAGCCTGCGAAAACGAAACGGGAGGCGGACGCCTGCTTGAGAAGGCGGCAACCGTTTCCGTTCGCCGTTCGCAGGTCAAGCGGGAATCCTTGTTCCACGGCGGCGCGCCGGATGTTCCACAGGATTGAAATCCGGCGTCCGCCGCCGACACGCCGGAAGCGTGAGCGGTCTGAGCATTCCGGACTAGCCCGCCTCAGAAATTGGATGTTCCCATGGATTGACCACCCGCAGATCCGGAATATCACGAAAGTCGGCAACGTTGCGGGTTGCCAGTTTCAAGCCATGCTCCAGCGCGGTTGCTGCGATGAGACAATCCGCCATTTCCCGCGTTCGAATGGCGGAAATCCTGCCGGCCCGATCGGAAATGGCTGCGCTTACCGCCAACGAACGGGTTGCAAAAGTCGGCTTCACGCGACTCTCCAGCCAACGCTCCAAAAGGTCCGCAAATCCTGAATCCCGGCGGCTGACCATCTCGATGCCCTCGCGAATTTCAAACAGCACGATCACGCTGATCCAGCAATCTGATGTCGCCGTGGCATTTTCCCATGCCCGCACATGGGGATGGTACCGCTTCTCGGATCTCAACTCCAAGACGACATTTGAATCGAGCAGGAACATCAGAAATCCAGCTTTCTCGATAGGGATCGATTTCTGGGGATTTCAAACTCCCGATCCTCGCCCTCTTTCAGAGAGAGCGATGCGAGCAGTCCGGCGGGCCGCGCAGCTTTCTCATCCAGTTCCCTGATCAGAAGATCCGCAATCAAGCTGGAGAGGGAGAGACCGTGATCGGTCGCCACATGCCGGGCCTTCTCGCAAAGGTCTTCCGCCAGTTCAATGGTTACATTCATCTCCTCGGGAGCTTGCACGCTTTATCCCAGTTCTCCAGCCGATTTCACCCCCCCGCCAGCACCGGGCCCACCGCGGCGTGCCTTGTCAGAAATTCGTCCGCCAGCGCGCCGTACGCCTGGGCGCCAAGTCCGGTACCGTCGTGCTCGAAAATCGTGCGCCCGTGGCTGGGCGCCTCGCCGATGCGGATCGTCCGCGGGATCATCGTGCGGTACATCTGCTCCGGGAAATACTGCGAAACCTCTTGGACCACCTGCCGGGAAAGCAGCGTCCGGCCGTCGTACATGGTCATCACGATGCCTTCGAGGCGGATGTCCGGATTCGCGTCGGAATCGCGGATCTGGTCGATGACGTGGACGATTTTCGCCAAACCCTCCAAGCCGAACCATTCGCATTGCAGCGGGATCAGGATTTCGTCGGCGCAGGCCAGAGCGGACGTCATCAGGACGCCCAGCGAGGGCGGCGTGTCGAGGATGCAGAAATCGAACAAGGCGTTGGGCTTGAGCGCTTGGAGAATCCCGCGCAGTCGGGTGAGGTGGTCCTCGCTGCGGGCCAGCTCGATTTCCACGCCGGCCAAATCCATTTCCGAAGGCACCAGCGAGAGGTTCTCCCGGCCGGTCGGGACGATCTGCTGGGCCACCGTCGCATCGCCGAGCAGGACGTGATACATGCTACATCCGTCGGCCGGCTCGATGCCGAGTCCGCTGGTGCAGTTCGCCTGCGGATCGAGGTCGATGAGCAGCACGCGATGCCCGCGCAACGCCAGTGCGGCGGAGAGGTTAAGGGCGGTGGTGGTCTTGCCCACCCCGCCTTTTTGGTTGGCGATCGCTACGACTTTCATGCGGGAAACGGGGTCCGGAAGGACGCGCGGACTCTTCGGGCTGCCCGCGCGAGTGGCAATCAAAACCGCCCGCCGCCGGACGATCGCCGCCGCCGCAGCGCCAGCAGGCCGCCGAGCGCCGCCAGCCACGCGATTCCCGGCTCCGGCACCGCCGCGTGGTCCCCCCGTGAAGCTTGAATCCTGCGAAATGAACTCCCGGGCCAACTCCCCTCACCTGCCCACGAAGAAGAACGCCATCGCCAGCACTCCATACACCGCCAGCAGCAGGACGCCCTCGAACCACGTCGTTTCACCATCCTCTGCGATTGCGTTCACCGCGAAGCTGACGCCGGCGATGGCGATGAGTTCCAGCGGGTTGTCAAAAACGAGGTTCATCGGCTTGCCCATGAACCACGAGACCAGCACCAGCAGCGGCGCCATCAGCAAAGCGACTTGGATGCTGGAGCCGACCGTGATGCTCATCACCATGCCCATCTGGTCCTTCCGGGCGAAGTAGATGGCGGCGACGTATTCCGCCGCGTTTCCGATGATGGCCAGCACCACCACGCCTAGGAAGAATGTCGTCAGTCCGAGCGTGCTGGCAGTCGCCTCCAGCGCGCCGGAAACCATTTCCGCCTCCCACGCCGTGAACGCCGTGGCCACCACCAGCACGGCGATCGATTTCCAATTCGGCCACGCTCCGTCGCGCTCCTCCGCGCTGCTTTCCTCGAAGGAGAAGGCGTCCCGATGGGTGCGCAGCGTGTAAATCAGGTTGGCGATATAGACACAGATGAGAACCACGGCGACGCCGAGACTCAGTTTCTCATCCAGCTCGTCCGGTCGCACCGAAGTCATCATCCCCCGCTCGGTGTAGTCGAATAGCGCGGGCACCAGCAGCGCGATCGTCGCTAGGATCAGCAGGCTGGAAAGCAGTCCGGCGCGCTCCCGCTTGAAGGTCTGCTTCTCCCGGCCCCAACTCCCCACCACGATCGCAAGGCCCAGGCCTAGCAAGCTGTTACCGATGATTGACCCGGTGATCTGCCCTTTGACCACATCCGCGTGACCGGCGGAGAGCACGAACAGCGCGAGAATCAGTTCGGCCGTGTTGCCGAAGGTCACGTTGAGCAATCCGCCCAGCGCCGGCCCCGCCCGGTGCGCAAGATTTTCCGTCGCCCGCCGGATCCATTCCGCCAGCGGCACGATCGCCAGAACGCCGGCCACGAAGATCCACAACGGACCGGGATGGATGAAATACCGAAGCGCCAGCGACGCGGGCACCAGCAGCAGCAGCCAGGAGAAAATTCGCATGAGGCGCAAGCTGGAGTCCCAAGCGACGGGCGGCAACCGGGGATTCGCCGGTTCGCCCACCGGGAAAACTCCGATCGCCATGACGCGCGGGGGAAATCCAGGCAACCTTAGACAGCGCATGTCCCGAAGCGTTGAGCCGCGGCCGGTTTCGGGACCACTTGGCCGGAATCGGGGCATTGAAAGCGTTTCAGGAGACAGGGAAAACCCCTAGCCTGCGGCCACTTTTCCCGCCCCGCTTCCGCAACCTTCCACCCTCTCCACCCCGATTCGCCCCACGAGGACATCTCCCCGGCGAGCGTTCCGCGATTCCCGCGCCTGCGGGATCGCGGTCCATCTTCCGTGCCCCAACCCGCCCGCGCCATGCAGGAGCTGAATGCCAAAGCTCCCGGCGCCGGGCGGAGCGGCGGAGCAGCGACTCCGCCGGACCGCTGGTTCTACCTGCGCGATGGCAGCCAATGCGGACCCGTCAGTCCGGCGCGATTGTCCGAGCTGATTTCCCGCCCGCTGGCCGAGCCGCCGCCACAACTGGTCTGGACGCAGGGCATGGACGATTGGCGGCCCTACCCCGAGGTTTTCGACCCGGAGGACCACGCGCTTTGGAGAATGAACGCCGGGGAGGCGGAAAATCCGGTCAAGCGCCCGCTCGCTGAAGAAGATCCGGAGCTTGCCGCCGAGGTCAGCGCGCTGGGTGCGGAAGAGGCGCGAATCGTCGCGATGGCCGCCGAACGCGCGGATGCCGCCGCCAAAAACCTCCTCGCCACCGAGACGCGCGCGAAGTCCCGCGCCGCCGCCAAGAGCCGGATGCAAGTCGCCAAACGCGAGCGATTTCTCGCCGCCGTCGAGGCGAAGGTGGCGGAACAAGTCGAGCCGGACGTTGCCGAACCGGCGCGGAAATCCGGCGGCCTGTTCGTCCGGCGGCAGTGGTATTTCACCAGCGAGGGCGAGCGCCGCGGGCCGGTGGCATTCCAGGAATTGCGGGCCATGGCCACGGCCTCCGCACTCGATCCGCGGCTCGATCTCATCTGGAAACGCGGCGATGCTGAGTGGCGCCCGGCCGGCGAAATCGACGGGCTTTTCGCGCGCAGCCACGTCTCGGCCGATCAGCCCGCGGCGGAGCGGCCGACGAAATCCCAGCAACTCCGCAAGCCGGCCACAGTCTCCCGCGTCGGCGGCCGCTTCTGGCCGGGCGCGCGGCGGCGGAGCTTTGTGTTCTTCGCCTGCGTGTTTCCGTTCGCCTGGCACCTGGCGCTGGCGGCTGCCGCGCCGGTTTTTGCCGCGCGCTTCGGCACCCGGATGGAGGGCGCGATTTACCCTGCCGCCGCGCTGCTGCCGATCCCGGCATTCGCCCATTTCGGAATGAAGCGCCTGCTCAATCTAGGCATGAGCCGCCTCTGGCTTGCCGGATTTCTGGCGCCCGTGCTCAACCTCTGGGTCATCTGGCGCTGCGCCGCCTGCCCCGCCGGCTATGCCTTCGACAAGCGTCTCGATCGCACCGGATTTGTCATCACCGCGTTACTCTGCGCCGCCGTCGTGATGGCGCTGCTCTACCCCGCGCAAACGCTCGGCCCGGTCTTCGACGACTTCGGCAGACTCTGGCGGATGGTCCGGCTGGCGGTTGGCTAGCCACCTCTCAGCTCCCGTGGACGCGCGTCCACGCGGCGTTGTTCTTCGAGGACGCGACCGCCGCTTCGATGAACGCCATGCCTTCCACGCCGTCGTCCACATCGGGGAAATCGTAGCCGCCGTCGGGCGCGGATTTACCTTCGATGGCGTCGGAAATCGCGGCGGCGGCGGCCAGATAGACGTTCGCGAACGCCTCGATGAACGCCTCGGGATGACCGAATGGCAGACGCGTGTTTTTCTCCGCTTCCGGGCCGTTGTAGCTGTTACCCCGACGCCAGATTTCGCGCGGCTTATCGGCGAATTTCACCGTTAGTTCATTCGGATGTTCCTGGTGCCATTCGAGCGACGCCTTGGTGCCATAGACGCGGATGTTGAGGTTGTTCTCGTCGCCCGTGGAAATCTGCGAGGTGAAAAGTATGCCGCGCGCGCCGCCCTGATAGCGGACGAGCATGCTGCCATCATCATCCAGCTTGCGGCCGGGAATGAAGGTATTCAGATCGGCGGCGATTTCCTCCAGCTCCACGCATCCGATGTATCTCGCTAGATTTTCGGCATGCGAACCGATATCTCCGATGCAGTTGGAAATCCCCGCCACGGCCGGATCCATACGCCAGTTGGAAATTTTACCATCCGCGGCGTCCTCCATCGCCGAGATACCATAACCCTGGGGATATTCCGCCACGATTTTCAGAATGCGCCCGAGCTTGCCGGACTTCACCATGGCGCGCGCCTCCTTCACCATCGGGTAACCGGTGTAATTATGGGTAAGCGCGAATACCAATCCGGATTTCTCCACCAGCTTTTTCATCTCCTTGGCCTCCGCCAGGGAGAATGCCATCGGCTTCTCGCAGATGACATGGATGCCTGCTTCGAGGAATGCCTTCGCCACGGGGTAGTGCAAATCGTTGCGCACCACGATGGATACGAAATCAATCCTCAGGTCCGCGGGCAGCGCCGCCTCGGCATTCGCCATTTCCTCATACGAAGTATAAACCCGCGCCGGATCGAGGAACAAATCCTCACCGGAGAGTTTGGACTTCTCCGCGTCGGAGGAAAAGCAGCCGGCGACCAGTTCGATCTTGCCGTCCAGATTCGCCGCCATGCGGTGGACCGCGCCGATGAAAGCGCCGCGTCCCCCGCCGACCATGCCCATGCGTAGTTTGCGATTCATGTGATCTATGTTGGTTGGGAAATGGAAACTGGCGCGGCGGTGGCGGCGGATTCGTAAATGGCGTCGATAATCTGCATCAGCCGCAGCGCTTCGATCGGCTTGTTGAGCGGCTCGGCGCGGCCTTCGATGGCCTCGATGAAGTTCTTCGCGGAATCGATGCGGCCCATATCGAAACATTCCGGGACAACGATGCTGCGGTTCACGCTATTGCCATTTTCCTGCACATACAATTCGCAGGAATCGATGGCGGTATCGTCGAGACCATCGGCGCGGAAAAGCCGCTGGACCTTGCCGCCGGCGGACGCGCCTTGGAAGATGACGGACGCCTGCTCGCGCTCGATCATCGCCGCCCACGAGACACTCAGGCTGAGCACCTGGCCGGTCTTGAAGGTAACGAATCCGTGCGCGGCGGATTCCACATCTGTCACGCCGTCGGCGCGGTCCGGGATGCCCCACGGACCTTTGAAATTGTTGTCCTTGATGAAATTATCGAAGGTATTGGCAAGGACGTGCGCCGGCTCGGGATAGCCCATGAAATACATCGCCAGATCGATCATGTGGAGCAAGTCGATGAGCGGTCCGCCGCCGGACAATTCCTTATTGGTGAACCATCCGCCAAAGCCGGGAATGCCGGTGCGGCGCACCCATTTCGCTTCCGCGGCATTGATCGTGCCGACCACGCCGGCATCGATGTATGCCTTCATCGCCACGGATTCCGGGCGGGCGCGGTTGTTGAAATTGAACATCAGCTTTTTGCCGGCCGCATCCGCGGCAGCGATCATTTTCTCCACCTCCGCAGCGTGCAGCGCGGGCGGTTTCTCGCAGAAAACATGCTTGCCGGCTTTGAGGCATTGCATCGAGAGCGAGGCGTGGAATTTGTTCGGAACAATGATGCTGATGGCATCCAGCTCCGGGCAATCGCTTAGCATGGATTCCACGCTTTCGAACGAGCGGGAAATCCCCCACCGCTCCGCTGCCTTCACCGCCGCGCCGGGCGCGGGATCCGCGACGGCTACGATTTCCGCTCCGGCTTTTTGAAATCCGGCCGCATGATATTGCAACATGCCGCCCGCTCCGATCACTCCTACTTTGGTCGCCATAATGTTAGGTTTCTTTCGATACAATTCGTCCCGCATCGCCGTGCGGGGGAAATCTCATTCCTTGCCCTGCCACTCGCCGAACGCGCGGAATTTCGCATAGCGCGTCTCCAGCAGCTCCTCGGTGGATAGCTCGGAAAGCTCATCGATTTGCGAGAGCACCTTGGCGCGGAACGCCTCGGCGGTGGTCTGGTGGTCGTGGTGCGCGCCGCCGGCCGGTTCGTTGATGACATCGTCGATCAGGCCGAGCTTCATGAGATCCGGCGCGACGAGTTTCATCGCCTCGGCGGCTTCCGGCGCGTGCTTGCGGTGTTTCCACAAAATCGCCGCGCAGCCTTCCGGACTGATGACGGAATAGTAGGCATTTTCCAGCATGATGACGCGGTCCGCGACGCCAATTCCCAGCGCCCCGCCCGAGCCGCCCTCGCCGAGGACGACGGCAACGATGGGCACCTTCAAGAGCATCATTTCCCGCAGATTGTATGCGATGGCCTCGGCGATGTTCCGCTCCTCCGCGCCGATGCCGGGAAAGGCGCCTGGCGTATCGATCATGGTGATGACCGGCAGGCCGAATTTCTCCGCCAGCTTCATGAGCCTCAGCGCCTTGCGATAGCCTTCCGGGTGCGCGCTGCCGAAGTTCCGCTTGAGATTTTCCTTCGTATCCCGGCCCTTCTGGTGGCCGATGACGACCACGCGCCGGCCGCCGATGCGGGCGAATCCGCCGGGCATCGAGGCGTCATCGCCGATGTGGCGATCGCCGTGGAGTTCGCAGAAATCCGTGAAGGCCAGGGAGACGTAGTCGAGCATGAACGGGCGGTTCGTGTGGCGGGCGATCTGGACGCGCTGCCACGGGGTGAGGTTTTTGTAAATCCCGGCCCGGGTGGCGGCCAGCTTGCCCTCCATGATGGAAATCTCGGCGGACATGTCGATGTCCTGCGAGGCGGACTTGGCGCGGAGTTTTTCCAGTTCGCGCTCGAGTTCGGCGGCGGGTTTTTCGAATTCGAGTAACTGCATGATCGATCGGGCCGGAGGTTCGGAAAGCATGCCGGAAGATGCAAGGCCGGAGATGGCGCGGCCCGGCAGCTCAGATTTCCAGGCGGAATTCGATGCGGTCCGGCGCGGTCATTTCCGCGGTCAAATTCGCGCCCATGGCCGCGGCGGCCTCTTGGCTGAGTGTGAGCCCGATGCCAAGGTGGGTGCCGGCGGCGGAGCGGGATGGATCGCGCTGGAAAAGCGGCTCGAACAGCCGCGCCGGGTCGCCGATTTCGCCGAGCGTGCCGTTGGAAATGGCGATGACAGCGCCGCCGGGCCGGGCGCTGACGCAGATGCGGACGTCCGCGCCGGCGGCGGCGTGGCTGGCGGCATTGTCGAGGAAGTTGTTGAGGATGATGCGGAGCAGCGCGCGGTCGCCGGTGATCGGGATAGCGGATTTTGGGAAATCCCGGACGATGGAGAGGCCGCGATTTGCGAACGCTGGCAGGAAGCTTTCGAGGCATGCGGCGAGGATTTCCACCGCGTCGAGCGACTCGCGGAGGGCTGGGGAACGGCTCGCGCCGAGCCGGGCGATGGCGGAGAGGCGATTGACGAGTTCCGCCAATCCGGCAGCGGCGCGCTGGCAGGTGGCGAGGTGGCCGGCGTAGGCGGCGGCGCTGCGATCCTGCGAAAGCGCGAGGTCCGTGGTGGCGCAAAGTCCGGCGATCGGCGTCCGGAGTTCGTGAGCGGCGTGGCGGATGAAATCCCTTTCCCGCTCCCGGATCGCGGCGACGCGGCTGAGCAGCGCGTCGAAATTCCGCGCCAGTCCGGCCAGCTCGACAGGCAGCCTGCCGGGCAAATCCAGCGCGGCGTCGAGCTGCGGCCCGGTGCGCGCGCGGACTTGGGCATCTAGCTCGTCGAGCGGCCGCAGCGTGGTGCGGACGACGTGGCGGATTAGCAAAAACCCGAGGCCAAGGCAAAGCGCCGCGCCCCCGGCGAGGATCCAGCGGAGGCGGTCGAGCGTGCGGTGGACCGGCTCGGAATCGCGGGCGACGATGAGCGTTTGCGGCAATGTCGCCGTATCGATCACCCGACCGCGGAGGCGCATGCGGATGATTTCCTCCGGCAGCACGAAGGGCAGCGCGCGCAGGCCGATGGCGCGGGCGCGGTGGCCGTTCGGCAGCGCGATGGTGCGGATTTCCGGCGCGCCGCCGGGGCCGGTGAAGCGCGGGAGATCGGCCTGGCGCAAGCCCGGCGAGCGCGTGGTGACGCCGGTCGATTCGTCCCAAAACTGGAAAAATCCTTCCTCGATCAGCGCGGTATTCGTGCCGATTCCCTCCTTCCACTCGAAGCTCAGCTCGTCGTTCTCCAGCTCGACCTGGTTCGCGAGCAGCGCGGCGGTTTGGGAAATCGATTCGTCCAGTTCGCGGTAAAGACTCTGCCGGACGAGCAGGAAAACGCCCACGGAAAGCAGCCCCAGCAGCACTCCGATGCCCAGCCCGCAGCGGACGAGCAGCGCGCGGTGCAGCGAGGGCGGCCTCATGCGGATTTCTCCTCGAGGATGTAGCCTTGGCCGCGGCGGGTGTGGATGAAATCGGGCAGTCCGTTGAAGTTCAGCTTCTTGCGCAGATAGCCGATATAGACATCGACCGCGTTGCTGGTGCCGCCGGTGCCGTCCTCGAAGACGCGCTCCCAGATTTCCGTGCGGGAGACCACCTCGCCGGCGCGGTAGAAGAGGTATTCCAGCAGGCGGTACTCCAGCGCGGTGAGTTCGATGGGATTTCCCGCGCGGCGGACAGCGCGGCGCAGCGGATCGAGCTCCAGATCGCCGACGCGCATCACCGGGGATTTCTTGCCGAAACTCCGCCGCAGCAGCGCGCGGACGCGGGCGAGGATTTCGGAAAGCGGAAATGGCTTCACCAGGAAATCGTCCGCGCCGGCGTCCAGCGCGGCGAGCCGGTCCTCGAGTCCGTCGCGCGCGCTGATGACGACAATGTGGATGTCATTTCCTCCCGCGCGCAGCCGGCGGAGGATTTCCATGCCGTCCATCTCCGGCAGCATCAGGTCGAGCAGGACCAAATCGTGCCCGCCGCCGTCCGCCGCCCACAGCCCCTCAGCGCCATTCGCGGCGGTATCCACCAAGTAGCCGGCCTCACGGAGAAATTGACTGATTGCGTCGCGCAGCGGGGCGTTGTCTTCGATGAGCAGGAGGCGCATGGCGGCGTAATCGGCTGGCGCTCAACGCCCGATCTGCCGGGCGGCTTGGAGCGTGTTCTTCATCAGCATGGCGATCGTCATCGGCCCGACGCCGCCGGGCACGGGCGTGATGGCGGCGCATTTCGGCGCGACTTCGGCATAGGCGACGTCGCCGGTGAGGCGGTGGCCGGATTTCTTCGAGGCGTCGGGCACGCGGTTGATGCCCACGTCGATGACGACCGCGCCGGGCTTCACCCAGTCCGCCTTGATCATTTCCGGCCGGCCAACCGCCGCGATGAGAATGTCCGCGCGGCGGCAAATCCCGGGCAAGTCCTGCGAGCGGGAGTGCGCGATCGTGACGGTGGCATTCGCGGCCTTCGAGACGAGCAACATCGCCATCGGCTTGCCCACAATCATGCTGCGGCCGACGACGACGGCCTCCGCGCCGGCGGTGGCGATGCCGGACGACGCCAGCAATTTCATGCAGCCCGCCGGCGTGCATGGCACGAAGCCGGACGGGTCTTCCAGCACGAGCTTGGCGACATTTTCCGGGTGAAATCCGTCCACGTCTTTGCGCGGATCGATCGCGCGGATGACGGCCGCCTCGTCGATGTGTTTCGGCGGCGGGGATTGCACCAAAATCCCATGCACGGCCGGGTCGGCGTTGAGGTCGCGGACCGTCCGGATCAGCTCGTCCTGAGTGGTTTCCGCCGGCAGTTCGATTTTCACCGAATGAAATCCAAGATCGGCACAGGTGCGCGCCTTCGAGCCGACATAGACCTGCGAGGCCGGATCGCTGCCAACCAGCACGACGGCCAAGCCAGGGGTGATTCCGCGGGATTTCAGTTCGGCGGCTTCGGTGCGGCACTCGTCGAGCACGGCGGCGGCGAGGGCTTTTCCATCGAGGATTTTCGGTGTGTTCATGGGATCGAATAAGCGTCGGACGCGCCGTCCGTGAGGATTCTCCGGACCCGCTCGACTTGCTGCTGGAAGGCAGCCTCGCCGAGCTTGGGCGGGATGACGAGCATCTCGTCGAAGACCACGATCACGGTGCTGAAGGGCTTCGGCAGGACCAGGCCGTCCCAGGTTTTCAGGGTCCAGGCATTGGCGAAATTCAGGTGGATCGGAACGATCGGCGCGCCGCTGGACTCCGCCAGCTTCACCACGCCCGGGTGGAAGCTGTAGCGCGGGCCGCGCGGGCCGTCCGGCGTGATGCAGATGTCCACGCCATCTTTCAGCGCCTTTTTCATGCCGACGAGCGCCGCCACCGCCCGCCGCGAGGACGACCCGCGGATCGCGCCAAGCCCGAACACCTCCATGGCGCTGGCGAGCAGCGCGCCGTCCTTGCTGGCGCTCGTCAGCACGGCGGTTTTGCGGCAGTTTCCGCCCGTCCGCCACCAGATCGGCGGCATCGTGAAGATCCGGTTGTGCCAGAGCGCGAAAATCACCGGCCTGACCGGATCGTCCGGCGTGATGATGCCGCAGCGGTCGTAAATCTCGAATTTCAGCGTCCGCGACCACAGGCGCATCGCCCAGCCGATGATCGACCCGAGAATCTCGGATTTGCGGCTGCCGCGGATTTCGCTGCTTTTCATCGTCACATCCGCCGCCAGCTCCGGCAACGCGCCGGAATGCTAGGAACCCACGCCCTTCCCTGCCACCCGCGATTTGACAGCCGGGGGGGGGGGGGGGGGGGGGGGGGGGGGGGGG
>JBBSUD010000143.1:0-13437 GCA_038235225.1 Verrucomicrobiales bacterium
CCACCATGGGTTCCGCGGAGATATGCGGCATCAATGTCGTCCACTATCCGGCGGAAGTGCGGAAACTCATCGGCTGGATGCCCGACCATTTCGGCAATTATGACCACATGACGGTCATCGAATACCTCGATTTCTATGCGCGCGCGCTGGGATACAAAGGCAAGGAACGCCGCCAGCGGATCGAGGAAGTCATGGAGTTCACCGATCTGAATCCGTTGGCCGAGCGATTTTCCAACAAGCTTTCCAAAGGCATGACCCAGCGCCTCGGCCTCGGCCGCGCGCTGCTGCACGACCCGCAGGTGCTCATCATGGACGAACCCGCCGCCGGCCTCGATCCCAAGGCGCGCGTCGAGCTCAAGCACCTCATCCGCGTCCTCGCGAAGGAGGGGAAAACCATTTTCATTTCCTCCCACATCTTGTCCGAACTGGGCGAAATGTGCGATTCGCTGCTCTTCATCAACAACGGCCGCATCGTCCACCATGGCGATTCCGACTCGCTCAAGCGCGGCGCCGACACGCTCGGCGGCGTGCTTTATGACATTCAGTTGGACGGTCCTCCCGGTGCCGTTTCCGACTGGTGCGTGCTTCAACAGAATGTGGAATTTCTCGAATCCCGCAAACACGGCGGCCGCATCCGCATCGATACCGAAGACCCCGCAAAAGCCGCCGACGTGCTCGCCCGCATGATCAAGGACGGCCTGCGCATCGTCGAATTCCACCGCGAACAGCGCAACCTCGAGGACGCTTTCATTGATATCATCGGCCGCCTCGAATCCGGCCAAGCCGCCATCTCTCCCCCGCCGATGCCACAAGAAGTCGAAAGGTCGGAAGGTCAAAAGGTCTGAAGGTCGGTGATTCCGAAAGTAACAGCACTTCGCCTCTTCCTCTACCTCTTCACCTTCCGACCTTCAGACCTTCAGACTCTTCCTCTCCCTCTTCCGACTCTTATGCCCCATCTCACCGATTTCCCCGACCGCTTGCCGGCCATGCTTGTGAAAGAGCTGCGGCAGGGCATGCGCGCGCGCGGGTTCACCATGTTGTTTCTGGTCTTCCAGTGCCTGCTCGGATTCGTGCTCTTGGTCGCCGGCTCGACCGGCGTTACCGACAACGCGGGCGCGGTCGCATCCGGCGTGATTTTCACCCTGTTCGCCGTCGCCGTCCTCGGCATCCAGCCGATGCGCGGGGTGGCGGCGCTGTCTTCGGAAATCACGGGAAATACCATCGAAATGATGGTGCTCACCCGGCTCAGCGCGCGCCGGATTGTCTTCGGGAAATGGCTGGCGATCGTCAGCCAGTCCGCGCTCATCCTCACCACCATCATCCCCTACCTGATCCTCCGCTACTTCTTCGGTGGCATGGTGCTGGTGGGCGAGCTGATGTTCCTGCTGCTGATTTTTCTAACTTCCATGGCGCTTACGGCGGTCACCGTAGGCCTGTCCGGCGGGTCCAACAAACTCATCCGCGTCCTGCCGATCCTTCTGGTGGTGTTCGGCTTGCAGTCCACTCCCCTTTTGATGATGCGCGGCGGCGGGATGAACGGCATGATGGAATTCCTCACCATGACCGCACCCACGGCGTGGATCGCGGTGGCCTGTTATGTCTCCTTCATCGCATACTATGGGTGGTGCGCGCTATCCTACGGCACATCCTCGATCGCGCCGCTGGCGGAGAACCATACCACCCTCAGGCGTCTGGTCGCGCTGGGTCTTGCGCTTGCCGTCGCCATCATCGGACTGCATGCCAAAGTCCCGGCCATGGCGGTGCTGGTGGCGATGGGCTTCATTCTCGGGCCGGCGCTGATTGTCTCCCTAACGGAGCCGTCCATCATGCTGCCCCCCTTGTGCAAGCCGTTCCTGAAACGCGGCGGGCCGGGCAAAATCGCCGCGATTTTCCTGCTGCCGGGCTGGCCCGCGGGCGTGTTCTTCAGCCTGTTGATGCTGGCCATAGCCGCCGGTGCGACCTATGCCAGCTACCACGTCAAGCCGCCTCCCACCTATTCCGGCGACTGGGTGGGAATTTTGATCGGGGCATTCGGAGTGCTCGGCGCGTTCCTGCTCTCCGCCATGTTATGTTCGATTTTCTCGAGAGTGGAGAGCAAGCGCTTCGCCAATTTCCTGTTTTTCCTGGTCGGCTCCGTCGTTCTAACCGTCATTCCCCAGATCCTCGTGGGAATAAAGAATCATCAGGAGTGGCTGTGGCTCATGATATGGAATCCGCCGGTCTCCCTGCTGATGCTGAACAGTTATCCCCACAAGTTCGACCAAGCCATTGTTCTCACCGCGGTATCCGCCGTGGATGGCATCATCTGCTGCGCGCTCCTCACCCGCGCGGCGATGGCGTTTGGCGCGTATCGCCCGGTGTTCCATGAAGTGGAAAACGAGTTCGCCAAAGAACCCGCAAGCGCCGAATCATGACACGGGAATCGTTGCAATCCTGCCATACGCGGGCGCTCGCCGCCGCCGCGCGCCTGCGGCTGCCGCTGCGCTCCCGCGTCTGGAAAGGCCAGGCCGGCGAGTTTTCCGGCAGCGGCAGCGGCGCTTCCATGGATTTCCAGGACCACCGCGCCTACTCGCCCGGCGACGATCCACGGCATATCAATTGGCAGGCCTACGCCCGCACCGGGAGTTATACCATGAAGCTTTTCCGCGAGGAAATCCGGCCCGTCGTGGACCTGATACTCGACGTCTCGGAATCGATGTTTTTCGACGAATCCAAAGCCGCCCGCACCGCCGAGCTGTTCTATCTGATCGCGGAAAGCTCCAAGGCCTCCGGCGCTTCGCTCGCCCTGCACGCCGTCCGCGGCGACGCCACCGTGCCACTCGATCCTGACACGCTCCGCAGCCATACCTGGCTCGAAACCGCGCGCGCCCTGTCCGCCACCGACGCCGCGAAGCCGCCGGATTTGTCGCGCGTGCCGCTCCGCTCCAGCGCCATCCGCGTGTTTCTATCCGACCTGCTCTTCCCCGCCGATCCCGAACCGCTGCTCCGCCACTTCGGGCACGGGCATGGGTCGCTGGTGATTTTCGCCCCGTTTCTCGAAACCGAAGCCCGGCCGGACTGGGCGGGGAATTACGAATTTGTCGATCCCGAGCGCCAGTCCCGCCACCCGCACCGCATCGAGCCGGCCACGCTCCGCCGCTACCGCGAGGCATACAATGACCACTTCGATCTGTGGAAACGCCACGCCCGCCGCCACCAAGCCGCCTTCTGCCGCATCCCCGCCGCCGGCGATCTTGCCAGCGTTCTTTTCCGCGAGGCGGTGCCGGCCGGAGCGCTGGAAGTAGCGAGATAAGGCTGCTGTCAGTTTACATCCCGGCGCTTCACACAGGTCCACCAGACCCATATCATCATTACCAACTGCAACGGCAGGCGCGCCCATAACACCCATTCGGGAAGTTGTTTTCCGGCGATCGGTATGTGGTCGACCAACATTTGAACATTCGCGGGAAAAACCGCCACCAGGAGGGCGATCAGCCACCAGCCCGCCCGGCGCCGCCATTTCAGAAATCCCGCGCCGAGGCCGCCGAGGATTTCCGCGACCCCGCTCAGCGCGATGAGTCCCCGGTGCCATGGCAGCCAGTCCGGCATCATCGGCAGATAGAGTTCCGGATCCCTGAAATGGTTCGCTCCGGCGGCGACGAAAAACATAACAAGCAGAACCAGCGATACCTTCCGAATCATCCCCCGCCCTCGCCCACGTCCGCCCGCCGCGCGAGGGTGAAAATCACTCGCCCGAGCAGCACGATCCGCGCTCGTGCCAGCAATCGACGCACCAGCCCGATCCGTCGATCACCACCGCCGCCTCCCGACCGCAGCCGGAGCAGATTAGAGGATCGGTGGGTTGCTCGTGGATTTGATTTTCGGAAGAGGTCATGGATGGGGAAACGATCGTGAGATCACCTGCTCCGGCCAGCGCGGCGGCGTCGCCGAGTTCGGCGGCGGCGATCGGGAAGCCTTCGCCGAGCTGGTCGCGAAGGCGGGGAAGGATGGTTTCCGCGCCGGCCATGATGCCACCGCCGAGAACCGTTAGCTGGGGATCGTAGAGCCGCGCCATTTCGGAAATGGTGAAGGCCCAAGCCTCAATGGCGCGATCCCGCATCTCGATCGAAAGCGTGTCGCCGGCTGCCGCCAATTCGAATACGGCGAGGTAGTCGATGCGCTCCGCGGTGGAAAGCGGGCTGTCGGCAAACAACGGAGATTCGCGTGCGATTTCCGGCAGGGCCCACGTGGCCGCTTCGGCTTCCACGCATCCCCGAAGGCCGCAAATGCAGGGGCGGTTCGCACCGGGAATCCGCAGGTGTCCGCCCAGATTTCCCGCGAACCCACCGGCGCCACTCAACGGCCGGCCGTCCACGATCGCGGCACTACCAATGCCGGTGCCGAGAGTGATGGCCACCATGTTGGACGTGCCCCGGCCGGCACCGTACCGCCACTCGCCAATCGCGGCGGCGCGTGCGTCATTCTCAAGGAACAATGGCAACGCGAACCGCTCGCGCGCCCAGTCGAATAATGGCAAGGTCGCGCAATCATCGTACTTTCCAAAGGTTCGCGAAATTGTCCTGCCGTCCGACGCCACCACGCATGGCATCGCCCATGCCAAGGCATTGACCGGGGTTTCTGATTGATCGATCAGATCGTGAAATAGTTCCTCCAAGCGATCGAGAATTCCGGCAAGCAAGCGGTCGGCGGGAACAGACATGATCCGCAGTTCGGTAACATTGCCGCCGGTTACAATTCCGGCTTTGATCCGCGTTCCGCCGAAATCGACACCGATGACACTCACAACCCGTCGAGCTTTCGTTGGATTTTCTCGAATTCGTAGGACTTCTTTCGAGCCGGCTTGAGGGGGAAACGGCCGCCGTTCGCCCGCCGCAGCGGATCGAAGACGGTGTCCATGCCCACCGATTTGATTTCACAAACCTGCGCCATCAACTCACCCAAGCGGCCTTTGGGAAACCCGTTCTGGAGAAACCAGCAAAGATATTCCTGCGGCAGATCCATGATCGGCACGCCGGAGGGTGGATACTCCTTGATGCCGAATTTACCGAACGGCATCCGCGTCGCGCCGATTTCAGCAAGCAGATTGCGGAAATCCCCGCGGTCGATGGCGGTGAAGTCCACGGGAAACCCTCAGCGGGAGGCGGTGACTGGTGGAGCGGCTTCTTTGGTTCCGTGGGCTTTCAACGCGCCCTCGGATTGGCTTTTGAACCAGCCGTCATATTGCTTCTTCTCCACGATTTCCATGGAGCCGACCATGTTGGCATGGCCTTCGCCACAAAGCTGGGCGCACACCACATAGGTTTCCATGGTGCGGACGGGCGTGAACCACATCGGGATTTCCTTACCAGGAATGGCATCCTGCTGGATGCGCATCGGCACGGGGCAGAAGTTGTGAATCACGTCCTTGGTCGTGATGTTCAGCACCACCGGCACGTCCTTGGGAAGTTGGAGAATCGGCGCGGTGAAATCGTCGAGTGCGTTGGGGTCGGTATAGTCGATGCCGAGGTCATTAGTACCGGAAATCAGGTTCGGGTCGATCCGGCCGAATTTCCCGTCGATGCCGGGGTAGTGATAGGTCCAGCCGAACTGCCAACCTACGACCCGGACGCGCTCGGGATTGAGCTTTCGCACTTGCTCCCAGCTATCGACGCGATCCGACCACAGCGGAAATGCGAACCCGATCAGAAGCACCGCCTCGATGATGATGACGCCGACTTCCAAATGGCTGGAAAGATGGCTGCGGACGCCCTCATAAGAAGCCTTCGGGTGATTCTTATGCCAGAAGCGGAAGATGCAGTAGAAGAAGAACAGGGTCCATCCGGCGAATAGCGCGAGCATGAACCAGTGAACCACATCGATCAGGTGATCGACTTGTCCGCCGTGTTGGGAATAATAGCCGGGAATGCCGAGAAACTTGGAAGGACTCATGGAGATTTCTGGAGAAAGGGAACGATTTTAAAATCAGCGGCCGCCGCCGGGTTGCGGCAGTTCGTCGTCCGATAATGAGGGATCGAAATGCAGCATCTCGCGGCGGGTGAGCCGGAACATGAAGAAACCGATGCCACCTAGCACGGCAAGAATGACCGCGAGCAGGAAAAAGATCGACCAACTGGCGGCCTCGCCTCCGCCATATTTCATCGATGCCTGGCAAGTGGCGCAGGCGAGAGTGAGAACGGGAGCGATCATGGTGGGCAGGTTGGGATGGTCCGGCGGATGCGGACTGGTTCAGATATGAATGCGGGCGACCTTCTTGTAGAAATAAACTCCATACACCGGCATCAGCAACACGCCGGCGGCGCCGAGCGAACCGATGAAAATCGTCAGGCCGGTGGTATCCTTGGCCCACATCACGGACCAGAGCGCCAGAAACGCGCACAACAGGGTGCTGACGGTGACGAAGACGATGTGAAATCCTTTGAGTGACATGGCGGACGATACGTTGGGTTTAGCGGCCGGAGTAGAAGAATTTATCGAAGATCGGATCGCCCATGGCGAGAGCCGTGAGACCCGCGAGGCTGATCACCGCCGCGATGCCGGAGCCGAAGAGCCAGTAAACCGCCCGCTTTTCGTGATTAAGATGCATGAAGATCGCCGCCACGAGCGAGGCCTTGATCGTGGCGATCGTCAGGCCGAGAATGCAGTCCCATTTGTCGAAGCCGTGACGGCCAACGTCCATCCAAGGGACGGTGGCAACCATCACGGTGAGGATTGTGCCGAAGAACAGCACGGCTCCCACGAACATGTAAGTGCGGACGGATTTCTTGATCGCTTCAGGTGTGTCAGCCATGGAATGGAATGATGAGTGGTTCGTTCGGGACAGGTTACATCAAATAGAGGATCGGAAAAACGAAGATCCATACGAGATCGACAAAGTGCCAGAAGAGGCCGCCGATTTCGACGCGGTTGGCGAGCCACTCCGGGTTGGAAAGATACATCTTCCTGCCGAAAAACAAGTAGTAGGCTAGCACCAGCGCGCCGCCGATGACGTGAAGCCCGTGCAGGCCGGTGATGGTGAAGTAAATGGCATAGTAGGTATTCCACGCGGGGGTGAATTTGCTGGTGAAGCCAACCTTTTCACGCGGGATTTCCATAGCCGGGAACGTGGCGTCCCCCCATGCCTCGTAATTCGGTCCGAGGAAGTTCTGCCGGTAAGAAGCGATGCCCTCCACCTTGGCATGCCCGCGATCCACCGCATAGCGGGTGAGGTCGTCCCAGCCGATTCGATAGAGCTCCTTGTGGGTCGGCACGCGGTTGGGCAGGCCGTGATCGTCGCGGCCGTAGCGTTCCACGAGGCTTGCGCGGAGCTTGTCCATATCGTCGAGGTGCCACTGCCAGGCGCCGCGGACGAAAGGAACGTTCTTCATGAGCCACGAGTTCTCGATGGCGGGTTCCGGCTCGATCCCCTTTTCCGCTGCTTTCATCACGAGATATTGGAAATCGATGGCATCGACATGATGGAATCCAACCGGACTTTCAAGCAGCTTGCCCTCGACCACGGTATCGTCGCGGAGGACGGAGCGCTCCTCGCCTTCCTTGATGTCCCGGGGCGGGAAATCCATCACGATCGGAGGTTCGATCGCGAAGGCGATACTCGGTATTTCTCCGAGAAGCCTCGGTTTGAGCGCCTTGTCGTCGATGTTGACTTCGGAGGCGTATTTCCATTGCGCAATCCCCTCGTGGGTCTTCTTGGCGGCCTTCCATTCTTGGCGGAGCGCGGCGGTGCGGAGGGCCGCATTATGGCTGCGGGCATCCAAATGGATTCCGCGGATCCTCTCGAGCAAATCAAAGGTGAGCGGCTCGCCTTTCGTGGCAATTTTCACCGGAGTCTTCATCGCTTCGCCGGTGATGACGGTGATGTCGTCTGCCAGAACGATTTTCGCGCCCTCATGCTCCGCCTTGCTGAGGGCTTCCTTCACCCATGGTTCATAATAGCGAACGGTATCGAATGCGATCCTATCCGTTAGGACGTGAATGAAATTCTCTTCGATTTCGTGACCGTTGTGGTCGATTTCCAGTTTGCCATTTTCGTCCACCTCCTTACCCAAATGCCCCTCGACAATGGCGTAATCCGTGAGGCGAAGCGCTTGGTGATGAAACTTCACATAGTATTCCACGCCCTTGAGAACCATGAAGACACCCGCACAGATCACGGTGATGCTCATGAAAATCCGGAAGCGGTTCCAGTTCCGCAGTTTCAGGGACGCCCATGCGAACACCACGGTAACGGACGAGAAGATCAGTACGAACGTATTGATCAGGCCCGGCAGCACCGGCAGCGTCCGCTCCGGCCAGGGATAGTCCGCGCCGAGGCGCAGGAACACATAGGCGGAGAAGAAGCCGCCGAAGAGCATGACTTCGGAAGCCAGGAACAGCCAGATCGCAATCTTCGAATTGAAGAGGCCGGTGTCCTTGCGTGGGGTGACGACGTAGGGAATTTCCATGGTGAGGCAGGAAGACGGGTGATGCTGCGGGGCGCGGGTGGGGAATCGCTCGGAAGCTGGTTCAGTGTTTCACCACGGGTTTGGGCTGCGGTTCCGCACGCTTCGGCGCGGTCCACTGCGGCAGGTAGTCCTCCTCGCAGTCCGGGCGGGAATATTCGTAAGGACCGCGGAAGGTGACGGGCTCGACAAGGAAATTGCCGTGGCCCGGAGGTGTGGGCGTGGCCCACTCGAGAGTGGTGGCATGCCATGGATTGTCACCAAGCGCCTTGCGCCCGAATTTCCACGAGATGAAGAAATTGATGACAAAGAAGATTTGGAAAAACGCCATTGTCCATGCCCCCATGGACATGAGGATGTTCATGTCGATGTGCTGGACGACCGTCTGGCCGAAGACGTTCGCGCTGTCGGCGGATTTCGCCAGATAGGCGTCTCCGCCGTTGTACCAGCGGCGGTGGAAGCCGGCCATGCCTTGCACGAGCATGGGGAAGAAGATGAGATTCATGCAAATCAGGCTGGGCCAGAAATGCAGGTGGTTCAGCGTCCGGCTCATATATCTGCCGGTGATTTTCGGATACCAATGATGCAGGCCGCCGAAGAAACCGAAGAGGATGCCCGGTGCCACCACATAATGGAAATGCCCGATGACATAGTAGGTATCGTGAAGGTGTACATCCGCCAGATTGAATGCCAGCGGCAGCCCGGTGAGTCCGCCGATGCCGAACATCGGGATGAAGGCGCAGGCCCACATCATCGGCGGCGTGAAGCGGATCGAGCCGCCCCAGAGCGAGATGAGCATCGCGGTGATGATGACCACGGAAGGGATGGAAATCAGGACGGTAGTGGTCTGGAAGAAGGTGGACACGGCGGCTCCCATTCCCGTCATGTACATGTGGTGCGCCCAGACGACGAAGGAGAGGAAGCCGAGCACGAGGACGGAATATACCATCGGCTTGTAACCCCAGAGCGGCTTGCGGGTGTTGACCGGAATGATTTCCGCAACGCAGGCGAAGGCGGGCAACAGGAGCACATACACTTCGGGATGGCCGAGAAACCAGAACAAGTGCTGGAACAACAGAGGCGAGCCGCCGCCGGACAAATCGGCGAGGCCTTCGCTCTTCGTGTAGAGGCCGGTCGCCATGAAGAAGGACGAGTGGGCGACCCGGTCCATGAGTTGCATGATGCCGGCGGCTTCGAGCGGCGGGAACGCTAGCAACAGCAGGAAACCGGTGACCAGCATGGACCACACGAAGAACGGCATGCGCATCCATGTCATGCCGCGGACGCGGAGATTGATGATGGTGGTGATGAAATTGACGGAGCCGAGCAGTGATGAGCTGATGAGGAGCACGAGACCGATGAGCCACTGGGTCTGGCCTGCCAGGAACTGATTTACGACTTGGCCGTCGGCGAATCCGGCGAGCGGCGAATAGTTCGTCCAGCCGGATTTCGCCGCGCCGGATTCCATGAAGAACGACCCGAGCATGACGATGCCACCGACGAAATAAGCCCAATAGCTGACCATGTTCAACTTGGGGAATGCCATATCGACCGCGCCGATCTGCAGCGGTGTGACGTAGTTCCCGAACGCGCCGAAGCCGAGCGGGACGATGCCGAGGAACACCATGATGGTGCCGTGCATGGCGCCGAACATGTTATAAGTCTCGCCGGTGACCTTGCCATCCTGCAGCCAGCGCGCTTTCCACCCGTCGGTGAAGACCCAGCTCATCCATTCCGGCAGCGGCTGGTGCGGGTAGGCGATGCTCCAGCGCATCACCATCATCAGATAGAACCCGAAGGCGAGAAACAGCATGGCGGTGATGCCATATTGCATGCCGATCACTTTGTGATCGGTGGAGAAAACCCATTTCCGGAGAAATCCCGGTTCGTGGTGATGGTCGTCGTGGTGGGCGTCGTGCCCGTCGGGTGAGGTGGCGTGGGAGCTCATGGTTCCGTCGTGAATCGTTTGGTAAAAATCCGGCGCGTTGGGCGGGCGGGCGTGGCGGCTGCCGCGCGGGCCTTTTGGAATCGGGGTGCGGATCGGTCGGGTGAAAAAAAATTTAGCGGTTCAAATTATCAGGGAGCGGCGGCGGCGGCAGGTTCGAGAGTCACGCCATCGACCATCGTTGCGGGATCAACCTTGGCGCCTTCCAAATCCTTGGCATGGTTCTCGAGTTCGTCGCCGGTCACGGCCTGGCCGGCTTTCTCGCGCTTGGAGGAAATGTCGATCGCGTTCTTGGCCATTTCCACCGAGACGACATCGCCCACGGAATTGCCGAAGTTATTGCGAACGTAGGTCATGACGCCGGCGAGGTCCTCGGGAGACATGCCGATGCCCTGCGGGGGCATCACGCCGTAGGTTTTGCCGTTGTCCACCGGGCCCTGGAGGCCGTTGAGAATGATGAGTGCGAAGCGTTCCGTCGGACCGGTGGGCCAGCCAGCGCCTACGAGGGAGGGATAGCTCGAGCCGTTGCCCTTGGCGTCCGAGCCGTGGCAGCCGCTGCACTTGGCAGAATAGATTTTTTCGCCCTTCGCCTTGTATGCGACCATTGCCTCCTTGGGCACCGGGCCGCCGTCTTCCTCCGCACCCGACGGGGCGCGGACGTAACCGGGGCGGACCGTGGCTCCGTAGGCGAACAGCTCGCCGCCGGTGCCGAGAATTCCGCCGGCCACCAGCAGCACCGCGCCACAGGCTGCGAAAGCCCACAGCGAAATCGGTGCGATACCGTTATCGGCAATGCGTTTCTCACGAAACGTTGCAGCGGCCTCGCGCACGACGCGGCCGTGTGCTTCGGTGACGTTGATGGATTCGTCGAGGTCGGGCTTCGGGCTGGACGGGGACATGGGGTGGAAAAATGGGATGGGACTCAGCTCTTGGGCTTGGCCGGCGCGAAGTTCAGCGCCGCTGGCACCGGCTGGTCTTTCTTAAGCGACATCAGGTAGGAAACAAGGGCCTTGGCATCGGAACCCGGAACAACTTCCGTGCCATGCCTGGCATCGACGGACAAGGCATCGTTCGAAGGAATTCCGTAGGTCGGACGGGTTTTGAAAAGAAAGGGAAATCCGGGACAGGTGGATTGCCAGCGCTTCGGATCCTTGCGCGGATTGTAAAGAAACTCATAGAGCCAGCCGGCGGCATTTCCGTCCGTGGCATACTCGGATTCGACCCGGCGCCCGAGGTTTGAGAGATCGGGTCCCATGCGGACCACGCCGATCTGTGCGAATTTCTCGCCATAGAAATCCTCGGCAACTGTTTCGCGGCGCGTGTCACCACGATCGGGATCGCTCTTCAGGCCGCCCCAGTCGGCGCGATAGATATCATTGCCGGCATAAGTCGGACGAACGACCTGGGTATGACACAGATAGCAACCGTTCTCGCCATATACCAGCGCGCCGTCGGCGATGCGCCCGGTGCGCTTGGGGAAGAAAATACCGGTCGCGCCATCCGTTTGCTCGTTGAGCTGGATGGGTTCGCGGTTGCGCATCTTGACGAACGGCACCACGACGATGGCCAGCCAGGCGACGCCGAAACTGGCGGCAAGTCCGAGGATGAAAGTGCGGAAACTCATGGGGAAACGTTTGGGATTTGAAATCGGATGGACCGTTCAGTGGGTGACGGGAAGGCTGCCCGGACCCGCGTTGTCGATATCGCCCTCATCGCCGTGGGGGCTGCCGCCGTGTGCCGAAATGAGCAAGGTCGGGTGCGAGCTGCGGCGGCCGAGGCGGAGCCACATGAGCGTGAGATGAATGAAGAAAAACACGTTCGAGAAGAGAATGAAGCACCAGGAAACCGTGGTACCCACGGCATAGGGGAATGCCCTCGTAGCCGCGCCCTGCCATGGCTGGGTCCAGTCCTCCTGGCCGATTCCCTGCTCCAATCCGCCGAGGATGGCAAACATCACCACGGCGATGATGCCATAGATGGAAAACAGGAAATGCACCTTGATGAGACGGCGGGAAAGCCACTCGCGCCGCGTCACCCGCGGGACGATGAAATAGATCGCGCCAAACATGGTGAAGCTGAAGAACCCATAGACGACCAAGATGTCGAAACCATAGCCGGACAGCGAGAACTGCGTGAGCGGCAAAGTGGAGTTGGGCAGGTTCAACACCACCGCGGCAACCCCCATCAGCAGTAGGCCGGCGGTTCCTGCCATGGTGAAGCGCAGCGAGGGGCTGGCGGAAACGGTTTCGCCTGAGGCGGCCGTCGCGGTCCGCAGGATGTTCAGCCCGGCAGCCACGGCCGGAATGAAAATCAGGGCGGTCGCCGCGGCACCGATGTAGGGCAGGAAATAGGGAATCGGCGCGCCGGCCAGTTTCTGCATGCCAGCCCAGGGCGCGATGATCGCCAGCGACCAGAAGCCGAGCTTTGCGAGGGAATAGCTATGGACCTGCCTGCCGGTGACTTTCGGCGCCAAGTAGTAAGCGGTTCCAAGGCCGACCGGTGTGAAGAATAGGAACAACAGCGCGAAATGATACCATTGGTCGATTCCCGCCGCCATGACCGGGTGGCCGGTGAAGCAATGCAGAAGCAGATTCGCCGTTAGGAAAACCCACGGGAACCAGATCATCGCGGCCATCAGATACCATTGCGAGATATAGACATGGCCGGCGGGCCGGACGCGGAACTGGATGAATGACCAGATGACGATCGCGAAATAACTGATCAGAAGAACCGGCCAGACAAATGCGGGGAATTCCATCCAGGGCATGCCCGAACCATTTCCCGACAGAATCCCGATGATGCCGGCCATCACCGCGAAGGTCCAGACGTGACCGGCGGTTAGAATGATGCCGGCCGCCGTGCATTCCTTGCGGGACAGCCGCGCCGTCATCCAGATGATCACGCCGAACGCCGCTTGGAATCCCCAGCCGAAGACCAAGGCATTCAAATGGGCGGGAAACACGCGGCCATAGGTAAGCCAGCCCCATTCCGAGAGCAGCCCCGGACTGTGGACTTTGGCCGAGGCGAGGATTCCGAGCACGATCGAAACTGCGA
>JBBSUD010000144.1:0-13427 GCA_038235225.1 Verrucomicrobiales bacterium
CCGGTAGTGCCAGAAGCGCAGGTCCGGGTCGGTCCAGCCGGAGAGCGCGACGAGCTGCTGGAGCACGAAGGATTCGAGCAAATGGCCGAACCGCTCCCGATCCTCCAGCCAGCGGTCCTCCGACAAGTCGGAGAGCATGGCGGCGAGGCCGGTGTCGCAAAGGTGGATTTTCGGGCTTTTGACGAGCCGCTTGGTTGCGTTCCGGTGCCACGCGGGCAGCGTGCGGACGAGAAAGAGCTTTTCCAGAATGGCAAAGTGGCTTTCGACGGTCCGGCGGGTGCTGCCGGTGGTGTTCGAGAGTTCGGTGATGTTGAGGAGCGAGCCGGTGCGGTTCGCCAGCAGCTCGATGAGCTTGGCTAGGTCGCCGCCATCGCGGATTTGGGCCACATCGTGAATGTCGCGCTCGATGATCCCGCGCAAATACTGGCGCAGCCACTGCCGGGCGCGGGCCGGCACGCGCCGGCACGCTTCCGGGTAGCCGCCTGCGACGAGCCTCCGGGGCAGCTCGGATGGCGCAGGCGCGGGGCTGCCCACGAGCTCCACAGCCAGCTCGCCAGCCAGCCATTTTTGGAGAAATTCGCCGGGCGAGCCCTCCTTTTCCGATTCTGCAAAAGGTTGGAGGTAAACGCACTCCATCCGCCCGGCCAGCGAATCCGCCAGCTTCGGGAGCTGGAGCAAATTGGCCGAGCCAGTGAGCAGAAACCGCCCCGGGCGCCGGTCCGAATCCACCGCGCGTTTGATCGCCAGCACAAGATTGGGCGCGCGCTGCACCTCATCGATGGTGACGTAGGCTGGCAGCTCCGCCACGAAGCCCTGCGCATCCTTTTTCGCCAGATTCAGGAAATGGGAATCGTCCAGCGAGAAATAGGTCCGCTCCGGGTCGCCGTGCATCGCCAGCGTTGATTTTCCGCACTGCCGCGGACCGAGCAGGCAAACCACCGGCGTGTCCGCCAAGGCCTCCGCCAAGCTCGCCTGCACGTTCCTACGGGTGAAGGGCGGGAGATCGTCCGATTGGATCATGGCGTCGCGGCGAATTGAGTTCCAAGCTAACGGCCGATTGTGCTCTGTCAACGCGGCAATTTGTGCTCTAAATATCCGGCCAATTGTGTTCTACTAATCCGGCCAATTGCGCTCTAAAGATGCCCGTAGCGGATGCAACCCGCTTCTTGTGGGCAACTTGTGAAAATACGGGTGTGGCAATCTCCGACCTGTCACATTCTCCGAAAAAACACGGCAACAACCCACTCCCGCTAGGATTTTTGCCAGTGCTCCCGCCTACGCCCGCACCGGTCCGCGCCCACGTCCGGATCGTATCCGCGAACCGTTTTCATCAGCGATTTCCCACCTGCCCGGCCCGTTTTGCAAAACCGGGAAATGTTCGCATGGCTTAACTATGTTTTGCCAAAACCGGCGGATCGCGCATCATCGCGCGCATGAAAGCGGCTCTCTGTATCCTCCCGGCATGCGCCATCGCGCTGGCCCTCGGCGGCTGTGCGTCGAGCAGCGATCCGACGGTCAGCACCGGGCCCTTCGACCGCAATGGAAATTACGTCGAGGAGTGGGCGGACAATCCCACGAAGTGGCGGAAATCCGGCACGGCCCCGTCGCCGCATGAGTCGCGATCCGACGAAATCCCTGTCATCGCCCGGAACGAGCAGCCGCCGGAAAACTCGGTGCCGCTGGCGTCCGGCCCGACGCAGACGGTGCTCGCGCGCCGGTCGCCGGAGTCCACCATCACCTCGGTTTCCCGCCCGAAGCCCGAGGTGGTGGCCTCCAAGCCGAAACCCAAGCCCGCGGTCGTCAAGGCCAAGCCGAAACCCAAGCCCAAGCCGGTTGTCCGCCGCTATGTCGTGAAAAAGGGCGACTCGCTCTCCCGGATCGCCAGCCGCAACGGCACCTCTCTCAGCGCGCTGCGCCGGGCCAACGGGATTTCCGGCAGCGTCATCCGCCCCGGCCAATCGCTGGTGCTGCCGCGCTAATCCTCTGCCGGAACCGGCGCGGACGGGTCGAAGATCCGGAGGTCCGCTTGGAACTGGACGGGCGAGGTTTGGTAAAATTTGTGGAATTGCCGGCCGAAGGTGTGGACGGACATGAACCCGAGGTCCCGCGCGACCTCCTCGGAGGTTTTGCCGCCCTTCAGCTTGCGCCGCGCCACCACCATGCGTTCGAGATTCATCCAGTGTTTTGGCGGGAGGCCGATATCGCGGACGAAAAGCGTGTGTAGGTACCGCTGGCTGCACCCGAGCGCGGCGCAGACGTCCGCCACGCGGTAACCTTTGCGGAAGGCGAGCCGCTCCAGGCAATGGGTGACCCCGGAGAAGCACTCCACCACCCGCCACGTTTGGTTTGACCGAATAATCCTCAAAAAATGGTGTGCCTCGTCCGCAAGAGACAAACTTTCGGGGGCGCCTCCGCCATAGGTCAATGTACCATTTCGGCACAATGCCAGATGGATTATAGGATCCCGGCGTGGCGCGGCGGGGGAAATCGAGTCAGAGTCCGCCACGTGGAAACCACCCCGGCCATCGTCATGCGGCTCACCCGGCTCACCGAGACGAGCCTGATCGTGCATTGGCTCAGCGCGGATTATGGCATTGTGAAAACCGTGGCCAAGGGCGCGCGCCGGCCGAAAAGCCCCTTCGCCGGCAAGCTGGACCTGTTCTTCGGCGCGGAAATCTCCTTCACCCTGGCGCGGCGGGGCGAGCTGCACGCGCTGCGCGAAATCGTCGTGGCGGAATGGCGCGAGGGCCTCCGCCGGAACTACGGCTCGGTGCTGATGGCCGCCTATTTCTGCCAGCTCCTCGAAGCCGCGATCGAGCCGGAACACCCGGAGCCGGACCTACACGATCTGCTGCGCCGGGCGCTCGATCACCTCAATGCCGCGCCGCCGGCACTCCGCGCGCTCCGTCACTTCGAGCGCGAACTGGCGCGGTCGCTTGGCGTCGCCCGCGCCGGCACCCCGGCGGATGCCTCCCTACGCGAGGCGCTTGGCTCGCTGCCCGCGCTGCGCGGCGAACTCGTCGAACGACTTGCCGCCCCGGCGGATTTCCGCTCGTCAGACCCGGAAATCGGGTGATAGTGCCACGCCCAACCGAAACCACATGGACTCCCCTACAGCCACCCTCATCGGCATTCTGCGCGACCGCGTGGAGGCACTCCGCGCCTCCGGCGATCTTCAGGAAGCGCTTCACGCCGCCAACGCCGCCGTCGATAAATCGCAGCAGGCCCTCGCCCAGGATCTGGACAGCATCGATGCCTTCGCCTCCTCCTTGGAAATCCGCGGGGAAATCCACCGCGAGCTCGGCGACCACGAAGCCGCCCGCGAGGACTACCGGCAGGCGCTCGACCAATTGGAGGATCGGCCGGACCGCTTCGCCCAGATCGGCCGCCTGCACGCCGCGCTCGGCGCCGCTTATGACTCTTTGGACAATCCCGAAGGTTCCATCCGGAACTGGGAAAAAGCCGCCGATTACTTCTCCCGCGACGAGCCGCCGCTGTTGTTGGACATGGCCGCCATGCACAACAATCTCGGCTTCGTGACCAAGGCCGGCGGGGATTTGGAAAGCGCCGAGGCGCATTTCCTCAAGGCATTGGAAATCGTCCATTCCCAGCTCGGCCAGGAACACGAGCAGACCGCCACCGTTTCCAGCAACCTCGGCGCGCTCTATCAGGCAGCCGGATTTCACGATCAGAGCCGGGAAATGCATATGATCGCACTCGAAACCCGCCGCAATCTGCTCGGCGAGGAGCACCCGGACACCGCCCAGTCGCACAACAATCTCGCGCTCGCCCTATTGAATACCGGCGATCGCTCGTGGGCCCGCCGGCATTTCGAGAAATCCCTCGCCGGCTTCGAGGCGCTCGGCCCGGAATATTCGGACGATCTCGAGGCCGTGGCCGGAAATTACTGCGATTTCCTGCGCGAGGAAGGGGAGGGCAATCTCGCCGAAGTCATTGCCGGCCGCGTCCGCGACGTCATCGGCGGGCAGGTTGCGGTCTGAGTCGGCGGGAAATCGAGGTTTTCAAATCACCGGATTTCGGATGTTATCGGGAAATCCCGATGAATCCGCCATCACCGCCGCCCGTTCCGTATCCGTATTATAGGCCGGATGACGTCATGCATCTTGATCTGCTGTCCGTCTTCCACCTCGTTTTCGGCGGGCTGGCAGTGCTGGGGCTGGGATTTTTGCTCATTCATTACATGGTCATGTCCCGGTTTACCGGACTCATGGAATCCGGAGATCTTCCCGCCTTGGCAGCGCCGGCTTCGATGGTTCCGCCCGCTTCCGGGACCGCGCCGCCTCTGATCGTCCGCCCGGTCGCGGTCTCGACGCGTCCGGCGTTTCCCAAGGGAATCATGGCGATTTTCCGCGTTCTCTACATCGTCGGCGCCGCGCTCATCGTGGTGGCCGGCATCCTCAATGTGCTGGCCGGGATTTTCCTGCGCCAGCGCCGGCACCGGACGTTCTGCATGGTTATCGCCGGGCTGGATTGCCTGCAAATCCCCTTCGGCACCGTGCTTGGGATTTTCACGCTGGTGGTGCTTAGCCGGCCGACCGTGGCGCTGGCGTTCGAAGCCAACCGGTGACCGATTTTCCCGGAAATTCTCCCAAGTCGCGGCTTGGAAAGGCGCAACGTGGCCCGCACCTTGCCGCCGCCATGGACGACCCCGCCCAGAACGAACCGGAGCCAGCCGCCGAGCCGCTGCTGCCCGTGCCCGGCCTGCGCCAGGATTTGGCCGTGCTGATGAAGGTGCGGCTGAACATTTTCGTGCTCGTTACCGCGTTCTTCGGCTTCCTGCTCGCCTCCCGCGGCGGCCCGCTTGACTGGGTGAAGCTGCTCAACACCCTGCTCGGCACCGCCGCCGCCGCGTTTGGTTCCGCCGCTTTCAACCAGCTCATGGAGGTGGACTTGGACGCGCGGATGAAGCGCACCGCCAACCGCCCGCTGCCCGCCCGCCGGATGGACCCGCTCGTCGCGTTCGGCATCGGCTGGGTTTTGTCGGCCATCGGCATCATCCATTTGGCCGTGATGGTGGGAAATCTGGCCGCTTACCTGACCGCCGCCACCGTGGCGATCTACGTTTTCGTTTACACGCCGCTCAAGCGCTTCAGCTCGGTGAATACCTTGGTCGGCGCGATTCCCGGGGCCATTCCGCCCGTCATCGGCTGGGTCGGCGCGGGCGGGGAAATCGGCGTGGAGGCGTGGTTCCTCTTCGGCATCCTATTCTTCTGGCAGCTCCCGCACTTCATCGCGATCAACTGGCTCTGCCGTGACGAATACGAATCCGTAGGCTACAAAATGTGGTCGAACGGCGACCTGACCGGCCGGAAAAGTGGTCTGCTATCCGCCGCCTTCGCGCTTTGCCTCGCGGCGTTTTCCCTGCTGCCCGCTTGGTTCGGCTTCGCCAATCTATTGTGGACGATCGCCGGCCCGCTGCTGGCGCTGACGATAGTTGCGCAGGCGTTGAAATTCGCCCGCGATGGCCAGCGCACGTCCGCCCGGCGGCTGTTTTTTCTCACCCTGCTTTATCTTCCGACCGCGCTGCTGGTGCTGCTGCTGGCATGGCGGACGTGAAATCGCCGACCATGAGCGCCCTCATCGCACCCGTCCGCCAGCTCGCCGCCGACCTGCGGGATCTCGATTTTCCGCCGCCGGTCGCCTGCGTTTACCGCACGCTCGATTACGCGTGGGAGCCGCACTGCGAATACCTCGAACGCTTTGGCACCGGCCGCAAACGCGTCGTCTTCCTCGGCATGAATCCCGGCCCGTACGGCATGACCCAGACCGGCGTGCCGTTTGGAGAAATCGCCGCGGTTCGGGACTGGATGCGGATTACGAAATCCGCCGCCAAACCCGCCGTCGAGCACCCGAAGCGCCCGATTCTCGGCCTCGATTGCCAACGCTCCGAAGTCAGCGGCCGCCGGCTCTGGGGGCTGTTCCAAGAACGCTTCACCAGCCCCAAGGCATTTTTTAACGACCATTTCGTGCTCAACTATTGCCCGCTCGTCTGGATGGCGGAATCCGGCGCCAATCTCACGCCGGACAAGATTGCCGCCGCCGCCATGGCCCCGGTCGAGGCGGCCTGCGCGCGGCATTTGCGCGAAACGCTGGCTCTGCTCCAGCCGGAATTCCTGATCGGCGTCGGCGCCTTCGCCGAGGAACGGCTGCGGCGGTCCGGCGCTGCCGGCAACGTCGGGCGAATCCTACATCCCTCGCCCGCATCGCCGGCCGCGAACCGCGGCTGGGCGGAGGCGGCGACCCGGCAGCTTGAAGAAATCGGCGTCTGGTGAGGTGGCGCGCGTTTTGCTTGGCGGCACTGCGCTGGAAGGGCTAGAGACGCGCGGCCCGGCCGATTTTCCCCAACCATGTTCCGCAATCTCATCTTCGACTGGTCCGGCACGCTGGTGGACGACCTCGGCCCGGTGATCGAGGCCACCAATGCCGTTTTGGCGAATTACGACGTGGCGCCCCTGGATCGCGAAGGCTTCCGCCGCGCCTTCCGCCTGCCCTACCGGGATTTCTACACCGAGCTGCTGCCGGACGTGCCGCTCGAGGAGCTGGAAGCGCATTTCCGCCCTGCATTCGACGCGGCGGTCACGCCGGTGACGGTGCTGCCGTTCGCCCGGGAGAAGCTCGATTGGTGCGCCGCGCTCGGCGTGCGGACCTTCGTGCTGACCTCCATGGACACGCCGGCTTTCGAGCGGCAAATGGACGCATTCGGTCTCCGCGGCCACTTCGAAGCGACGTATTCCGGCGTGCTCGACAAGCGGGAAATCATCCACCGGATTTTGGCCGACCATGGTCTCGATCCGCGCGAAACCGCCTTCGTCGGCGACATGACGCACGACGTGGAAACCGCCCGGCATGGCGGGATTTCCTCAATCGCAGTGCTCACCGGCTACAACCACGCCGAGGTGTTGGCGGCGGTTCGCCCGGACATCACCGTGCCGGATCTGGGGGTTTTGCGCGGGCTTTTCGAGCGCGACCGCGCGCGCGAACGGCCGGTTGCCACCGTCGCCGCGCTGCTCCACGACGGCTCGGGAAACGTCCTCGTCGTCCGCACCGAAAAGTGGGGCAACCGCTGGGGCGTGCCCGGCGGGAAAATCGAGCGCGGCGAGCCGGCGGAGGACGCGCTGCGCCGGGAAATCCGCGAGGAGACCGCGCTGGAGATTTCCGAAATCCGCTTCGCGCTGGTGCAGGACTGCATCGATTCCCCGGAATTCCACCGCCCCGGCCATTTCCTGCTGCTCAACTACGTGGCCCGCGCGATTTCCACCGCCGTCGTCCTGAACGACGAGGCGCACGAATTCCGCTGGTTGCCCGCCGCTGGCGCGCTCGCGCTTGACCTCAACGAGCCGACCCGCGTCCTGCTCGACGCGGCGCTGGAAAACCGCCTGATTTCTCATGCCGGAGCCTGATGCCATCGAGATCCGCGGGCTGCGCGTCGCCACGCACATCGGCGTGCCGAACGAGGAGCGAGCCGCGCCGCAGACCTTGCTCGTCACGGTGAAAATGGTCCCGGAACGCGGCTTCGGCGGGCTGGCGGACGACATTTCCCTGACGACCGACTACCACGCCGTCGCCTTGGAAATTCAGGCACTTGCCGCCGCCAGACCGCGCCGGCTGATCGAGACGCTGGCCGTGGAAATCGCGGAAACACTGCTCGCGGGCCACCCGCTGGCGCGCGTGGCGGTCACCATCGAGAAGCGGATTTTACCCGATACCGACTGCGTCGCGGTCCACGTCGAGCGGCGCGCGTGAGAGGGTCGGCGGCGTCCTTTTGGTGCTAGCCAGCGAAGTCCGGCGGGGCCTAGTTTCCGCCCAGATGATTGCGGCGGGCATGATGGAACCATCCGGGCTGATCGAGCGCGGCGGCCCGCTGGTGTGGGTGCTTTTCGGCCTGGCGTTTGTCGGCGGCGTTTGCGTGGTGGAGCGGATGTTTTTCTTCCACCGGGCGCGGATCAACGTGGGAAATCTGCTCGTCGGCCTCGGCCACCACATCCGGAGGCGGGCCTTTGCCGAGGCACTCCACGAAGCGGCGCGCGCCCCCGGCCCGGTCGCGCGGGTGGCCCACGCGGCGCTGCTCCGCTACTATCTGAGCCGCTCGGATTTGCGCGATGTCGTCGGAGAAGCCGGCCAGCTCGAAGTGCCGCGTATCGAGAAAAACATCCGCGCCATCCTCGGCGCGGCGCTGCTCGCCCCGCTCGTCGGAATGCTCGGCACGCTCGTCGGCATGCTGGAAACTTTCCAGAAAGTCAGCGAGCGCGGCGGCTTCACCGGCCCGGCGGAACTCTCCGCCGGCGTCTTCACGGCGCTCATCGACTCGGTGATCGGCCTCACCGTGGCGGTGCCGCTCTACCTGTTTTACCTGTATTTCCTCGGCCGGGCGAACCGGCTGGCCCACCGCATCGAGCGGGCCGGCATCGAGATGGTCCACCTCATCGCCGACGCGCGGGAGGAGGAGGAATTCGCCCCCTTCCGCGGCGAGCTCACCGCCCACCGCAAGCGCGCCGAACCCCGCCCGGAACCCGCGCCGCAGCCTGCGAAATGAAGCTCGTAATGACGCTGCCGGAGCGCCCCGGGCTGCTCCACGCCGTTCCCATCCTGAACATTTTCGCGCTGATGCAGCTCTTCTTTCTGCTCGGCCCGTCGCTGCTCCTGCAATCCGGCGTTTCGGTGGATTTGCCACCATCCCGCTTCCAGATGGACCGCTACGAAGAGGTGCTCGTTGTCACGCTGGGTCCGGGAAATCCGGGTGAATCCGCGCCGCGAATACACCTCGGCCGGGACGCCATCGACCGCGAATCCCTGGCCGCGCGCCTTCAGGAAATGCGCGATGCCGGCGCGCCCGCCAAAACCATCGTCCTTCTCCAGACCGACGCGAGCACGCCGGTCGGTGCCGAGCGCGACATTACCGAGCTCGTCCTCGCGAGCGGATTCCGGCTCGCCCTTGTCGGGAAATCCCCGCCCGCGGAAATCCCGCCCGCCGAGCGATGACCCCGGCCCATCCATTTCGCAAACCGCCCGCCGATGGCGATGGCTGGATTTACCCGTGGCGGCCGCGCAAATCGCCGGTTTTTCCGAAAATCGTCGCCATTGTCTTGGTCGGCGGCGGGTTGGTGCTGCTAATTTCCACCGTCCGCGTGCGCGTTTCCACGCCGGAGCGCACCGAGCCGCGCCGCGCCGCCGTGATTTACCTGCGGGACGATGCCCAAGGCCGCGCGCTCCGGCTGCGCGCGCGGGAAGGCGGCCCGTTTCCCACGCGCTTCGAGCCGATGGGCTGGGACGGCTTGGCGGAAATCGAGCGCCGGACGATGGATGACGCGCTCTTCCGCGCCCGTCGCTACGTCCCGCAGCTCCGCGATTTGCCGGACGATCCGCCCGCGCCCGGCGTGCCGCTGGCCCCGGTGGGGAAATCGTTTTTTCCCGAACGCGCCGCGCCCGCCGCGCCGCCGCCCGTGGCCGATGTCCGCCTCGCGCCGGTCGCCTATCCGCTCTCGTCCGGCGCGGGAGCCGCGCTGCCGGAGAAATTGCCGGGTTTCGCGCCGCCGGTGGACGCGGCGCTCGCCGCCGCTTCCTGGCGATTCCTCCTCCGCCTCGATGCCGCCGGTGCCGTCCGGGAATGCATTTCCCTCGCGAATGGTGGCGAACCGGGCACCGCCGCCCTCGAAGCATGGTTGCGCGAAATTCCCTTCCTGCCGGGCGAAAAATCCGCGGACCGCTGGATCGCCCTCGGCATCGGCTTCGCCAACCAACCCGCCGATGGACCTGACGCTCGCTGAATTCGTCTTTCGCGTCGTGCTCGCCGCCTTCCTGGCGGTGCCCGCGCTGGCCCTGATTTCCCGCGCCCTCCACGGCCGGTCCGAGCGGCGCGCGCTGGCGGACCGCGTGATTTGCCGCCTCTGCCTCCACGCCTTCGAGGACCACGGCCGCACCCGCACCGTCCCGTGCCCCGAGTGCGGCGCGCTCAACGAGAAAGGCCGCAGCCGGAAATTGGGTTAGCGGGCGCTTTCCAGCAGACGACGATTTCCGGCGACCTTTGAGGCCGCGATTCCGTGTGCGATCCGATTCCCGGTCCGGAAGGGCCGGGCTTCGATCCGCGACCCTGTCAGGGCCGCATTCCGGCCTGAAAGCCCGATGGAACAAAGCCCCGGGCTTCAGCCCGGGGTTGCTCGCAGCCAAGGATCGCGGCCTGAAAGGTCGCCGGAAATCGAGGCGATCGAATGTTCGCGATCGAAACTCCGCGGCGTCCAAACGGTCCACAGCCGAACCCGGGCAACCGATTTGGGCAAAAAAGCGGTCGAAAATCCGCGCGCCGCTTCTAGTGTTCGCGCGACCATGGACCTGCAAGCCAAACTCGCCATCCTCGCGGACGCCGCCAAATACGACGCGTCCTGCGCCAGCTCCGGCGCGGTGCGCAAAAACTCCACCGATGGTCGCGGCGTCGGCTCCACCGGCGGCTCCGGCATCTGCCACAGCTATGCACCGGACGGACGTTGCATTTCCCTGCTGAAAGTATTGCTGACGAACTCCTGCATTTACGATTGCCACTACTGCATCAACCGCCGCTCCAGCAATGTGCGCCGCGCCGCCTTCACACCCGAGGAGGTCGTGAAACTCACTTTGGATTTCTACAAACGGAACTACATCGAAGGGTTGTTCCTCAGTTCGGGAATCATCCGGAATGCGGATTATACCATGGAGCGCGTCGTCGAGGTCGCGCGGACCTTGCGGGAAACGCATGATTTCCGCGGTTACATTCATTTGAAAACCATTCCCGAGGCGTCGCCGGAACTGATCGAGGCCGCCGCGAGATATGCCGACCGCATCAGCATCAATCTGGAACTTCCGACCCAGGAAAGCCTCGATTTGCTCGCCCCGGAAAAGAACATGGCGCGCACCAAGCAAGCCATGGGCCGCATCCGCCACAAGTTGGAGGAAGCCGGCGAGCGCCGCCGGGAGGGCGATAAGAAACTTCGCCACGCCACTGGCCAGAGCACCCAGGTCATCGTCGGCGCGGACGCTTCCACCGATGCGGATTTCCTCGCCCGCTCGGATGAGCTTTATGGCGCGTACAAGTTGAAGCGCGTTTATTATTCCGCATTCAGCCCGATCCCCGAACCATCGAAAGTATTGCCGCTCCAAGCGCCGCCGCTGATTCGCGAGCACCGGCTCTATCAGGCCGATTGGCTGATGCGTTTCTATGGATTCAAAACCTCGGAAATCCTCACTCCGGAAGCGCCGAATCTCGACCTCCAACTCGACCCGAAACTCGCTTGGGCGCTGCGGAACCGGCAGGATTTCCCCATCAATCTCCAGACCGCCGGGCGCGAGGATTTGCTGCGCGTGCCCGGCCTCGGCGTGCGCAATGCCGACCGCATCCTTGGCATCCGCCGCCACACCCGCATCCGCCTGGCGGACCTGGTGCGGCTGCGCGTCTCGCTGAAAAAAGTGCTGCCGTTCATTATTGCCGCGGATCACAATCCATCGTCGCTGATGCTCGATTCCGCCACCCTGCGCGCGCGCTTCCTGCCGAAGCCGCAGCAGCTCGAACTCTTCTGAATCCATGGACTGCGCCGATCCGGGCAATGATTTCACCTCGTGGCGCGCCACCGCCCGCAGCCTGCTTTCCCGCGGAATCCCGCCTCAGGATGTGTTATGGGAAACCGGCGGCCTGTTCGATTCCGTGGAAAGCGGATCCATAACACCGGCATCCAAGCTTAAAGTCCCGCCGGACTTTGTGGAGTTGGCCACCACCGTCGCTTGCCATAACTCGCCCGCCCGCTGGCCGTTGCTCTATCGGATTCTGTGGCGCATCGTCCGCGGCGGCGAGCGCCACCTCACCGCCATCGCCAGCGATGCCGATATTGCCGACGCGCGCATGTTGGCAAAGGCGGTGCGGCGGGAAATCCACAAGATGCATGCGTTCGTCCGCTTCCGGCTGGTGGATACCGATT
The DNA here is from genome assembly GCA_038235225.1 of Verrucomicrobiales bacterium. Lineage (GTDB taxonomy): Bacteria > Verrucomicrobiota > Verrucomicrobiia > Verrucomicrobiales > Akkermansiaceae > Luteolibacter. Next base: position 11,961 of record JBBSUD010000144.1, read on the forward strand.
CCGAAACCGGCCGCGAGAGATATGTGGCATGGTTCGAGCCGGATCATCACATCGTGGAGGCCGGCACGCCGTTCTTTCGCAAGCGTTTCGCCAATATGGATTGGAGCATTTTCACTCCGAAAGGATGCGCGCATTGGAATGGGGAAATCCTGGCATTCACTCCCGGCGTGATGAAGAATCCGATTGAAAACCCCGATGAGCTGGAAGCCGCGTGGCGGACGTATTACCGGAGCATTTTCAACCCCGCGCGGCTGAAGGTGAAGATGATGAAACAGGAGATGCCGGTGCGTTACTGGAAGAACCTGCCCGAGGCGGATTTAATCAGCGAACTCGTGGAATCCAGCCGCAACCGAGTCGAATCCATGCACGCCGAACCGCTGCGGCCGCAAAAGCCGGAACCGCGGAATGCATATCTATCGGAGTTGAAGGAGATGTCCCGCGAGATCCCGGATGCCTATCCGCCCGACCCGGATTTGCAATTGCCGGAACTTGCCAAAGCCCTCCCCGGCTGCCGCGCCTGCCCGCTTTGGCAGCACGCCACCCAAGCCGTCTTCGGTGAAGGACCGGCCGACGCGCGGATTATGATTGTGGGTGAGCAGCCGGGCGACCGCGAGGATGTGGCGGGCAGGCCATTTGTCGGACCCGCGGGCAAACTCTTCGACCAAGCCATGGCCGAAGCCGGCCTCGACCGCGGCGCCGTCTATGTCACCAACGCGGTCAAACATTTCAAATGGACGCCAAAGGGCAAACACCGGCTGCACCAAAAGCCGGATGCCCCGGAGATCGACGCCTGCCGCCCGTGGGTGCTGGCGGAATTAAGTAAAATCGCGCCCGATGTGCTCATCCTGATGGGCGCCACCGCCGCCCGCTCCCTCCTCGGTAAACCCATCGCAATCACCAAACACCGCGGCCTCTTCGAAGCCCCGGAACTCGCGCGGAAAGTGATCCTAACCGTCCACCCGTCCTATTTATTGCGACTGCCCGACCCGGCGGCGAAGGCGCGGGAATATGCGAGTTTCGTTGAGGATTTGAAACTGGCCAAATAGGCGTCTCCAGCGACCTTTCAGGCCGCGCGATTCTGTGGGTGGACCGGACCTTGGACTGAAGCCCAAGGCTTTGTTCCATCAGGCTTTCAGCCTGAATTTCAGCCCGGATTTCAGCTTGGATTTCAGCTTGGATTTCAGCTTGGATTTCAGCTTGGATTTCAGCTTGGATTTCAGCGTGGATTTCAGATAGGGAAAGCTGGCGAATTGCCAGCGAAACAAAGCAATGATGGAAACGAGTCCATGGCCCTGAAAAGCCCGGGGCTTCAGCCCCGGGAAATGCGTTATACTGCCGCGCATGAAGATTTGTGGAAAAGAGATCTTCCCCCCGACCTCGTGTTCCTCTTATCATGCGTGGCGCTAACAATGATCCAAATCCAGCTCACCCATCAGGAAATTCAAGATCTCAACGAGGCCATCGACG
>JBBSUD010000145.1:0-13344 GCA_038235225.1 Verrucomicrobiales bacterium
AGGGTTGAAAAGCGGCCGGGCTCGTCGCGTTCATCGACTTTGTCCCCATCCACGTCGCCCGTTCCTATCACTCGTACGTGAGGCCGGAATTGTCCTTTGGCGAGGGCGTCTAGCGCGACGCGTTCTTCGATCGGGACAATCATTTCTATTACCTCCGCCCCACCGATCCCGGCAACGGTCCGCCGCTCAAGCTGCCGACCGCGGACAGGCCCGGTTGCGACGGATTGTTCGCGCCGGAGACACAGTTCGGCCGCGTGACCGGCAACAACGTTGTTTCCTGGTCGCCCTCAATCAACGATTGGTATGAAACCGTGAAATTGAACTATGGGCACGATTTCACCCAAGGCCGAGACACATCCGCGCTTCCCGGCCCGGAGGCCGCCGCTTCCGAAGTTCCCAAAACCTGGCGGACAATGGACGATATCATCGCCTACTGGCAGGAAATGGGCGTCGGCGGGTTCCGCGTGGACATGGCTCACATGATTCCGATGGAGTTTTGGAAATGGTCCGTGAAGCGCGCCCGCGCCCGCCAGCCGGAAGTGTTCTTTGGCGCGGAGGCATACAATGACGACCCCGGCAAACTAACCGAAGGGCAGGTGCTCGAAGAGCTGGTGGAAGCCGGATTCGACGGGGTTTACGACAAGCCGAGCTACGATGCATTGGAGGGAATCTATACCCACGGAAAATGGGCGAACGACCTCGACCGCGAGACCTTCACCGGTCCGCTCTATCATCATTTCCTGCGCTTTGCCGAGAACCACGACGAAATCCGCCTGGCCAGCCCGAAAGTCTGGGGCGGACTCGGCATGAAGGTCGGCAGGCCTGTTAGCGCGGTGCTTTACGGTCTCGGCCGCGGTCCGGTCATGTTATACAATGGCCAGGAAGTCGGCGAGCCGGCGGCCGGTGATGAGGGCTTCAGCGGGGACAATTCCCGCACCACCATTTTCGATTACTGGTCCATGCCCGAAATGGTGAAATGGGTGAATGGCGGTAAATTCGACGGCGGACGGCTGAGTGACGAACAAAAGCAACTTCGCGATTGGTATGGCAAACTCCTCCGCGCCACCCAAACCGCGGCTTTCACCAAGGGCGAGTTCTACGGCTTGAATCATGCCAATGCCGATAACCCGGATTTCGGCAGGGTGGGGGACGAGACGGCGTCCGGGCACTGGTTGTATGGTTATCTCCGCCACGACGCCGCGAGCGGCGGATCGGCAATGGTCATCGCGAATTTCCACGGCACTGAAACCCTGCGCGGCGTGCGCGTGGAAATCCCGGAGGACGCGTGGCAATTCCTCGGCCGGAAGGCGGGCGGAAACTATCAATTCACCGACCGGCTCGCGACGTCTTGGTCAGGCGAATTCACTGAAGGCGGCCTGCGCCTGCCCGACCTGCCGCCGTGCTCGGCGATGGTCCTGGAGATTTCGAAATAGCGGCTGCTAGATGGAGAACAGCGAGGTGATCGATTCGCCGCCATGGATGCGGCGAATCGCCTCGCCAAGCAGCGGGGCGATGCCGACGACCTGGACTTTCGGCCCCTCGGCCTGCGGTACGGAATCGGTGGTGATCACTTCCTCGATGGCCGAATCCCGGATCCGCTGGTGGGCGAGTTCGCCAAGAATCGCGTGGGAGACGCCGGCGTAGATGCGTTTCGCGCCGTGTTTGTGAAGGATTTCCGCCGCGGCGGTCAGCGTGCCGGCGGTTTCCGTCATGTCATCGACGAGCAGGACATCGCGTCCGTCCACCTCGCCGATCACGTTCATGGCCTCCACGCGGGTGGCGCTGACGCGGTGTTTTGCGACGATCGCCAGCTCGGCGCCGAGCGCGTCGGCGTAAGCGCGGGCCATTTTCACGCCGCCCACATCGGGCGAGACGACGGTGAGGTTGGTGGTGTCCGGGTGGCGCTGGCGGAGGTAGTTCACCATCACGGATTTCGCGTAAAGATGGTCCACCGGAATGTCGAAAAACCCCTGAATCTGCGGGGCGTGCAGGTCCATGGTGAGAACCCGGTTCACGCCGGCGGAGGTGAGCAGATTGGCGACGAGTTTGGCGGTGATCGGCACCCGCGGCTGGTCCTTCCGGTCCTGCCGCGCGTAGCCGAAAAACGGGATGACGGCCGTGATGCGCTCGGCGCTGGCGCGGCGCGCGGCGTCCACCATGATGAGCAGCTCCATCAGGTTGTGATTCGTCGGCGGGCAGCTCGGCTGGACGATGAAGACATCGGCCCCGCGGACGTTCTCGTTGATTTTCACCTCGGTCTCCCCATCGGGAAATGCGGAGACGTGGACGTTGGCGAGAGGCTGGCCGAGGTTTTCCGCAATGCGTTCCGAGAGCGCGCGGTGGGCGGTTCCACTGATGATTTTCATGAAAAGGTAGCGCCAAGCGGGCGGACGGCGGAATTCTTGACAGCCGGATTGCGGTCAGCAATACTTTCCCCGGATTTCCTCCAACCCTCGCTAACCCGTCCCTCATGCCTCAAGTTTCGCCCACGCCGGACGCCAATTTGCAGTCCGGCCCCGCCAAGGTCATGCCGAAGCCGATGCTTTTGGCTTCGCTTGTGGCTTCGGTGGCGGTGGTGCTCTGGTTTTATCTCGGTGTCCAACGATATGGACCCGCTCGGACGCTCTCCGCCTTCAATTGGATTTACGGCGCTTGGAATGGCGAGACTGACTACGAGCATGGACTGCTCTTCCCGTTCGTCATTTCCGGGCTGATCATCTACCGGTTCAAGGAGTTACGGGCCGCGATCTCAGCCGGAAACGGCTGGGGATTGGCGGTCGCAGGTATCGGCGTGCTGCTCTATGTGGTGGCCTACCGGACGCTGCAGCCACGGATTGCCATGGGCGCGCTGCCATTCATCTTGTGGGGCTCTTCCCTTTATTTGTGGGGTTGGCAGGTTGCGAAAATCCTGACGTTCCCTCTGTTCTTTTTCTGGCTGGCGATTCCTCTCCCGAGTTTCCAGCAGGCGACCACCCACCTCCAGTTGCTGGCCACCTCGCTGGCCCATCATGGGTCCGGATTGTTCGGCGTGGAAACCTTTGTCGAAGGTACTAAAGTCTTGCCCCTCAAGGGCGACTGGAAACCGCTCGATATTGCCAAGGGTTGCAGCGGCATCCGCTCGCTGATGGCGTTGCTAATGATTTCTTCAGCCTGGGCTTTCGTGGCCCGAATTGCTTTTTGGAAAAAGGTCTTGTTGTTTTTATCCGCGTTCCCGCTGGCCATTTTCGGGAACGCGCTGCGGGTTATCTCGATTTTCGTTATAGCGGAATATGGGGACGCAAAGTTTGCAGTCTCCACTTGGCATGACTGGTCGGGCCTGCTTTTGTTCTATCCGATTTCCTTGTTGCTTCTGTTGCTAATTCATTCCGCACTTGAAGGCCGGCTGCCTTGGCGGAGATCCAAGGCCCGCCAATTGCGCCGGGTCATTGTGTCCCGAAACAATCCGTCCCAATCACTGCTTCCCGACGCATGAGATTAAAGCCATGGCTCCTTCCCTTAACCCTGGGCGGCACGCTCAGCGCGATTTATCTCTTGCCGCAGGTCGGAGAGGTTGCGCAATCCGCAGTAAACATGAATTTGCCGGATACCTCGGACCAGTGGTTCTTCAATCGACGTGCGGCCAGCCCCGACGAGTTGTCTGCGCTATCCGCCGATACGCGATTTTCAAAGGCGGATTGTTACCGAGCCCGGCCGGGCGAGTATGATGCCAACGGCAATCCGGTGCCGGACATCATGAGCCTTTCAATCGTGCTTTCCGGTGCGGACATCAACAACTCGATCCACCGCCCCGAACGCTGCATGCCGGCCCAAGGGCACAACATCACATCATCGAGCGACCGCACGCTCAAACTCTCCAACGGACGCGAGTTTGCCGCCAAACGTCTGGTTTCCATCCAATCGCAGGAAGTATCGGATGTCTCCGGACGTGAGGCGTACGCCAAGCACAAATGCCTGACCTATTACTTTTTCGTCGGCCATGATCATCTGACAAACAACCACCTGGAGCGCACCTTCATCGACATGAAGGACCGGCTCGTCCGGGGCATGGATCAACGCTGGGCTTACGTGATGATTTCCATGTGGTATGGCCAAGTGCCGTGGAATCAGAGCGAAGCTGTGACAGAGGCGGAGGCCGACGAGAAGATGCAGGCTTTCATTGCTGATTTCGCCGAAAAGCAGATCAACTGGGATCAGATTTCGCAGAGAGATCCGCTCATTCAAGGGGGCACCGGCTCAACTTTAGCCCCCTGAAGATAAGCAATCGTTCGCGCTAGGTAGGCGAGATATTGGGTTCGCTGGCTCGGTTCGACGCCGGCCGGAAGTAGGTTACCCGCAAGTTCGATCCGGCGTTTCGCCTCGATGAAGTAGCCAAGCGCCTCGCCTGGTTTGCGGTCATGCCATGCGGCGGACCCTTGTTTGCTCCGCAGCAGTCCGGCTCGGTAGTTGACTCGCGCGCCGTTTATGAGACTCGCAGCGAAATCGTATGCTTTCAGCGCGCCGAGGTAGTCGCCATTGGCCTCCCGCGCCGCACCCAAATTCTCGTGCAGCGAGACGCGTCCTTCCGCCAAGTCCGGCGCTGCCCAGCGCATTTCCTTGACGGCCCGCTCCATTTGTTCCGCGGCGGTTTCGAGGGTTGTTAAAGCCGCCTCCGGACTTTCCGGGTTGAACTGCCTGCGGCCTTTGAGCAGGAGATGTTTCGCCAGAGAATATCGAGCTTGAAATGCGGGTTCCATGCCGCCTTCCAGCTGAATCGCCCGATCAAAAGCTTTCTCCGCTTCCTCATCCCGCTGACGCTGGCTCAGCAGGTTTCCTAGATTCACTTGGGTTTCCGGGCTGAACGGGTGCAAGCGCCCGGCCTGCTGGTAATCAAGGATTGCCTGATCTGCGGCGACCGCCGCAAGCGCGCCCGATTCGTGAATCGACTGCTTGTGAAAGAGCATCGCCCGAGCTTCAAAAAGCGAGTGGAGCGGCCACTTCGCGATCGCGGTGGTGAGCGCTTCTGTTTGGGCTTCCAGCCCCGGGACCGGACCTTTTCCCAGTTGTGTAGCCCACAGCAAGCGGGTGACTTGGCCGCCTTTCCAGCCCAACGGCACAATCACCAGCAAGCAGCCGAGCGCCGCGAACGAGATCGCGATACGCGAGCCTGTCTCGGGTGCGATTTTACGCGGTCCCGGAGGACAGCGGAACAACTGTCCCAAGCAGATTCCTAGCAGCATCACTCCCGGCCAGAGATGGAAAACGAAGCTGAAATTCGATTGCACAAACATCCCGGCCAAGGCGGAAAGGCCACCAAGGCGCCACGCGTCTCCCGAACTCGAGCGCCCGGACGGTTCCGAAAAGATCACACGGACAACTGTTACGATCACCAGTGCGGCGAGGAATCCGGTCAGCAATCCTGCGCCGATCAGCCCATAATCGGTAGCCGCCTGCAGCAACTCGTTGTGGACCTGCTCGGGCTTCCGCGTGATCGCAATACCTTGTAGGTCAACGTCGTAAAATTGAAAGCACTCCCAACTGAAGCTGCGGCCGCCGCCCCCAGCGAGCGGGTGAAGGGCGATGCAAGACAGCGCGATACCGAGAAAGAACAGCCGGTAGTTGCTGTCCATCACCTCACTGATTCCCACACCCGATTTGCGCAGCTCCTGAGATTCCTGCCAGCCGCTCAACAGGAACATTCCCAGCGCGATTCCGACCAGCGGGATCGCTATCAACGCCGGAGAGAACCATTTCGCGCCCGACCGTTTTCCCAAAATTAGAGCGCCGGCGGAAAAGACGCCCATGCCGGACGCCGCCGCCAAAATGCCTCCCCGCGAGCGGGTGAAATAGACCGCCGCCAGCCCGGCGAGCGCGATTACCCCCCAGATCAACCGGCTGACTCCGTGGCCCGGACCGAACAGAGCCACCGCCGCGAGTAGCAACGACGAGCCAACCAGGTAGTTCGCCGCCTCGTTGTAATGCGCGTAGAATCCGGATGGAAACGTCTCGTTCCGCGACCCGAAAACCGGTGTGAAAGACGGGTTCGCATGTTGCATAGCGATTACCGCAACGTTCGCCCCCAACAGGATCGCTACTCCCCAAGTAAAAATTCGCTCCGCGGCCGGCCTGCCCTCAATGCAGCGTATGCTCAGGAAGGCGCCGACCCCGCCGGCCAGCAACATCAAGTCCGCTTGGCCAAGCTCTGCTACAGGCGACGCCCACGCGCGCCAGCCGAACCAGGCGACGAGGAGCAACCCGAGCGCGTGTAGCGGAAAATTCGCCGACTGTCGCGATTTCCGCCAAATTTCCGGCACCCCCGCGGTTACCGCGATTGCCAGCGCTAGCAGTGACGGACCCCATGACCAAGATCGCGTCTGCGGGCCGATCACCACCGCGAGAATCAACGAGAGGATGAGGAAGAGCGACGAGAAAACCTGCACGGTAAATGGTGTGCGAAATCCGTGGCACGCGGGGAGTGGCAATCAGACGGCCCCTTTGCCGAAGAGCACTGCCGGGATCGTCTGGAACAGAATTTTGAAATCCAGCCAAAGCGACCAGTTGTCGATGTATTTCAGGTCCATCGCCACCCACTCTTCGAAGCTCGAAATCCTACTGCGCCCGCCTGCCTGCCATTCGCAAGTGATTCCCGGCTTCACACTTAGCCGCCGACGGTGCGACAGCTCGCAAAAGGCGTCCACCTCGTAAAGCGGCAGCGGCCGCGGGCCGACTAGGCTCATTTCGCCGACCAGCACGTTCAGCAACTGCGGCAGTTCGTCGATGCTCAGCTTCCGCAGGAACGCACCAAAAGGAAAAATTCTCGGATCGTTTTTCAGTTTGAAAACCGGTCCATCCATTTGGTTGCCGTGGTCTTGCTTGATTTGGTCGAGCAATTGCTCTGCATTGGCCACCATAGTGCGGAATTTCCACATTTTAAAGGGTTGCCCATAGAGGCCGGCGCGCATTTGTGAGAAAAAAACCGGAGCTCCAGGACTCTGCATCCGGATTCCGATCGCCGCGATGATCCACAAGGGCATTGTTATTGCAATCATGAGACCGGCTCCCGTGCGGTCGATCAGCGTCTTGCATAGCAATTCCCAAGACAGCTCGGGTGTTGAGCGCAGCACCAGCATCGGTTTGTCTCCCACCGCGTCAAAGACAGGCCGAGCAATCTGAGTGCGGATGAACGAAGCCGCGATCCACGCCTCCACGCCTTGGAGCTCGCACGCTTCCACCGCTCGGGCGATCACCTCGAACTCGGTGTTTTTGGCAGCGAATACAACCCGCGATACGGCATCGCGTTTCAGCAGTTGGTAAAGTTCCTCGACATCCCTGGCCCCCAGATCGAAGTAATCGACGACCTTCCAGCTTGCGGTTATTTCGGGGTCAAGTTCATTGTAAAGATTGGCCATTTCATCGTCGGAACCGGCAATGACGACTCGTTCCCTAAACGATCCGTTCTCCATCTGCCGTTTCAGCATCCGGGCCGTCAGCCGATCACGGAGCAGCACCAGCAGGAACACAAACACCAGACCGAGGCCGAAAACCAGCCGCCGCGCGTCCTGTTGCTTGGTGAATAGTGCGAACAATCCAAGCGCCAGGCTGATTACGAGCAACGATTTGAAAACCTGCGTCGTGGCATCGGCCGCGGTTTTCTGCGAAAGTCGTGAGTAAAACCGGAAGTGCTCGAGCACAAGCGGTGTGAAGGGGACCGCGATTAACAGCACCCAATTCATCGAATCCGCCAAGCTTTCATCCATCACCGGCATGCCTACGAGGTGGCGCACCGGGTCTCCGAGCTGGCCACCGAGCAGAAATGCCAGCCAGACGAGGAGCGCGTCTGTCAACTGGAAGACTTGAATTCGGAATGTTTCGTTGCGGCTGGTGGCCATGAGGAACGGATGAAGAACGGGGGGAACCTCGGTCGAAGGAGTTTAGAAACCGCAGATCGGCACCACTGGCAATCCCAATTTATCTCTAAAGGGGACCTAACCTGTCGCGCCACGCGTGCCAGATCGCCTTTGCGAGCATGGGTAAGCGGGCAGGTCCGTCGAGAGCTGTCACGCCGCCGACGTAGGCCAGCGCCATTAGTGTAGCCTCGAGATTACCTGCCTGTTTCCGCTTGAGCCAGACCATGTTGCGAACTTTATAGTATAGCTTCGAATCCACCAGACTGCGCTCAAGGAACAGGCTGCGACCAAGAAACCGCCAGTGGATCATTTTCGCCGGCCCAGGATGGTCCATGGTCGCCTTGATAGCCGCTTCAAAGGAAAATCCCGCTTGCTCAATCCGCCACGGGTATTCCTCGTCCTCACCACGAATGAAAAGTTCGCCATTCACCGGACCGACAGCCGCGAATACCTCCTTCGACACCAGCGCCCCGGTCCAAGACGCGCGCGTTGGAATGTAGTCTCCCGGCGGGAGTTCACCGGTTGTCCAAATCAGTCGCCAGCTCTTGTCGCCGTTCCGAACTGGCAGCGGCCACGTCAGCCGTTGACTTTCCGGGCAGATCTGGATCGCATGGCGAACAACCTTGGGCGACCAGCCGGGGCCGAGGAGAGCCTCAAGCGCGGGGGGGCGTGGCCACGAGTCGTCATCGAGAATCCAAACTGCATTGGCGCCTTTGGCGAAAGCGAGCGCCATGGCCTCCTCCACTCCTCCGGCATTTCCGCGGTTGCTCGCCATCCGGTGGACGGTCAGCGGAAATGGAAGATTAGGGAGCGACTCCAGATCATGCACGGTGGGATCCGTGGAGACATTGTCCGCGACGATCACGTGGTCCGGCGGCCGCGTCTGCCGCGCGAGCGCGCGCACACACTCCGTTACCGTGGCGGACCGGTTCATGGTTGCCATCACCGCCACCACGACAAGTGGCGCAGGAAGTTCAGGAGGATGCGTCACCGGAATAGCCAAGGGTCGCAAGTTTTAAGAGCAGCGCCGGCAATGGCTTCTGGGCCGTTGCCGTGTAGCGGGAAAGGAAGGTCCGCCGGTTGGCGGCACCAGACTCGGGCCAGCGGAGGCGGCTGTGGAGCATCGCCCTAAGCGCTTCGGTAAATGCTGCCGCGGAATCCGCCGGCGCGTAAATCGACGTGCCCGGCGCGCTGGCCAGGACATCGGGATTTCCCCGCCAGTCGCTGGCGACAACCGGCAGTGCCCACATCAGGGCCTCGACCAGTACAAGTCCGAACGATTCATACGGCGCGGTGCTCGGGAAAACGAAAAGATGTGCTCGCCCGAACGCCCGCCGCTTCTCCTCGCCGCCGATCACCCCCAGCGTGCGAACCCTGCCGTCAAGCCCGGCCGCCCCGATGGCCGCGGCAAGTTGCTCGACCGTGAAAGGAGCCAGCGGCTCGCCGGCAAGCTCGAGCACAAGCTCCGGATATTCCACTTTCAACGCGCCCATCGCCTCGATAAGCCTCGGCGTGCCCTTGTCGGCGCAAAGGTGACCCATCGCCAAAACCCGGATTTCAGCGCCGCCACGATCGATTTCGCTCTCTCGAAAATCATCCGCCATCACGTGTGGAACGACGTGGATTTCGCGGATGCCACATGCTTCGGGGTCCCGGCGGTTGAAATCCGTCATCACCACGGCCACCGGACAACGCGCGTAAAGCCGTGCTGCCGCGCGCGCGAGCAGACCACCGGCAACCAGCGCATCGGCGACGCCGGCCGCGTGAAAATGCAGCACCACCCGCCGGCTCAGTAGCAGCACCCAGGGCAGCAGCAGCACGTCGCGCATCAGCGGCACCGCTTGCGGCCCGCCTGGCGGGTAAACCATCAGGTCGATCCGCCCGCCACACCGCAGTTTCACTAGGCGCGCAATCACCCGTGCCAACTCGACCAGCTTGCCAATGCCGCCCTTGCGCGCCGCGCGCGTATCTTTGGTGAACTCAAATGCCAAATGCTCCGCTGCAATCTCCGGCATCGCTCTCAGATCTTCCAGCAACCCGAGTATCATCGCATTCTGCCCACCCATTGGTGGCGGGATCTGACCTGCGACGACGATGCGCGACTTCCTCATGAATCACCGGCCGGGTTCGTCGCGCTCCGTGATTTCAGCCACGCCAGCGTCTGCGTGACTCCTTCCTCAAGCGAATACCGCGGCTCGCCGAGCACCGAAATCGTCCGCTCGATCACCTCCGGCACGACATAGTCGCTGGTCATGCTGCGCACCCGGCTCGATGTGATGTAGAACGGCTTGCCGGTGATTTTTGAAATCACGTCGCCGGTTAGACCAAGCATTTTCAGCACCGGCCGCGCCACGCGACGCGCCGGCTTACCACTCAACCCGCGGCAAAACGCGTTCGCCCAGCCGTAAATGTCGTCGGCGGGATCGCTCAGGTAGAATACCTGCCGATCCACCCGCGAGCGCTCACCTATAAGAATCGCCTCCAAATGCGCCACCAGATTTCCGACAAATCCGTAACATCGCGTCACCGGCGCACCTCCCGGATGCAGATACCAACCCTTCTCCGCCACTCTCCAGAATTCCTGGGTATAGCGCCGGTGCCACGGCCCCCAGATGTTTGTCGGCCGGACCAGCGTCCAACAGCATTCTAGCCCGGCCACTCGCGTGAGCTGCTCCGTAATCACCTTGCTCTGCCCGTAAACCGTCACTGGCTCGAAATCCTCGTCGCCCTGCGGAGGGTGATCCGGCCCGCAGACAAACTGGCTCGAAACGACGATCGCCCGCTCGACCGATGGAGTTCCACGAATTGCGTCCAACACATGGTGCGTCCCTTCCGTGTTCATCCGGTAGCCGGTCTCGACCGTCGTGTTTTCGTCGCACTCCGCCCGCGCCGCCAAATGAATCACCGCCTGCGGATGGAAATCAGCAAAGGCCGCCCGCAACGCCGCCGCGTCCATAATGTCCACCTTCCGCCACTGGGGTCCGTGCCGCGCGTCCAACGGCGGCTGCACATCCAGATTCATCACCTCGAATCCGCGCGCCAGGAAATGGCCGACCGCGTTGGTCCCGATGAAACCCGAGCCGCCTGTAAGTAGAAGTTTCATGATGAATCGCTAAGCCTGAGCGGTGGCCGCGGAAGCGGGGCCGTTCTTGCTTTTACTGGACAGCCCCGCCATCGGGGAGCACCACTCCCGCGCCAATGAAAAGACTCATCCTGAGCCAGTCACGATTATTCTGGATCCTGCTCTGCCTTGGCGTGCTGGGCAGGGCGTGGAACCTCCCGGCGCCGATCGTGGATGCGATGTACACGCGCCAAGCTCAAACAGCGGATGCCATTCGCAGCTTGATTGAAGAGCCGGGTTGGCAGCTAGACTCCAACGCGAGTTGGAGAGGAACCCTGCCTGCGCGCGTCCTCCAGGAACTACCGGTTTACAATTTGATGACCCAAGGTGTCTATGAGGTTCTAAACGCGGCAGGATGGCCTAAGCATCCACCCTACCCCGACAGGGCGGATCCGCATCTGATCGATCTCTCGGGACGAATCGTCAGTGTGAGTTTTTGGGTGATCTCCTTTCTGCTTGTTCAAGGACTGTGGATCCGCTTTCTCTCTCCTCAGGAAACCGACTGGGCGAATGGAGTTTTCGTTTTTGCGCCGCTTTCCGTTTTTTATGGGCAAGCTCTGATGCCCGAGATGATATTTCTGGCAGTAACCGTTGGCTTCGTCCTGTCGGTGCTGAGATATATCGAGCAGACTTCGGTGGTGCGATTTCTGATTGTGACGGGACTGGCGATTTTCGGATGTCTGATCAAATTTCCGGCGTTCTCCCATTTAGGCATCCTTGCGCTCTTCCTCATGCTAAGGGCCAAAGATTGGAAGTTCTTGTTCCGGCCGCTTCACTTCGCGGGACTTGTTGCGGTCCTGATCGCCGTCAAGCTTTGGAGTGGGGAGGTTACCGCAGTGAATGCGGCCTATTTTCCTTATTGGACCTCCGAAGAATCCCTGCGCGTTTTCCTCGGAAAGCCTTCCTCCCACTTTTCGCCCTCGGTATATCTGAGAATTGCTTCCTATCTGACGGCGTTCCTCCTCTCCCCTCTGGGGGTGCTGTTCGCCGTTGTGGGCCTGGCCTGCGTTGTACGAAATCGAACCGCAGTCCGCTCATGTTTCATCCTGCTCTGGTGTGCCAGCCTATGCGTGTATGTGGTGATATGGGGCGCTCAGACGGCTGGAGGACATAGCTATTACAATCTGCCATTCCTCATTCCGTGTGCCATGCTGCTTGCGATTGGCGTAGTCCGGCTACTGACCCGGCTGCCATCCCGCGTTTCGACGCGGGTGGTCACCGGTGTGCTGGTCTTTGGCCTTATTCTGCCCATGGTTGGGATGTCCGCCTATCTTTTCCGAAAAGAATGGATATTGATGAGAGCGGCGGCTTGGATTATCAACCATGTGCCCGAAGGCGAGCCAGTGGCGGTCAAGCTGAATCACCGGCCCTCCCTGAGCGAGTATCCGCACATTCCTGTCGTCTCCTATTATTCCGGTCACCGCTGTTCTATTCTCACTGATGGAATGCCGGAGTACGATCGCGCCTTGGGTGAAGTTCGATTTCTGGTCGAAACCGTGGCGGTAAATCCCGATCCGATGCTTGATTTTGCGACTTGGATCAAACGAGGGCGAGACGAGTCGCCCGACCCGCTCTCAAGGGCGGCGGCTGCCGGGTTCATTCCCGGACCCGTGCTCGGGTCGGGACTCCGTATCTGGCAAAGACCGCAAGTAAAGTGAGTGGGAAGCGGACTACCCTGTTTGGGAGCTCCTGAGCAGTTGTCCGGACTTCACGATTTTCGATAGTCGCCCCTCGAGAAATACTTCTCAAGCCAGACATACATGCAGATGAAAAGATAGCGGCTGCCCATTTCGCCGATCTTCAGTTTCGCAACACCGTGACGCCGGTTGCGCCAAGTGATCGGCATCGTCGTGAAGGTATAGCCGCGGATGATTGCCTTGAGCGGCAGTTCAACCGTGATGTTGAAGTGCGGCGAAAGGATGGGCCGCACGCCATCGATCACCGTCCGCCGGTAGGCCTTGAACGCGTTCGTGGTGTCATTGAGGCCGTGCTGGAAGAGCGTGCGGACGAAGGCGTTGGCCATGCGGTTGAGTAGAAGCTTCAGCGGCGGATAGTCGATGACACCCCCTCCCTTCGTGAACCGGCTACCGAAGACGCAGTCGAATCCCTCGTTGAGCTTCTCCCAGTAACGGACCACGTCACGGCAGTCGTCCGACTCGTCGGCCATCATGATGACAACCGCGTCTCCCTGCATGGCGTCCAATCCCCTGATGATTGCTCTTCCGAATCCATGCGGTCCCGGACTCCTGACCGGGTGTAGTTCGGCAATTTTTGATTGTTTCTCCTGCAGAATTTCCCAAGTACGGTCGGAGCTTCCATCATCCACCACCACGATCTCAT
>JBBSUD010000146.1:0-13342 GCA_038235225.1 Verrucomicrobiales bacterium
GAAAACGTGAAAAAGCCCGTGAAAGAGCGATTCCAACCCTGCGGCCACCAGAATTTTTATCGATTAGGAATCATGATGGTGTTCTCTTGCTCACCTATCGCGTCGATCCTGAAAAAGCGCCGCTCGTGGGACAGGCTCTATCTATGTGTGTTTTTGTGGGTTCACACGATCGTCTCCGGGGGAGAGGAGGACCGGGTGTAGCGAAGTTAGGAAATCCGCCGCGTCCGTCAATCGCGCCGTTAGGGTTCCGCCGGATTTGAGGGCCGGGAGATGATTTGAAACTCCTTTGGGCTTCAATTCTCCCATCCGCACCCTATCCTCCCGCCATGTCCGCCGACCGCCTGCCCATCCCGCAATACGCCATGGCTCTCGCACACGTCGCCAGCCTGCGGTCCGAGGATCCCTATCGCAAGGTCGGAGCCGCCGCGCTGGATTTCGACAATCGCGTCATCGGCACCGCCTACAACGGACTCGCACCCGGCTACAATCCGCCGCCTGGATTTTGGGACGACCGCGAGGCGCGGCAGAAATTCATGCTACACGCCGAGGTAAATCTTTGCAGCCTCTTCCGCCGTGGTGAGGCGAAAATCGTGGCCACCACCACCATGCCCTGCACCGCATGCATGCAAACTCTCTGCGCTTATGGCATCCGGGAAATTTATTACCGCGAGGTCTATCATGTCTCCGACGCTCCGGAAATCGCAGCACTGTATGGGGTAAAACTGGAGAGGGTGGAGGAGTATCCCGGAAGTTAGGATAAGGAAAAGTCGTAATTGTCATTTTCCGCCTTCCTCACATTCTTCCCCTATCTCCCTACCTGGCGCTCCGATAGATTTCCTCGATCAGCACCACGGCTTTCCTTGCCTCCCGGGCAGAGGTACTTGGCTCGCGGCCTTCGTGGATGGCGGTCAGGACTTCCTCGAAATTGCGGCGGTGCTGGTGGAACTGGATGGCTTTGGGGTCGTTGGCACCGAGGGTGGGCTGCGTGCCGCGCATGAGAGTGCGGCGGATTTCGGCGTCGCCGGGGATTTCTGTTTGGAAATCCCAGACTTCAAAGGATTCGTCGGCGAGAAATGCGGAACCGGCGGTGCCGCATATCTGGATGCGGGCCGGATGGCCGGCGGTGGACCAACATGCGGTAGAGCCTTCGATGACGCCGCGCGCGCCGCTCTCAAACTCGAGGACGGCGACGGCGGTGTCCTCGACATCGATGCGCTCGTGGGCGAGGCAGGCGGTGCTGGCGCGGACGGATTTCACCGGACCTGCGAGATATAGCAGGGAATCAATGGCATGGATCGCTTGGTTCATGAGCGCGCCGCCGCCGTCGAGAGCGCGGGTGCCTCGCCAGGCGGCGGAGTCATAGTATGCCTGGTCGCGGAACCATTTCACATAGCAGGAAGCGGAAACGATTTTCCCGAAACGTCCCGCGTCGCAAGCCGCTTTGAGCGCGTCCATGGCCGGGGTGAAACGGCGATTGAGGATGGCGGCGAGAGTCTTTCCGCTGGCATCGGCGGCGGCGATCATGGCGTCGATGCGATCGGTGGAGATTTCCAAGGGCTTCTCGCAGATGACATGCTTGCCCGCCCGCAGTGCGGCGATGGCCGGTTCCAAATGCGCTCCCGATGGCGTGGCAATCGTGACAATGTCCAATTCCGGATCGGCGAGAAACGCGGCGAGGTCGGTATAACAAGTGACGCCGAAATCCGCGGTGTTGCGATTGCAAACCGAGCGCAGCGCCGCTCCCGGAATGGCGCGGATGGCCTCCGCGTGGAAACGTCCGATGGTGCCGGTGCCGATGATGCCGAAGTTCATGCAGGGAACAAACTGGATTTGGGCCGCAAAAAGGAGCAAGAAATCGCAAAAAAAGTGGAGAGAAGATTGAAGATGTTCCGAGGACTCCGGGTTCGCGACCTTCTTGCAGCGGAATTATCGCAAGCAGGCGGCATTCGGTATTCGACGCAGTTTTTGGATGTCGAACGTGACGGGAAATTCCTCGATGCTCGCCATTCCGGCGGGCTGAAATGAAGCGGTGATAGTTCCTGACAATCCGGTGCGACGTCCTACGATTTGCCGCACTCGGCGAAACAACGGTTCCGGCTACCTCTCAGGCCGCGGTTCAGTTAGTGATAGATTCCCGGCCCTGAAGGGCCGGGCTTCGTTCCATGGCCCTTTCCGGGCCGAATCCCGGGCGGAAAGTCGGATCAAACAAATCCTGAAACTTCAGTTCATGGTTTGTGGATACAGCGTGATCGCGGCCTGAATTGACGCCGGAGGTCGGGGATTTTTGCAGCGCAAAAATATTACATCAACAGCTCTTTGCGCGGATCCGAATGATCGAAGCTTGCGCTTCAAGGTTGAAGCCGAGGGTTTCGGTTTCAACCCTAGCGGGAGGATGGGAGGCGTGCGGGTTTCTGAGGTTTTTTTGAAGCCCGGCAAAGTGCCGGTTTCTTCATTCCACGGCTGGCGCATGTTCTTGATCCAGCAACCTCAGAAACTCTCTCAACCCGTCCGGAGTTACGGGTTTGGCGGCGTGGCCGTGGAAGCCGGCGGCGGCGGAGCGCTGGCGGTCTTCCTCGCGGTCCCAACCGCTGAGTGCGATGAGGATTATGTCCGGGTGCTCGGCGCTGATTTCACGGGCGGCTTCGAAGCCATCTTTTTTGGGGAGGCCGAGGTCCATGAAAATGAGGTGGGGGCGGAAGTCGCGAGCATGCTCGACGGCTTCCTCGCCATCGTAGGCGACGCGTGTTTCCATGCCTTCGAGGCGGAGGAACATTTCCAGGATGCCGGCGGTGCTTTTGCTATCTTCGACGACCATGACGCGGGAGGATTTGCGCGGCGCGGAGGCGGCTTGGGGGGCCGGGGTTTCGACGGCGGTTTCCGCCATGGGGGCAAGTGGAATGAGGACGGTGAATTCGCTGCCCTCGCCGGGGCCATCGCTGCGGACGGAAATCATGCCGCCGTGGAGTTCGACGATGTTTTTCACCAAGGTGAGCCCGATGCCGAGTCCGTCCTGGCGGGAGGGATCGACCTGCTCGAACATTTCGAAAATCCGCTCGCGGGCATCGGGGCCGAGGCCTTCGCCGTTGTCCTTGACGGAAATTTCCGCCATCCCGCCGTCGGCCGGGGAGGTGGAAACTTCGATGCGGCCGTGGGGCGGGGTGTATTTGGCGGCGTTCGAGAGGAGATTGGAAATCACTTGGGAAAGGCGATGGCGGTCGGCATCGAGGGTGAGCGGTGCGGCGGATTTCCGGATGATGAGTTCGTGCTCGCGGCCATCGATGAACGGGCGGGCGGCTTCGACGGCGGCCTCGAGGATTTCGCCAAGATCGACGCGGCAGCGGACGAGGGAAATCTTGCCGGTATTGATGCGGGAAATGTCGAGCAGATCGTCGATGAGGTGGACCATCTGGCCCATCTGGCGGCGCATCATTTTCGCGAGGCCGTCCACCTGGGCGGGCAGGCCCGGGGTGGATTCCATCATTTCCAGGCCCATGAGAATGGGGGCGAGCGGGTTCCGGAGTTCGTGGGCGAGGACGGCGAGGAATTGGTCCTTGTTGCGATCCGCCTCGGCGAGGTCGGCGTTGCGGCGGGCGAGCTGGTCGTTGGCGTCGCGGATGCGGGCCTCATTGTCGCGGAGTTCCTGGCGCTGGCGGGCGAGTTCGAAGAAGGTGGCAGCCTTGTTGAGGAGGTTCGCGGGGTCGATGGGTTTGGGCAGGAAATCCACGGCGCCGGCCTCGTAGCCGCGGATCCGGCGCTCGCGATCGACGGTGCCGGCGGTGAGGAAAACGATGGGCACGCTGCGGGTCCGCTCCGCGCCGCGCATGATTTCCGCCAGCTCGAAGCCGCTCATGCCGGGCATTTGCACGTCGAGAAACGCCAGCGCGACCTCGTGGATGAGCAGCAGTTCGAGCGCCTCGGAGCCGGACCGCGCCTTGAGCAGCTCGAGGCCGTCGCGGGCGAGCAGGCCTTCGAGGGCGGTGAGGTTCGCGTCGAGGTCATCGACGAGGAGGAACTTGATGGTGCGGGAATCGGTCATGAAATCTCGGCGGGAAATCGATTTGCCAGCGCCGTGGCGATTTCCGCAAGCGGCATCGCGACGACGGCGGGGCTGGCGGCAAGGGCGGCGGCGGGCATGGTGCCGCACTCGGCGGTGGCGGGCGATTGCGCATAACCCCGACCTCCGGCGGCGCAAACCGCGCGCATGCCGGCGGCTCCATCGGCGCTGGCGCCGGTGAGGATGGCGGCGGCGAGGCGGTCGCCATAGGCATCGGCGGCGGACTCGAAGAGCACGTCTATCGACGGCCGCGAGTAGAGCACGGCCACGTCGGACGAAAGCGAGATCGTGAAATCCGGCTCGACAAGCAGGTGGTAGTCCGGCGGCGCGAAATAGACCGTGCCGCCGAGGATTTCCTCCTTGTCCTCGGCCTCCTTGACCGGGAGCCGGCAGCGGGTGGCGAAGATTTCCGCGAGCATGCTTTCCCGGTCGCGGGGAATGTGGACGACGATGAGCACCGGCAGCGGATAGTCCGCGGGCAGCGCCGGCAGGATCGCGGAAAGGGCGTCGATCGCGCCGGCGGACGCGCCGATGACGACCGCGGCGGGAGCTGGCGTTCTCACGCGCCGTCCCCCTTCTGGTAAATCCGCTCCGGGTGGTCGAAGTCCTCGAAATCCCCGGCGAGGGCCGAGAAGCGCAGGCTTTCGCGCGAGCCGAGGCCGAGAAATCCTTTGCGCACCAGCGATTCGCTGAAAAGTCCGACCGCGCGGTCCTGCAAAGCGCGATTGAAATAAATCAGCACGTTCCGGCACGAGACGAGGTGGGTTTCGGAAAACACGGCGTCCGAGACGAGGCTGTGGTCCGAGAAAACGGCGCGCTCGCGGAGGGATTTGTCGAAAATCGCCCGGCCGTAGCCCGCGGTGTAATAGTCGGACAGCGAGGATTTCCCGCCGGAGCGGCGGTGGTTTTCCGTGAAAAGGGCGATGCGATCCAAGTCGTACACGCCGGCCTCCGCCTTTTTCAGCGCCTCGGAATTGATGTCCGTGGCGTAGAAAATCGTCCGGCTTTCCAGCCCCTCCTCGCGGAACAGGATGACCAGCGAGTAGAGTTCCTCGCCCGCGCTGCAACCGGCGATCCAGACCTTGAGCGACGGGTAGGTGCGGAGGTGGGGGATGACCTTTTCGCGCAGCGAGCGGAAATACGCGGGGTCGCGGAACATGTCGCTGACTTGGACGGTGAGAAATGGCAGCAACCGGGAAATCACGTCCGGCTCGTGGAGGACGCGGTGCTGGAGCGCGGACAGGCTGGCGCAGCCGAAATGGTCCTTGGCCTGCATGAGCCGGCGCTTGAGCGAGGCCGGCGAGTAGCTGCGGAAATCGTGGTGATGCTTCTGGAAAACGGCCTCCAGCAAGAGGTTCAGCTCGATTTCCTCGGTCCCGGCGGTGTCGCTTTTCATCGTGGCATCCAGACGCGAATGAGGGAGAGCAGCTTTTCCACGTCCAGCGGTTTCGCGAGGTAGTCGCTCGCGCCGGCGGCGAGGCATTGCTCCTGGTCGTTTTTCATCGCCTTGGCGGTCAGCGCGATGATCGGCAGTTTCGCCCATTCGCGGCGTTTGCGAATCTCCCGCATGGCGGAAAAGCCGTCCATTTCCGGCATCATGATGTCCATCAGCACGAGGTCCACGGCCGCCGCGGGATCGGTGAGGCCGGCCTCCAGCGCGGCGATCGCTTCCCGGCCATTTCGCGCGATCCGCAGGGTGACGCCGCGGCCTTCGAGCAGACTGGTGAGGGCGAAAACGTTCCGCACATCGTCCTCGGCGACGAGGATTTTGCGGCCTTCCAGCGCGGCATCGCGGTTGGCGGCGGTTTCCAGCATGCGCTGCTTCTCCGGCGGCAGCTCGGCGACGACCTGGTGGAGGAACAGCGAAACCTCGTCGAGAAGACGCTCCGGGGATTTCGCGCCCTTGATGATGATGGACTTGGAGTATTTACGCAGCCGTTGCTCCTCCGCGCCGGTGAGATCGCGGCCGGTATAGACGATGACGGGCGGGAACGAATAGGCGTCCTCCTGGCTGAGCTTTTCCAACAGGGAAAAACCCGAGGCGTCCGGCAGGCTCAGGTCGAGCACCATGCAATCGAAGGTCGTCCGGCTGAGGTTTTCCAGGCACTCGGCGGCGGTGCGGACGCAGACGGTTTCCACCGCGCGGGAGCCAAGGAGGTCGCGCATGGCCTCCATCTGCACCGGGTCGTCCTCGACGACGAGGACGCGCCGCATCTTGTCGGTCATGCGGGATTCCAAGTCGCGGAACGCCTGGGCGAGGCGGTCGCGCTTCACCGGTTTGAGCAGGTAGCCGATCGCGCCCAGCTCCAGCGCGGTGCGGGTGTGATCGCCTGCGGAAACGACGTGGATCGGGATGTGCCGGGTCCGGCGGTCGGCCTTGAGCCGCTCCAGGACGAGCAACCCGGAATGGTCCGGCAAGCCGACGTCCAAGACGATCGCGCTCGGCAAGTATTTGAAAGCCAACGCCAGCGCTTCTTCAACCGACGTGGCGACAATGCATTGGAAATTCATTTCGTGGGCGAGGTCGGAAATGATCCCGGCGAAGGAAATATCGTCCTCGACGGTCATGATCAGGCGGCTGCCGGGCGTGAGGTGCTCGCGATCGTCCGGCACGGTGCCGGGGTAGAATTTCTCGGCGGTCGCCATGTCCGGCGGCGGGGGCGCGGCGGACGGGATCGGCAGCGGCTCGGGAATTTCCCCCGGCCCTTCGAATATCTCCGGGACGATGACCGTGAACGTGCTGCCCTCGCCGACCGTGCTGGCCAGCCGGATTTCGCCGCCGAGCAGGCGCGTCAGATCGCGGGAAATCGACAGCCCGAGGCCGGTCCCGCCATATTTCCGGCTGGTCGTGCCGTCCGCTTGGAAAAATGGGGCGAAAATCGTCCGCTGCTGTTCCGGCGCGATGCCGATGCCGGTGTCGGTCACCGCGAAGCTCACTCTGCCGTCCGCGAACCGGCCGATGCGGACCTTCACCGCGCCGGACTCGGTGAATTTCAACGCGTTGGACAAAAGATTCTTCAGCACCTGCTCCAGCCGCTGCATATCGGTCACGATGTTTTTTGGTGCGTCCGGCGTGATTTCGATGTCCAGCGCCAGCGATTTGTTCCCGGCGATCGGTTCGAACAAATCCTGCAAATCCTTCGCCAGCCGCGAAACCGCGATCGTCTCCGGGTGGATTTCCATGTGCCCCGCCTCGATTTTCGAGAGGTCGAGCACGTCGTTGATGAGCACCAGCAGGTCGTTGCCGGACGACTCGATAGTCAGTGCGTATTTCACCTGCTCCGGCGTGAGATTGCCTGCGCGATTTTCCGCAAGCAGCTTGGAGAGAATGAGTGACGAGTTCAGCGGCGTCCGCAGCTCGTGAGACATGTTCGCCAGGAAATCCGACTTGTAGCGGCTCGCCTTTTCGACCTCGCGGGCTTGCCGTTCCAAGTCCTTTTTGGAAATGACCAGCTCGCGCTTCTGCCGCTCCAGCGTCTCCGTCTGTGCTTCGAGCTGCGTGTTGATTTGTTCCAGCTCAGTTTGTTGCAGCTCCAGCCGACCCTGCGACTCCTGCAGCGCGCGTGATTGCTCTTCCAGCTCCTCGTTGGAAACACGCAGCTCCTCGCTCTGCGCCTGCACCTCCTCCGATTGCTGCTGGGTCTCCTCCAGCAGCTCTTGCAAACGCACCCGGTATTTCACCGCCCGCACCGCCACCGCGATCGCAGTTTCCACCCGCCGGACCAGTTCGCGATCCACCTCGCGCACCGGCTGGAGAAAGCCCAGCTCCATCACCGCGTTCGCCTTGCCGCCAAGCCGCATCGGGGAAATCAGCAGGTGCCGCGGCGAGCTTTTCCCAAGTCCCGAGCCGATCGCCAGATACCCGTCCGGCACGTCCGAAACGAGGAAATCCCTGCCGTCCTTCGCCGCCTGACCGAGCAACCCGTCATCTTTTGAAAACGTTTCCGGCACGCTGTCCGCCGCCGCGCCGAAGGTCGCGCAGCGTTTGAAATGTCCGCCTTCGGACACGAAAAGCGCCCCCGCAGCCGCGCCAAGCGTCTCCGCGGAGAAGCGTAAAATGCTGTCGCCCAGCTCCTCCATCCGTTGCTCGCCCAGCAACTGTTCGCCGAGATTCGTCTGCCCGGCTTGCAGCCAGTTTTCCTCCCGCACCGCCAGCCGTTCGCGGATAAACCGGTAGCCGATGACCGCCACCAGCCAGATTGTGATCGCGCCAAATCCGCGGTTCAACCGCGCGATTTCAAAATCCGGACCCATCGGCGTCAGCAGGAAATCCACCGCGAGCAACACCGTGGAAATGCCCGCCGCCGCCAGCGGAATCCACATCCGCCAGCAATAAAATGTCAGCGCCACCGGCACCAGATAGAGCATGTAAATCGCCACTCCCAGCGGTGCGAACCAATCGGCGGCGGAGACGGCGGCGATGGAAACCACGGCGCACGTGAGGATGGTTCTGGCGGAGGTTTTGGCGGTCTGGGTCATTGCGAAAGTTCGATCAAAAACGATGCGAAAGGATCGGGCGAACGCTCTCCGTGCAAGCGGGAATGCCGGTCGATTCCCGATTTCTCGAAATCCCGCCCTCGCGCATTCCGCTGACAGGAGCGCCCGCCCCGGTCCGTCCACAGCCGGATGATTTTCCCGAAATCCGCAGCGTGGATCGCGGCCGCGTTCCTCATATCGCCCTCCGGCCTGCGCGCCGCGTCCTACGCGGAAGAAGCCGCGGAGGTCAGTGCGCGCATCGAGCGGGATTTCTGGATGCCGAAGCGAAATCTCTACTCCATGGAAGCCGGCGGCGGGGAACCGGACCATCTCTGGGGCGCCGGGGTGATGTTTTCCGCCGTGGTCGCAGCGGCCCGGCACGATCCGCATTACAAATCCGTCTTGCCGAAATTCTTCAAAGGCTTGGATGCGTTTTGGGACGCGGAAGCGAACGTTCCCGGCTATGAACCAAGTCCCACTTCCGGAAATGGGAACGACAAATATTACGATGACAACGCGTGGATGGTCATCACCTATCTGGAGGCATATCAACTGACCGGCGGCTCGCGCTATCTGAAGCGCGCGGGCGAGACGCTGGATTTCGTGATGAGCGGATGGGACAAGGACGCTGGCGGCGGAATCTGGTGGCACGAACTCCACAAGGATGACGCGAAAAACGTCTGCGTGAACGCCCCCGCGGCCGTCGGCTGCCTGCGGATTTCGACCTATCTGCCGCCGAAAGCCGCGGAAACACGCGTCGAGGAGGGCCGGAAGCTCGTCGGCTGGACAAATGAAACGCTCCAGGCGGAGAGCGGCCTCTTTAACGACCACATCCGGGTGGCCACCGGAAAAATCGCCACCTTCCAGCTAACCTATAACTCCGCCCTCATGCTGCGGGCGAATCTTTGCCTGCACGCTCTAACCGGGGAAAACATCTGGCTGGACGAGGCGGTTCGGATCGGCAACGCAGCCGATGCCATGCTCGACCCGGCGACCGGCGCATGGCGGGATGCGATCAAATGGTCCCACCTCATGGTCGAGGCGGATCTCGAACTCCACCGCCGCACCGGCGACGCGAAGTTCCTCGAACGCGCCCGCGCCAGTTGCGATTTCCACTACGCCGCGTGGAAAAAGAATCCGCCCCGTGACTTGCTGGCCAACGCGTCACTAGCCCGCGAGCTGTGGCTGATGGCGGACAGGGAATCCGCGGCGGGCCGGGAATTTTGGGGAAAAGCCGACTCGCTGCGGAAATAACCGCGGTGCGCCGGCGGTCGATTTCCTGTGGCCCGGAAGAAATCGATTGGAATAAGCCCGGGCGGTGCAACTCTGATTTCCCGCAACGTCCGTCGATCCGACGCGGCATTGTCCGAATAAAACACCAAACTAACAATCATCATGAAATCAACCAACGCGCTCGTCGCAGCAGCCCTCGCCGGAGTTTTCGCCGCCGGAACCACCCTCTCCAATGCCGCCCAATCCCTGGGCACGCCACTTCCCGCCGCGGCGGAAAAGGACAAGTGCGATGGCAAGGATAGCTGCCCCGGCAAGGATAAGCAAAAGAAGGAGGAAGGAACCTCCACACTCAGTACTTCCGTCACCGAGATGGAAAAAGACAAGTGCACCGGCAAGGACAAGGATAAGTGCACCGGCAAGGACAAGGACAAGTGCACCGGCAAGGACAAGATGAAGGGCGGCGAAATCCTCTGAATGAATCCCAACCCCCCGCGGCGGTCACCGGACCGCGCGGGGTTTTTCATAGCACAATATCATGACGGCATCGCGATTCACCGGAGGTGTCGAACTGGCCACGGGCATCGGTCTGCGGTCGCCGCACTACCGGCACATTCTATCGGAAAAGCCCGCCGTCGGCTGGTTTGAAATCATCTCCGAAAACTATATGGTCGAGGGCGGGCGTCCGCTGGAAGTGCTCGACATGATTTTGGAACAATACCGCGTCGTGCAGCACGGCGTCGGTCTCTATCCGGGAAATTCGGACGGCATCGACCGCGATCATTTGAAGCGTCTCAAGCGCCTCGTGAAGCGGACGAACACTCCGTGGGTCTCGGATCATCTCTGCTGGGGCAGCATCGATGGCGGCATGAGCCATGATCTCCTGCCGATTCCCTTCACCTTCGAGGCGGCGCGGAAAACGGCGGAGAACCTGCGCATGACGCAGGACTTCCTCGAAGTGCCGGTGGCGGTGGAAAACGTCAGCAGTTATGGCGAATTCAACGGCAACGAAATGACCGAGTGGGAGTTCCTCGCCGAAGTGAGCGAGTTGGCGGATGTCGGCATTCTCCTCGACGTGAACAATATTTACGTTTCGTCGATCAACAATGGTTTCGATCCGCTGGAGTATGTCGATTTTATCCAGCCGGAGCGCGTCGCGCAAATCCACATTGCCGGTCATTCCCGGTATGAAAGATTCATCGTCGATACGCACGATCACCCGGTGATCGATCCGGTGTGGAAGTTGTACGAGCGGGCGATCGAGCGCTGCGGCCACGTCGCCACGCTGCTGGAATGGGACGGGCGGATTCCCTCGTTCGAGGAAGTCTGGACCGAGGCGAAGAAATCCGAAACCTGGCGGGAATCCGCCATGGCCGCGCGCGAGGAACATGCAGCCGCTTGAGCAGACCCAGCGCGAGTTTTTCGCCGCCCTGCGCCTGCCGCTGCGGGGGAAAAGCCGCCGCAGCACCGAGCTGGCGCCCTCGGACGAACCGCATTCCGGGGATTTTCTAAAAACTGCCGAAAAGCTGATGAAGCCCGGCGAAAATTTGTCTTCGGCCGAGCGGCTGGAGTTATATCATCGGCAGTATTGGTTCCGCCTGCTGGATTCCATCGCCGAGGATTTCCCCATACTTCGCAAGCTGGCGGGGGAGGGGACTTTCTGGAAGCTGATGGAGGCGTTTCTTGAAGCGTGTCCGTCCGAGAGTTATACCTTGCGCCACCTTGGTAGGAGAGTTTCGGATTTCACCGCCGGATGGGAGGAAATCGAACCGGTCGAAAGGTTGTGGTTTTCCGCGATCGCACGTTTGGAATATGCCAGCATGGAGATTTACGAGGCTGCGGAATGGCGCTGCGCAAACCCGGAGGAACTGGCCACGGCGGAGTTGGGATTGCAGCCGCATGTCATTCTTATGGATTTGCCCGCGGCGGCGGATCTTTGCGAAACTTGGGAGACATTTTCGCCACCCGCGGCGGAGCGGGCCTGCGTCGCCGTATGGCGCGCGGCCAATGGCGGCGCGGCGCGGCGGCGGCTCGATCCGGTGGAATATGAGTTGCTGAAACGGCTGCGGCAGGGCGGCCCGCTGGCCTCGCTTTTCGCCGAGCCAACCGCGCGCGAACCGGCGCCGGAGGAGATTTCCACTTGGTTCGCGGACTGGCAGGGCATGGGCTGGATCGCCATTCCGCCCGACCCGGCTGCGGCGGATCTATCAGTCGTGCCGCGCCACGACATCCGGCAGACCGACTGGAGCCGGATCGATAAAATGGGTTCGCAGGCGCGCGCCATGGAGGACTGAACTTCTTGCCGAACCACAAACCCGCGCCATGGTGGCGGACCATGAAAGCCACCCTCCCCACACTTGCCGCGGCATTGCTCGCGATCATTCCGGTCACCGCCACGGAGCAGGCCGCCACCGCCGACCGCATTCCCGATGTCACGCTTCGCACTGCCGAAGGCGCGGCGGTGAAGCTTCGCGAGGAAGTCGCGAAAAAGCCCGCCGTGCTCGTTTTTTACCGCGGCGGCTGGTGCCCGTATTGCACCGCCCATCTCGCCGCCCTATCGGAAATCCACGACGATCTTACAGAAGCGGGATTTCAAATCCTCGCGATCGGCGCGGACCAGCCGTGGAAAATCGCGGCGACTCCGGGTTATGACAAATTCAATTATACCTTGCTGTCCGACAGTGGGATGAAGGCCGCCGATGCCTTCGGGATTTCCTTCAAAGTGTCGGACGAAACCCTCTCGAAGTATGTGAATGATTATAAAATCGACATCGAGGCGGCGTCCGGCGAGACGCACCACAAGCTGCCGCACCCGGCCGTTTTCATCGTCGATACCGGCGGCACGATTCGGTATGCCCACGTGAATCCGGATTACAGAACCCGCCTCGAACCCAAGAAAATCCTCGCAAAAGCCCGCGAGTTCGCAAAAGAAACCCCCGCTAAATAACTTTATGAACCAAGAACGATCCGCCCCGATACCCGCCCCCGATCTCACCCGCGATTTTCCCCGCAGCCCGCGCGCCACGATCGGCGGGTTCGTGATCGCCGCCCGCACCCTGGACAAATGCCGCGCGGTCGTCGCCGGCACGCAGGGCGAATATCATTTCGATTGCCCGCTCGACCGGCAGTTTTTGGATTTCTCCGGTACCGATGCGGAGGCGATGAAGCGCTTCGTGGCCACCGGCGCGGATGACGAGGCGATGGACCGCTGGATCCGCGAAAAGAGCACGGTCTCGGACAAGGAGGAAATCATCGCGTGGAACAACAAGATGCGGGCGATGCGCCCCTGCGATCTGGAGATGAAGCTCCAGGTATTTCTGGAGGAATACATCCCGGGAAACCTGCCGCCGGAGAAGCCGGTTTACGTGTGGTTCGACGTGTACGATATCGAGGAGAAGCGGCTTTAGAGCGATTGGACGAGCGATTTGTCGGAATCGACTAGAGTTGCCTAACGGCGGCGCGGAATCGCACTTGCCAAGCATTGACCGGCGGCGCGGCGTGCGACGCCCCGCCGGTTGCGTTTGGCCGGTTGGGGGGGGGCGCGTCGGTAGTACAAAAACAAAAGCAGAAAATAAATAACAC
>JBBSUD010000147.1:0-13104 GCA_038235225.1 Verrucomicrobiales bacterium
AATCCAAAGCGGTGTCGCGGCCTGCGGCCTTGCCACCGCAGTCCAAAGGCCTGCGGCGCGGAGCTTCATGGCCGGACTGCGGGGCTAGGTTTGAGAAAAAGAATTCGCAATTGCAATGGTCCTGCCCGGTCGCGCCAGAACCATTTCGGCTACCTTGCCCGAAGCTGATTTGACGCCGCTCACCGAGGTATTCGCTTCGGCTCGCCCGTCCGCTTCAATCCGACCTCGGCGGCGCTGCGGAGTTCTCCAGCGGGCAGGCTTTGGGTCCATTCGCGGGCGGCGGCCGGGTCGAACGCCGCCCAATTCGCCGTCAGAGTTTCCGCAGCGGATTTCCGCAACGGGCCTTCCGGCAGGCTGGTTACCCAGTCCGCGGTGAATTCCGGTTTGGAAATCGCAAGTTCCGCCAAGATCCCTTTATCGCCTAGCGGGATTTTTTCCCCGGCCTCCAAACGCTTTTCAATCCAGCCAGCCGCCGCTTGCGGATCCGCTTTCGCCCATGTGGAAAGGACGTATGGATCCACTGCATCGTTGAGTTCCGGGATTGCGTCTAACATAGCGGCCGGATCTCGGATGCCCGCGCCATGACCCCACGAAAACGATCGCGCCCAGGCCGCTGGCAAATCCGCCTGAGTCGCCGGATCGGCCAGCCAAGACTGGCATCGTGCGGTGGCCGCGGCCGGATCTGTTAGGAAAACATTCGTCAGATAGCCGGTCATGGCTCCGCTCCGCTGTTTCTGTGGCAAGCCTGCGACCCGCTCGGCGGTTGCCGCCGGATCATTCGCCGCAAGCGCTGCGAAAATCTGCCGAAGCAGGGAATCGGTCTGGGAGACACTGGATGATTCTGAATCCGGATTGCTGCCAGCCGCCTCGCCGGACTCCTGCAACAATGCGAGAGCGCGCTCTGGATCCGAATTGGCGAGCGAATCTGCGGCTCCCGCCAAAATCTTCAGCCGGAGCGTGTCTCCTCCGGGCGTCCCTCGGCCCATTCCAGCGCGGCGCGCGGAATATCACGGATCATCATATCGGCTATGTGATGGAGCGGATCAACGGAGTAAGGACCGAACAGTTCGATTTTCGTAGGCGCTAATCCCGCGAGTTCCAACGCTTCAGCCGATCCAGCGAGAATGCCTCGACCGAGCATTCTCGGGCCAAGTTCCGATATGCCGACTTTCTTCAAATCGGCATCAGGGAAAAAATGCTCCCAAGCGGCATTGAAATCCATTTCCGCCCAAGCATCCGCGATTCCAAACGCGTATTCAGTGTTCTGCGGCTGGACTCCCGCCGCCCCCAAGGACGCGATCGCCGCCGCCGGGTCGGCCCGCATCCACGCTTCTCCAACATTGCGTTGGAAATCCCAGCCGACCACATCCTGTTTCGCATCGCGCCATCGTGGATTTGCCAGTTCCGCCGCGGCTAGCGTGGGATCCTTGATTAGCAAATTCAGGAAAAAGTCGGTGGCGACCTCGCGGACCAGTTCTTCACCGGAGCGATTCAGCGCACTCAGTGCCGCCGCGGCATCCAGCTCGATCCATTGGCGGAAGAGCTCCCGCGCGAATCCTTCCTCCAAGCCTTTCCCCGCCTCGGCCAGCGCGCCCGCCGCATCGAGTTCCAACCAGCGCCGCAACGTCCGCTCACGGTCCAGCCGCCGCAACAATGGATGCCGGCCATCGGGTTTCGCCGCGCTCTCCCACAGCGCCCGGCACGCCGCGACATCAAGCAGCGCGGGTGATGGAATCGGCCGACGCGGTCGCTTGGCGACGTTTTCAACTTTCGAACTGCGGCTTTCTTCCGGATTTTCCGAACTCCGTGGAACCCCGGCGACGGACCACCCGAGGGCGATCCCGCCGATGGCGCAAATAACAGTTTTCGTGGCGGGTTTCATGGTTGCATTCCGGCGGATTTCGAAATTTCTTCCCTCAATCTGGCGGGAATCGCGCTGTCAAGATAGGCCTTGGCCGCCGCCGGATCGCGGCCCGCCCACTGCCGCAGCAAGTCCGCCGCAACGCCGGCCGGAGTGCGAATATTGATGGATTCGCCGGGGGTCATCGTGCCGTTGTCGCGGATGGAGTGGAAATCCCCGCCAACCTCCCAGCCCGCCTCCGCGACCAGTTCCAGCCCCTTCGCCGGATCGCCACTTCCGGCCGCCGCAGCGAGTAAAGCCGATTGGAGCACCGGCCCGTCCAAGCTGCCGCGCACCCATTTCAGCGCCGCGTCCGGGTCTCGGGCGGTCCAGATTTCCGCCAGCGCCACGGACGAAAGCGCTTTGCTACGGCAGGATTCCATGGCCTCCACCTGATCCGCCGCCGCTTTCGGGTCGAGCTTGGCAATGGTTGCCACCGCCTTGGGCACGGGATCCAAGCCGATATTCCCGCAACTGCGGGCGAAGGCGACGGCCGCGGCGGGATCGCTGGCCGCGAGTTCGGCGACCTTCGCCTTTTCGAATGGATACCGCCCGCCGTCGTAGACCGCCCGATCCATGAGGCTTTCTATCAATTCGGGATGAAACTTCAAGACCCGCCCGGCAATCCCGCCAAACGCGAACTGCGATTTCGGCATCGAAAGCGCCAGCGCGACAGCCTTGGCCGCATCCACCTCCGCCACGCCATCCAGCAGTTCTTTCGCGAGTCCGGGCGGCAGGGAATTTCCCGCTGCCATCGCAGCATCGGGGTCCGCCGCGCCCCAGGCATACTAGGCGAGTTCCAGCAAGCGCCCGCGTTGGCTGGCAGGTTCGGCGGTGCCCAGAAATGCGATCATCCCGGGCCCGTCCGCCGCCGACCAGCGCGCCAGCAACGGCGCCCACAGCGCCAAATCGCTGCGATGCGGATTTCCCAGCAACGCCCGCGCCGCTTGGGGCAAACCGCCGTCGCCCGTCGCCGCCAGTTTCCCGGCCCAGTTGTCGAGCATCGCCGTCCCGCTGCCGGTTGGAGAAATCGCCGGCCGCAACGCTGCCCGCGTCCGCCGCGGGCCGATTTCCTCCCTGCCCGCCGCACCCGCCGGATTTCCCCGCAGCAGCCAGCCCGCAAGAAAGCACGCTCCGAACAGCGCGGCGAACGGCAGGGATTTCCATGAAATCCTCATGTGCCGCGCACCACGATTTTCTCCGATTTCAGCCAGCGGCGTAGGACGCTGCGGTTGGCCGTCAGGTTCCCGAGCATGCGCCAGTTCGAGCGCTGGATGACGCCTGCGTGGTCAGCATCCTGGTCCACCACGCACCACGGCCGCGCGCCGGACGAATGGATGCAGTGGAAGCCGCCCTTATCCACCACCACGAAGCCGACGTGCGTATCCAGCCCGATGACGTACACGCCCGGTTCGCGGCCCGCGACGTCCGCCGCGAAGGTTTTGTAATCCTCGCCGACCGCCAGCGAGCAGGCGCTCTTCGGCAGGAAGGAGCGCAAAATATTCTCCGATGGCTGCTGCGCCAGCCGGTAGCGGTCCACCTGAAATCCCGCGTCCTGAAGCACTGTCGCCACGAAATACCCGCAAGCCACCTTGCCTTGGCCCGGCCCCACCGCCGTGCCGTTGAAGTCCCACGGAGTGCCCAGCCAGCAGCGCATCATCGCCGGCAGCGCCGTTTCCAAAACCGCCCGCGCGTCCGCTTCCACCGCCGTTTTTTCCGAGTCCGTCCGCGCCTTCGCCAGCCGCGCCGCCAGCTTCACGCGCCAGCGGGCCAGATCCGTCTTCAGTGCTGCATACTTTTCCGGCTCCGGCTTTTCGACCTTCCGCCGCCCGAGCACCGCCCCTCCCCCGGCGGATTTCCAATAATCCGCGATTTCCCCGCGGAACCACCAAGCCGCACCCCCGGCCAGCGCCAGGTAGAACATCGCAAACAGTCGCAGCCTCCTCATCCGCCGCCAAACTAGGCCCCCCGCCACCCCGTCACAAGCCCGGGGAAATCCGAACCGGCGTCTTCTAAGATCGTTCGAAATTAGATTTGACGGACCAGCGGACTTTCGCCTTTTTGCGAGGCGTAGTCAGCCAACTTGGCGAGAAATCCGCTCCGAACCTCCGATCCAATCATGACCACCTCCTCCCTGAACAAGAACCTCAAAGCCGCCTGCGCGGCGACCGCTGTGGCCACATGCTGGGGCGTCGGCCAACAGGCTCAGGCCTTGGTGGTCATCGAGCCGATGGGCATCAGCGGAACCATCAGCCCGACGACGAAAGGCCTGACGCACGTTTACCTATTCTACGCCTCCAACGCGTCCGGATTCATGCAGAACTTCGCGCTGCCGGACGCCCCCGCCGGCGTGACCACCAGCTACTTCGTGAATGCCGCGCTAACGGGTTCCCCGGAGACCTATACCATCATGGGCGTTTATGATAAGACGGCGGGATTGATCAGCATTTCCCTCGGCGGGATCAACGCAATCGGAAATTCGTTCGATGCCACGTTCGATTCGCCGGGCTTTGATTTCACCGAAGCGACGATTGCCAGCGCTCTGATCTCGGGAAATCTGGGGCAGGGAAACGACGCGGGCAGTCCCGCGCAATTGGCACAAACACTCTCGTTCAATCAGAATGGCTACGGCACATTCAACGTGACCACACCGAAGACCGGCGAGGTTTCCACGCTGATTTCCTTTAGTGACGGCGCTCTGGACGGCAGCGCTTTTGCCGCGGTGCCGGAACCGGGCGCCGCCGGGTTGGTCGGACTAGGCGGTCTGGTTCTGCTGTTCCGCCGTCGCGGAAAATGATTTCGGTCTGCATGATCGTTCGCGATGCTGCGGGCGATCTCGACGAATCGCTCGGCTCGGTCCGGGAAATCGCTGACGAAATCATCGTCACCGACACCGGATCGACTGACGGAAGCGTGGCGATCGCACGGCGGCACGGGGCGGTGACCGACCATTTCCCGTGGTGCGATGACTTTTCCGCCGCCCGGAACCACGCGCTGGCCCGTGCGACAGGTGAGTGGGTGCTCTGGCTGGACAGCGACGAGGCGCTGGAAATGGCTTCGGTGCCGGCGCTGCGGCGGGCGGTGGAACGCCCGGATGTGGACGGATTCCAAGTGATCCGTCACGATTTGATGGATGCCGGCGATCCGGCGCGGCACACGCGGATGCTGCAGCTCCGGTTGTTCCGGCGCGAGGGCGCGGCTTTCGTCGGGCGATGTCATCCCGATTTCGATCCGCCGCTGGCGCGGGTGGAGACGGCAAAGGGGATCGTGATCCGGCATTGGGGCTACGTTGCCGAGCGGATGCCGGAGAAATTGCGGCGCAGCGCGCGGCTGCTGGCACTGGAATTGGAGGAGCGGCCGGGGCGCTTGTATTATCGAATCGAGCTGCTGAGGACCTACCTCCAACTCGGCGACGCGCGCGCCGGCGAGGTGCTGGCGCAGGCGGGCGACGAGCTGGCGGCGCACCGGAAGGACGCCAGCGCGCCGCTGCCTCACGCGGCGCTGCTCTTGGAAACGCTGCTCCAGTGGCCCGCGGACAATCTGCCCGCGGGCTGGACGACGGACGAGCTGGAGGCGCTCGCGGCGCGGTGGTTTCCGGACGCGCCGCCTTTGCTGTGGCTGGCGGCGGGCCGGGCATTTCTAGCGGGACGATATGGCCGCGCAGAGGCGAAATTGCGGCGGCTGCTCGCGATGGGCCGCAGCCATGACTACGACCGTCACACGAGTTTCGATCCGGGGATCGTCGGCGAGGAGGCCGCGCTCAATCTCGCCGCGTGTCTCATCAAGCAGGCCAAGCTGGCCGAAGCCAAGCGGCTGTTGCGCCCGCTGGCGGAAAGCGGACGGGTGGGAGACCGCGCCCGGGCTAATCTCGCCGCGATCGACCGCCTGAAGGGTGGGTGAGGGGAAGCCGGCTCCGTGTCAGGCGCGGAGCCTCACGGGAACAATCCGGGACCATCGCCGGCACGTTATGCGATGATTTCATTTTCCCGATTCGTGACAACCAAAGGTTCTGGCAAGGCGGGGCTAATGGTTAGGGTGTCTGGGGACTCTTCTTGCGAAAGCCGGGACTACAAGGCCGGGCCGGAAGGCCCTATCTGAAAGCCGGCACCGGCTTCACTCGCAAAAAGCTTGCCGACCACGGCGGCATCCATGGCGTCCGAGACGGCATTTTCCGGAAGGCGCACTATTGCCTTTCCTTTCCCGCCGGGCCGTCCATTCATCCGTTGGTTGCTGACAATCCAGCACCGGTCCAACCCCATGAAAGCCCTCAAATTCGCACTCTTCCTCCCACTCGCCGCCGCCCCTCTCACGCATGCCGCCGCGATCGAATGGAACAACACCGGCACCAACTTCGCGACCAGTTCCAACTGGGTCGGCGGAGTGCTCCCCGCCAACAGCAGCAGCATCGATACCGGCGTGTTCGGTTCCATCGGCGCGGCGGCGGTGAATCCGAATCTCGCGCAAAATCGCATCATTGCTGGAATCAGCTTTCCGGTGGGAGCATACTCCTATGACCTCGGAGGAATTGGAATCCTGACGTTAGGTGGTTCGGGGATTACTCATGATGCGGCCAATACGCAGACATTCACACTTCCGCTCGCTCTGGTGTCCATCCAACCGTGGACCACGGCGGCGGGCGGTTTGTTGCTGGTGAATGGTCCGCTGGATTTGAATCCATCGACCAACACCTCGCGAACCCTAACCATCGCGGGTGCGGGGAATACGACGATCAGTGGCCCAATCTCCACATCGTTTGTGGACGGTTCGCTTTCCGGTATCACCGTCACGTCCACGGGAATTACAATTCTCTCGGGCGGCAGTTCCTATGCCGGGGTGACGAGAATGAATGCCGCGGGCGGGGTTCTCACACTCAGCGGAAATAACTCGGCAGCTTCCGGCGGGGTCACGCTAACGAGCGGCACTCTGAACGTGAACAGCGCAAACGCTTTGGGAACCGGCACATTTCTGTTTTCCTCCGGCGCAACTTTGAACAACACCAGCGGCGCCGCCATCACCAACGCCGGAAACAACGCCGTGACCTACGGTTCCAACACGACGTCGGCCATGATGTTCGGCACCGGCGCCAGCACCTCGTTGAACAATCTCGACCTCGGCACGGGAATCGCCACCGCCTCCACGGACCGGTCTCTAACGGTGCTTGGGACTGGCGTGACATTCAGCCTGGGAACCTTGAATGTGACCTCCACCTCCACAACGGGCAGAACCTTAACTTTCGACGGAGCTGGCAATACCGTGGTGCTGAGGGGCTTGAACATCGCGGCGAATTCTCCCAATGCCGTCACGGCAAAACTTGCCGGCTCGGCGGATCTCTCCATCACCGGAGTCATCGCAAATGGTTCGGCATTCGCCAACGGCATCAACATCGACCGGACCGGCCTGACCGTGCTATCGGGAACCAATACCTACACGGGAGAAACCAAATTCACGAATGGCACCGTCCAAGTGAGCGGTCCGGAGGCGCTTTCGAGCGGCTCCACCCTGACCACGGGAACCAGCAGCGCGCTTACCGGTACCCTTAATCTGACCACTGCCAGCGCCGGCTATACCATGAATCAATTGTCCGTGGGCGGCATTATCAGATTCACCGGGCCGGTGTCCGGGACCTCCACGATCACCTTCACCAATGGTGGCGCGATCACCGGGACGTCAAGCGGCAGAACCATCGACGCCGGTGCTGGCACGACGGTTTTGATCAATGGTGCGAATTTCGATCTCATCGGTGCCAAGGGTGCCGACAATCGCAACGTAAATTTCATCGTGAACGGCGCACTGACCTTTAATGCGGTGCTTCAGGACAATGGCTCGGACACCAGCATCGGATTCATCGGAGGTTTCACAAAAACCGGATCCGGGGTTCTCACCCTGGCCGCGGCAAGCACTTACGGAGGCACGACCAATGTTACCGAAGGCACCCTGCTGGTGAACGGACCGAAATCCGGCATCGGCTCCACCAATGTGGCGGTGGGAGCCACAATCGGCGGGTCCGCATCCCTCGCGGGCATTCTCAACGCTGCCGGAACCGTTGCCCCTGGCAATGCCGGCATCGGCACCCTCAACACCGGCGAGGTGAATCTAACAGGCGCGTTGGCCGTGGAAATCAACGGTGCCACCTCCGATAAATTGGTATCCTCCGGAGACATCGATGTGACCGGCGCCACGCTGAACGTGTCCGCGGTGGGTGCCGGATTTACCGAGTCGTCCTATGTCATCGCGGAGGGGACGTCCATCACCGGAGAATTCGCCCCCGCGCCCGGCTACGCCATAACTTATAGTGGGACCCAGATTATACTCAGTCTGTCCGGCGCGGATCCCTACACCGCCTGGGCGAATTCCTTCGGACTGCAAAATCCGTGGCTGGGCGTCGATCCGGCGCTCAACGGCAACATGACGGGCGATCCCGACAATGACGGACAGACCAATCTTACCGAATATGCGTTCGGTCTCATTCCCACTTCCGGCGCGTCGGTCAGCCCCATCAGGCTTCCGCTCGACAAGGGCACCGGATTGTTCACCTACACCCGCCGCAAACCTTCGCTTACCAATCTGACCTATACCTACGAGTATTCGACCACGCTTAGCGGCGCCTGGCTTCCGTTCACTCCGGATTCGGTTGCCTCGAACAGCGGGAATCCGGTGGAGGAGATCATCGTGGACGTCCCTAACGACCTGCTCGCGAATCCGAAGCTCTTCGTGCGAGTCACCGCGAAATAACTTTCCTAGGCGGAACGGACTCGCCCCGGTCGAAACGTATTGGCGCATCAGGTCCACGGTTTCGCTATCGACGCCGTGGGCTTGTCTGTCAGCTTGGCGGCATGAAGTTCCAAATGACGCAGAAGTTCTGGTGCCTGGGCGACGATTTCACCATCCGCGATTACGGCGGCCGCGACCGCTTTCTCGTGGATGGCCGGGCGCTGAGTTTCGGAGACAAACTGAGCTTTCAGGACATGTCCGGCACGGAACTCGCCTTCATCCGCCAGAAGCATTTTTCCTGGGGTCCGACCTATGTCATCGAGCGTCCCGGACAGGGTGAGGTGGTGGTTCGGAAGGAGCACTTCACCTTTTTTCGGTGCAAATTCGAAATTGACGGACCGGGCGATCACGACTTCGAAGCGGAGGGCGATTTTCTCGATCACGAATATCGCATCGAAGGCTCGCGGGGCGCCGTGGCGAACGTGTCCAAACGCTGGTTCTCGCTAACCGACAGTTATGGCATCGAGATCGCGGAAAAGGAAGATATCGTCCTCTTGCTGGCGACCGCCGTTGTCATCGACCTCATCTGTCATAATGAGGAGGATCATTGAGATTTCCATGGAAGCTTGATGAAACGCCATTTGAAATCCTGGAGTCCAACCGCCCTGATGTTGGTCGTCGGGCTGGCGGTCGGCTTCGTCCTGCGGGATCATGGCTCGGCAAAAATCCGGTCTCAGGCACCTGCCGCAGCCGTGGAGGAAATCGAAGCCGTCTTCAAAAGAGAAGTCGGATTCACGCGCCGGACGAAGATTCGCGAACGCACGAAGGACGAGACACTAACGTTCAGTCCATTGCAATGGCGCACGCTCCAGCGCGAGCGGTATAAGCTGGTTATCGACATCGGCGATTGCCTGCAATGGAAGCACACGGTCCAAACCTTAATTCCCAACGACGAAGGCTGGGGCAGCGATGGCTATTCCGTAGCACGCGAGGATGGCGGTCCCGATCTGGCACCGATCGCCCGTTTCCTCGCCCTTGACGGGCCGCACACAGAAAAACTTCGCGAGACCCTGAAGCGTTTCGGCACCCGCTTGCGCGGACTCGAACAGCGAAGCGTGGTTCCGCAATACGTTGGCGACGGGACGCTGCGCCTCGGATTCGGCGATGAAACGGCCGAGCGCCGGACCATTTTTAACGATCTCGATGCGGATCTGCTCGCCGCCCTCGGACCACGCGATGGACCGCGGTTCACCGTCGTCGCGGCAATCTCTCCGGACGAAGGTCCGCGGGATCAACTGGTGTTGCAGGCCGCATTCACAGGAGACTATTTGCGTTACGGACTTCCCAATTATTCCGAATCCCTCGTGGAGCGCGCATACGCCAACAGTTTATCCGACCATGTTTCCGATTCCCTGAATCGACGCATCGGCCACCTGAACCTTCAGATAGACTGGAAGCGCCTGATCCGTGAGGCTGGCACCCAACCCGAGAAACCATGGTGAATTTTCTGAAACCGTTGGTCGGTGGACTTGCTGGTGTGGTTCTCGGATGGTGGTTGGCGGGCGCAGCGGACCATTCGGTTTCGACGAGTCCGGCAACCAGCGGCATTTCCGCCGGAACCGTGGAATACCCCAGCCTGCGACCGGAGGAGGACTTGGTCACATTACCTAAATCGCAGTTTTCCGAAACCTTATTAGGATCTCTATCCGCCGCTGGATTGGTGGATACGTATTTCATCGAGAACACGAAGCCGCCCGAAGGGCACAACGCGCTCACAACGCGGCTGGGTATGGATCAGAATCAGCTCGCGAGTTTTCACCGCGTCTTCAAGCAGGCGGCGCTGGACCGACTGGCGTGGGAAAAGGCCCACGCGGAGGTGAAATCGATTTCCCCGGGCGAATGGGAAATCCGCATTCCCGGCGATCGGGGCGAGGCGGACCGGGCATTGAGGGATGAACTCACCCGCACTTTTGGCAGCGAAGTGGCCAGGGAAATCGAACGAGGCAGCGACTTGGATGGGTTTTTCAATTTGCAGGAGATCGACCCCGAATTCCGCCACGGCACGCTGCGCCTGAGAGCACGCCGGGAGTCGATGGGACAGCCGTTGCCAAGTTGGATGCGCAAAGAACGTGTCCGCGTGGCGGTGCAATGGGACGAGCGCATCACGACGTTTTTCCTAACGGACGGTTCCTTTCAGGAGAGCCGGCTCGCCAACCGGCTGGGCCGCCTCGTCGGCGGCTTGGAGGTTGTCGAAAACGAAGCGCCGATGCAGCAGATCCGGAGAGAACCCGCCAAGTGAGATACCGCGCTCAAATAGCGCGCATCGCAAAACCAAGTGCGATGGAAAGTGAAGCTCCACACCGCTTTGGATTGGCACCGCCCGAATCCAAATCCAAAGCGGTGTCGCGGCCTGCGGCCTTGCCACCGCACTCCAAAGGCGCGCCGCGCCAAAACGTTGGAGTGCGGTGGGAAGCGCAGCGCCACACCGCTTTGGATTGCAAAGCACCGGCACGAAGCAAAATCCAAAGCGGTGTCGCGGCCTGGGGCCTTGCCACCGTACTCCAAAGGCGCGCCGCCCTACCATCGCACCGGTGTTCGGAGGGAGACGTAGAGCAAGTGCGTCGTCCCGTCTCCGGCTTGGAATTTTATCGAATCGATTTCCCCTCACCGCTTGGAGTAACGCCTGGCCTCGGCTTGGATGACGTTCTGCGGGATTTGGAAATGCGCGGCGATGGCGCGGACGCGGCCGTGCAGCGAGCCGTGGGAAGTGGACGATTGGTCGGGCTCGGAGAGGACCCAGCCAAGGAAGGCTTCGAGGCGGTAGCCGGCGGCCATGGCGTAGCGGGCGCCGGCGATGTCGGCCTTGAGTTCCGTGGCGGGGTTGGTCTGGCTGTGCTTGCCGAGTCCCTCGGTGCGGTGGGCGAATTCGTGGCCGAAAATGAAGGCCCAGGTGTTCGGCGGGACGGTGCGCGCGGCGACGGGGTGGACAAAAATGATGCTGCTTGCCGGACCACTGCTGATCCGGACGAGCGGACCGGGATCGCTGCCGGGTTTGAGTTGCCATTTGATTTGATAACGGGAAGCGCGGGCGACCTCGCCGGCGACTTGGCGGAGTTCGCCCAATCCCGTGGCGGGCCGGTAGCGCGGGTCCGGCCGGCCATTTCGCAGAGCGGCGGCGGGCTGGCGGGAGGGCCGGGCCGCGCCATGGGAAAGCGGGCGGGAATCGGCGCGGGCGGGCTGCGGCAGGGTGCACGATTGGCAAATGACGAGGGCGGCGGCGGCCAAGGGTGTCAGCTTGGGCGGCAGGAGGCGGGAAACGGGACGGGTCGTCATCGTGGCGCGACGATGGAACCGGAGCGGCCGGGAAGAAAGGCAATACAAGCGCCGCGCCTGTCTGCCGGGGCGGCCGGAGTTTTCCTCGACGGCCCGTGCTCCAGCGATTTCCCTGCGCCATCGCTCCGCCCAACCCATTTCCGCGAACTTTCTCCACGCCGGCGGCTGGCGTGGCGATGCACTCGGCCGAGCTGGGCGGGGAAACGGGCGACGGCAGCGCGGACGTCGTGCTGGTGCACGGCCTCGGCATGTCCGGCCGCTACATGATGCCGACGGCGGTGGTTTTGGCGGCCACGCGGAAGGTCCACGTGCCGGATCTGCCGGGCTTCGGGAAAAGCGGCAAGCCGCCTCGTGCGTTGACCATCCCCGGCCTCGCGGATGCGCTGGGCGAATGGATGGCTGCCCGGGGAATCATCTCGCCAATCCTGCTGGGCAACTCGCTGGGCGCGCAGGTCATCGTGGATTTCGCGTCGCGCCACCCGGCACGGCTCGCCGCCGCGGTGCTGGTTGGGCCGACGATCGACCCGCGGGCACGGCGGATTTCCAGCCAGATCTGGCGACTGGCGAAGGACATTCCCCGCGAGCCGGCAGGACTGTATGGAATCGCGCTGAGCGACTATTTCCGCGCGGGATTCGGGCGTTGTCTGGAAACGCTGCGGCACGCGCTGGCAGATCCGGTCACGGACAAATTCCCCGCGATCCGGGTGCCGGTGCTGGTGATGCGTGGCGAGCGCGATCCGCTCGTCCCCCAAATCTGGGTGGAGCAGGTGGCGGAATCGATTCCCGAAGCGCGGTGGGTGACGCTGAAGGGCGTGGCGCATGCGGCGGTATTCAGCGCGCCGGAAGTTCTTGTGGAGGAAATGCGGGGACTCGGATGCCGCGATCGATCTGCGAACGCCGGCACCCGGTTCGGCGATGATGTGGGATCATCAACTGTCGGGTGAAATCCGCATACATTCCGCGCACGCTTTCCAAGCGGCGATATCGCAACTCCGCAGCCGCCGTTCACAAATTCATCAGTTATAGAAACGAGCAACCATGACATGCATTTCCCGCTGCCGAACCGTCGTCCTTGGCTGGATTCTCACTCTTGCGATCTGCGCCGCGGCTCCGTTCGATCCCGCCGGGCTGGCGAAAATCGACGATGCCATCCAGCAGGC
>JBBSUD010000148.1:0-13074 GCA_038235225.1 Verrucomicrobiales bacterium
GCGGGGATTTTCCTGTGGCTGGGAAATCGGGAAGATGCGCGGATTGGGGAAATCTCGGCGAATGGTAGGAAATCCAAAACCGACCGGAACGGCGCGGCGGAAAATTTCCCCGCGGAAAGCCCGCGGCACCGCACCATGTCCGCCAATCGCGACCAGGCCGGGCCGCGGACGCCCCATTCACCGGCGCGGCTCAAGGACTTCATCCTGCCGAACCTCACCATCCAGAGCGACCTCCGCACGGCGCTGCGGCTGCTCGACACGGCCTATCGGGACACGTGCCGGATGACAGGCGACACACCATTGTCGCTGAAATTCATTGTGCCGCCGGGAAATGGCGGGACCATCCGCATCCGGCTGAAGGGCAAAAGCTTCAGTTCCTCCATCAATCTACTTGCTGCGCTCGCCGGGATGAAAGTGAGCCGCGAAGGATTGGAATATCGCTTCGAGCCTCTGGCCGACGATAGGGCCGTGGCGAAGAC
The DNA here is from genome assembly GCA_038235225.1 of Verrucomicrobiales bacterium. Classification (GTDB taxonomy): domain Bacteria; phylum Verrucomicrobiota; class Verrucomicrobiia; order Verrucomicrobiales; family Akkermansiaceae; genus Luteolibacter. Next base: position 480 of record JBBSUD010000148.1, read on the forward strand.
GAAAATTCAGGTTCCACCGGATTTCGCCGGCCAACTCGGAAACCTTGCCGGCGCTGGCACGTCGCAAACCATCGGCCCGGCGTTGGCGGCGCTCGGCCTGACGCTCGATCCGTCAACGCGGGTCGGCATCTCCCCTTCCGGCGAACTGACGGTGGAAACCGACCGGCCCGCCGACATGGCGGCGATCGCGGCCTTGGCGCGGGAACTCGGGAACGAGCCGCCGTTCATGCTGAAATTTAAAACCATGACCCTCAACCTCGCTGCGGATTCCGATTGGAAAGCGCCGGCTCTCACGGAAATGGACGGCGGGCAGGTGCGGGCGTTCCTGCGGGAAATGGCGAGCATCCAAGGCACGGAACTCACCACCTGGCCTTCCGTCACAATGCGCAACGGTGAATCGACGAGCGCGGATTTCTCCCGCGAATCCAGTGCCGGGAAAGCCGCGGACGGCGGCGATCCCCGACCGCCGGATGTGACGTTCGGTGTGGCGGCCGACCTGTACGGCTTCGGCCAGAGTGTGAAATTTGACTGCTCCGACACGCATGCGGGCATCGACGATCTCACCGGAAAACCGCTTTTTTGGAAATCCACCGCATCCGTCCAATCCTACATTTCCCAGGGCAATTCGCTCTTCCACGTCGAGGACCGGGCCGATGGCTCGAAGCGAATTCTGCTAGTCACGCCCCAGAAAATCGACGCCTCCGGTCGGCCGATGCAGTGACCTGTCTTGGGGTTTGGCGCTTGCCACGGCGGACGGGCGCGGCGTGCATGGCGGCATGAAATGGCGATTGGCCGCGGTGGCGCTGGTGATTCTGGCGGGGATTTTCCTGTGGCTGGGAAATCGCGGGGATGGGCGGATTGGGGAAATCGCGGCGAATCACGGGAAATCCGAAACCGACGGGAACGACGCGGCGGATTTCCGACCGGACAACCCGCCACTGCGGACGAAGGCTTCGTATCGCGAGGAAATCAACCCGCTGGCGACACATACAACCGCGCGACTCAAGGATTTCATCCTGCCGGATCTTTCGGTTCATTGCGATTTGGAATCGGCGTTGCAATAGGTGCTGGCGGCTTATCGGGAAGCGTGCGCGAAGACGGGCGAATTCCCGCTACCGCTGCAATTTGACGTGCCTCGGGAAAGCGGCGGGAAAATCAACATCCTGCTGAGGGAAAAAAGCTTCAGCTCGTCGGTAAAACTGCTAGCGGCGCTTTCCGGGATGACGGTGAGCCTGAATGACTTGCACTATCGATTCGAGCCGATTGAGGAAAAGCCGGCGGGACGCGGAAAAGCCATCGAGATTTCAAATGGCTCAGCGAACTCGATGATGCGGCTTGTAGATATCGATCCTCCCGGTTCAAACGACCCTCTCAATTTGAATGACGACTTCGTGGGGTTTTCCCCGGAGTCATTCAGGGACACACTCACCATGCTTGGATGGAAACTCGATCTGGCGACGCAGGTGACCATTTCGGCAGGAGGTATCATTTCCGTGGAAACCTCCCGAGCTGCCGACGCGACGGCCGTCAGGGCGCTGGTGCGGGAAGCGGGAATCGGGCAGCCCGTTCAGTGGAAACTATCGGCTAGGACTATAGATCTTTCGCCTGCGTCCACTTGGAAAGAACCGGAATTCAACCAGATGGATGACGATCAGGTTCAAGAGATGTTGCGGGAGGTTGCGGAGGAGGAGGGTGCCGAACTAATGACGATGCCGAGCACGATGACGTCGAACGGTCGAGCGGCAAAAATCGAGATCATCCGGGAATTGGTATGGAAAAACCGCTCCGGTAAATTCGAGATGCAAGCTGTGGGTAAGGTTTTCGACGCGACGGATGGTCTATTGGGATTCGGTCATCAAATCGATTTCCACTACTCCGACACTAGCGGAGAAATCGATCCCGCTACCGGGAGACCCGCGATCACGACCCACTCCGACATTTCCGGAACGAGTTTCGTTTCCAAAAACAGCACGATTTTTCGAGTGCAGCACCGGCCCGACGGTTCGAAGCAGATACTGTTGGTAAAATCTGTTAGGATCGAGGGCACCGGCCGGCCGGTTCGGTGATCTGACCCCCGACGGGTTTCGGGCTTGCCGCCGGGGATGCGAATGGCATGCATGGCTCCATGAAGTGGCGACTGGTGGCAGTGGTGCTGGTGATTCTGGCCGGGATTTTCTTGTGGCTAGGAAATCGCGGGGATACGCGGATTAGGGAAGTCGCGGCGAATCACGGGAAATCCGAAACCGACCGGAACGACGCGGCGGATATCCGACCGGACAACCCGCCACTGCGGACGAAGGCTTCGTATCGCGAGGAAGTCAGCGTTCTGGCGACGCATTCGCCAGCGCGGCTCAATGATTTCATCCTGCCGGATCTGGAAATTCATGGCGATTTGCGCTCGGCGCTGCGGCAGGTGCTCACGGTCTACGAGGAAACTTGCGCGAAGACCGGCGAGACGCCGCTGCCCCTCAAGTTCGACCTGCCGCAGGGGAACGGCGGAATGATCAACATCCGGCTGAGCGCGAAAAACTTCAGCTCGTCGGTCAAATTATTGGCCGCGCTGTCCGGCATGAAAGTGAGCCGGGACGGAGTGAATTATCGGCTCGAGCCGCTCGCGGACGAGCGGAGGGAGGTGAAGACGGAGATTCGAGTTCCACCGGACCTCGCCAGCCAGCTCGGCGAAATGGCGGGCACGGAGACGAACCAGAGTCTCGCTGCAATTCTGTCAGCCCTTGGCCTGACCCTCGATCCGACGACCCGGGTGAAGGCCTCGGCAGGGGGAATCGTCTCCGTGGAAACCCAGCGTCCCGCCGACGCTGCCGCAATCGCGGCGCTGGCGCGGGAGATCGGGAACGAGCAGCCGCTTCAATTGAAGACCATTACCAAAACGATCGAAGTGCCGGCGAGTGCCGAGTGGACCCTGCCTGATGTGGGCCGGTTGAATGACGATCAGGTCCAATTGATGTGCCGTGCTCTTGCACAAAAGCTCGGCACGGATCTATTAACCATGCCGTCGGTGCTAGCGCTGAGCGGTCAACCGTCGACCATTGAGATCGTTCGGGATTTGAACTGGCAGGAAACTTCGGGGGAGAACAAAAGCCAACCCGTTGGCGTCACGCTTGCAATTGAGGGAAACTTCCTCGGATTCGGCCAGGAAATGGATTTCCACTACTCGGACACCAGCGGCACTGTGGATGGATTGACTGGAACCCCGGATATCAAAACCAACGCGGACATCGCCGACACCAGCTTCGTTTCCAAAGGTGGAACGATTTTTCGAGTCGAGAACCGTCCCGATGGTTCGAAGAGGATCTTGTTGTTGAAATCCACCCAGATCGACGCCACCGGCCGGCCGGTTCCCTAACCCGGCGCGGCTGGGCGGGCTGACGGTGGAATCGGAGGGAAAGCCGGCAAGGTGTATTCACCTCAGGCGGAGTGTCCATTAAGCAGATTCCATGAACGACCGAATCACTTTCAACCCGAACCAATGCGGTGGCCGACCCTGCATCCGCGGGATGCGCATCCGGGTAAAAGATGTCTTGGATCTTCTCGCCGCCGGAGTTTCCGAAGCGGAAATTCTCGAAGACTTTCCTTATCTGGAACGCGCCGATTTTGCCGCCTGCCTCCAGTATGCCGCCGCAGAGTTCGAGCTGCGGCACCGGCTCGAATCGGCGAACCTGCTTCAGGACGCGCGGCCCGCCCGGAGTTTATGCTTCAGCATGCTCTTCCGCTACCGGGGCAATGCGGAAGAGCAACCTGAAGGTTGAACTCCGGGCGGTGCCCGCACCTCAGGGGCGCCAGCACCGAGACCGGATGCACGCCCGTTTCAGTAGTCTGCCGAGTCCCGCCGCGGATTCCACCAGCCGTTGTTCTCCTCAGGGCCGAACCAGCCGAGATGCCATTTCGAGGCCTCGCCGCCGTGGGGGTTGGCGGCAGTGCTGGTGGCGCTTTCCGGCTCGGCGGTGACGTGGCCATCGCACCAGGCGACGAGGGCTTTGCCGTTGGCGCGGAAGTGAATGCTGGGGCTGGGCCGGTCGCCGGACGGTCCGCCGCCGAAGTCCCAGAACGGCGGCTCGCAGTATGGATATTCCTGGATGCCCGCGGCGCGGGCGTAGGCGGTGGTGGCGAACATGACGGTGCGCGCGGGGTCGCTCAGATTCGCCGCCCGCTCGGAAAGCCGGACGCGGGTGGTGCAGTCGTAACTGCCGCCGGGCCGGCCGCCGATGTAGGCGGCGTTGTAGCCATAGCCGCCGGTGCCTTCCTCGAAGCTGCCGGTGCCGGCGGGCAGCGCAGCGAGCAGCGGGTCGCGTCCGACCTGGCGGCTTTCGCCCAAATAGAGAGAGAGGAATCCCCGGGTAGGATCGAAACGAGCGCCGGTGGAGGAGCGGCCGCCATGCCAGCGGCGGTTGTTCCACTGATCGTCGGCGGGGCAAAAGACGCCGTAATCGGCGGCATAATTGACGTTCGCGATCGCCAGATTCCGCAAATTCTCCGTGCTGTGGACGATGCGGCCTCGGGTGATCGCGCTCTTGCCGACCATCATGCCGACGGCGGAGAGCGCGGCGACGATGGCGCAGGTGACGAGCAGCTCCACCAGCGTGAAGCCGCGGCGGCGGTTTTCCGGGGGCAAGGAAATCATGGATGGCGGACTTTCACGCGGTAAAACCGGGCGGGTCCGGCAGTTGGCGGATTTTCCCGGATTTCCACGGCGCGGATGACGCCAATGCTGCCGATGGCGCTGGCGGATTTCTCGGAAATCGCAACCTCAGCCCCCGCCGTGGCGAGGAATGGCGCGCCGCCGGTACTGGTGGCGATTGTGATCCAAGCGCCAAGCGTGGCGGCGGCTTGGATTTCCAAGGTGAGGTCGGTGGCGCGTTCGTCGCGTCGGAAATGGAAGGTGGGTCCGGCGGCATCGCGCTGGATTTCGGAAGCGCCGGTGTTGTCGGCTAGCCACGGAAGCTTCGCGAAAGCGTATTCGAGGAGATTCGGCAGGCCGTCGCCATCGGGATCATCCGCCGGGCCGCGCCGGTTTTCCGGGAGCGCGAGAAGCTGCGGCCAGGCGGCGAAAGTCATGGGCGATGAAATCCCACCGACGGCCTCCAAGTCAAACCCGCCGGAGCCGAAGGTGCGCCACGGGTCGTAGATCGGGCGGCCTGCGGCGTCGGTGAATGCGCCATTTCCGGGGATGTCCACGATGCGCACGTAGCGGATTTCGGCCAGGCCGGTTTCCGCCAGATCGAAGGGCGTGCCCCAGGAATTCCCGTAAGCGTTGGCGTGCTTGCCAGCGAGGTTCCGGACGAGCGTGGGATCGAAGGTGGCGTAGGCGCCCACGGCGGCGGGGATCAGCGAGGTGGCTGGAAATCGGGTGAATTGGTCGCCATCGGCCGATACCTCGACGTAAGCCAGCTCGCCGAAAAACGCGCCCGGCCCGGCCGCCAGCCCGTTCTCGAAGACCACGAAATCCGCGCCTCTCATGTCCCGCACCGGCCGGGCGAGCCGCACGGTGATCGTGCCCGGCGGGTCGCCGGCGGCGATTTGCGCGGCGGTGAGATCGCCGAGCGAGACGACGTCGAAATTGTCCCCGGTGACCGGACCGAGCGCATAGGCGGGATCGCTGAAAGACGCGCCGCCGGGAGCTGGGGAGAAATCCGCGATTTCGTCCGCCCAGGCGAAAAACAGCGGGTTCGGGTAGTTGGCAGGATTTTCGAAAACCGGTTGCCCGTCCGGGTCGAAGCCGGTCATCAGCCGGGCTTTGCCGACGCCGGCGGGACCGGTGAAGCCCGGCACCGGGGCGTCGAAGGCATTGGCCGGATCGTCCAACGCGGCGGAGAAATCGCCGGCGACTGAGGGGGCGCTGGCGGCCATTGCCAGTGAGAGGACAATCTTGGAAATGGAGATTTGAACCACTGATTGCACTGAATTCACTGATTTGGAAAAGGTTGGCGGGACAGAGCGGCCTTCGCAGGGGCGATCTCACAAACTCGGGGACGGGTGCGTCCCAAGTCTGTGAGATCGGCCAGGATCAGTCAAATCAGAGGTCGGCATCCCGGTCGGATCCGACCCCTGATTCCCGATAAGTTCAGGCCTTCCGGCGATTTCTGCGGAGCAGCAGACCAGCGCCGCCTAGCAGGACGGCGAAGGACGACGGCTCGGGCACGGTGGCGAAGTTGTCCATGGCGAAGTAGGTCGGCGTGTTGATGCCAAACGCTCCCACATCGCTGGACGTCAGGGAGAAGCGCAGTTGGTCCACGGTCCCGAGCGGGGAGAAATCGACGAAGCGCCAGTCGTTGACGATGTAGTCGGCGGCGGAATCCGGCGACCGGAAGTCCGCCAGGTAGAACCCGACGCTGGTGCCGGTGGCGACACCGTTGACCAAGCCGTCGATGGTCAGCAGGAGGAAATCCGGGTCCGCGCCGGTCGCGCCGCCGAATTTCTTGGCGCCGAAGCCGCCGCCATCGCGCATCGAGAGGGCGGTGTAGGTCGTGTTCGCGAACGACGCGCCGAGGCCGGCGAGATTCGTCAGCGCGCCGAAGGTGGCGAAATTCGAGGGCGCTTCGTATTCGGAATAGTAGCCCACCGCGAATTGCGCCGAGCCGCCCGCGCCCCCGCCGGGCCAGGCGCTGTATTGATTTCCGAAGCTCGGCGTGACCGTGTCCCCGTTGTTGGAGATGGAGAAGCCGGACCAAGAGCCGAAGGTGGCGTTGTAGTTGTTGTTGAAGTTCACCCCGCCGATGTCGAATCCGCCGGGACCGGAGGAGCCGTTATCGTAGCCGGCAGCGCCCAGCGGCACCGACTCGAAGGTGACCGCCGCGCCAGGAGCGAGGGCGGGAAGAAGGCAGATGGCGACCGTGCCCGCGATGGCGGACACCCGATTTTTGTAGTGTTTCATGTATATCTCTTGCGTGCGATTTTCATCACGAAGAGAAGCCGCGGGCCGCTGCCGGTCCGTGTCGTCTCCCGTCGATCCCCTTTCGCGGAGGACCACTACCCCGGCTCCTTGCGGAGCGGGTGACGAGCCGGCGGGGGGCCAAGTATTCGGGCTCCCGGCTTCATGCCTCCTCCCCGCCTTCACCGCCCGGAGCGAGCGATTGGCTGTGTGGGGATTCGTATCCGGATACCGCTGCGCGACAGCTCCGGGTTCTCACCGGATTCCATGACGCCCTCGTGGTTTTGTCGGGCGGAGGCATGCCGGGCCGGCCGTGACGTGGCAAGCGGAAATCCTGCGGGAAAATCGCGTCGGTCAATCCGCTTGACCCTGCCGCCCCCGCCCATTTCGTTCCCGCCATGTTTCGCCAGCTTTTAAAGAGCAAGCTCCACCGCGCCATGATCACCGGGTCGGACGTCGAATACGAAGGCAGCATTGAAATCCCCGGCGATCTCATGGAAGCCGCCGATCTCTGGGCCGGTGAGAAAGTCCTCGTGGCCTCCATCACCAGCGGCGCGCGTCTGGAAACCTACGTCTTGGAGGGCCCGCCCGGCACCGGCCACATCCTCATCAACGGCGGCGCAGCCCACCTCATCAAAAAGGGCGAGCGCGTCGCCATCATGGCCTTCGGCCTTTCCGAGACGCCCGTGAAACCGAAGAACCTGCTGCTCGACGAGAAGAACGACATCGTCCGCCGCAGCCACTGAAATCCTTCGCCGCGGGGCCGGAAAATCGCCGGATTTCCACCTGGGAAATCCGCCGGAATGAGGAGGGGAAATGGCGTTGACCCTCCCCGCACCGCGTGCCAGCGTCCGCCTCCATGAAGAGTTTACCGGCCATTTCCGCCATCGCCATCCTGGGCCTGACCGCCTGCGATACCATGAATGGCCCACTCACGGGCGGGGATTTCGACCCGCTGCGGCCGCCGGGCAGCGCGACCATCAGCACCGCCGCCGGACCTTCCTACAATCCCGGGCAATTCGTCATCGCCGCCATGGACAATACGGCGTTCTTCCGCAACCGCCCCAAAGGCGACGCCCAGGCGGACAGGCTTCTCAACCGCGGCACCTCCATGAAGGTCGTCAGCACCACCGGCGGCAACGTCAAGGTGGAGCTCGACAGCGGCGACATCGGCTGGGTGCCATCCGTGATGCTGGAGGATCCGAACAATGCCGTCGCCCCCGCCACCCTGCCGCCCGGCCAATACCAAGTCTATCCTCCCCTGCCCAGCTCCGGCCTGACCGGCCAAATCGAGCCATTGCCCCTCATCGATCCCGCGAGCATGCCGCCCGAAGGCGCCATCCCCACCGTCATCGACCCCGCCGCCCCGGCCGATTCCGGCGCCCTGCCGCCCGTGGACGTCACCCCGCCGAACATCCCGACGCCCCCGCCGACCATCGAGCCAAATCTCGAATCCGTCCCCCTCCCGCCCAACGGCGAGGAGCTGGGACAATGAAAACGGTGCGCGGATTTCAATCCGCGCTTCGTTTGCATAGTATTCGCATCTGTCCGATCGCAACCCGCCGGCGCTCCTTGCGCGAGCGGCTTTCGCACTTGCGGAAGTCTGGCGGAGAGAGTGCTGTCTGATCGATGGACCTCTCGCCGATCACGAATTGTTCGGACCCGCTCTTCGCAGCCGCGGCGCGACGTTCGAAGTGGTTTTGAAAATTCGTCTGGATGAGCGGCATTGGCTCGATTTTGGGGCTGCTGGTGTTTTTGCCGTTCATCACGCGCTCAGGTCATCATTGTAACCCTCCGTGGCGAGAGGCGTTCAACAATGCCAGGCAGATCGGTATCGTCTTGTTCGAGTATGAATCCGAGTTCGGGAAATATCCGGCGTCTTCCCCGAGCGCGAAAACCTCCAACGATGTCTTTCGACAGTTGTTTGTTTCCTGTATCTCGCCGGACGAGAAAATGTTTTACGCGGAGATTCCCGGCGTCCACCGCCCGGATGGATTAGTCGTCGGCCCGCAACTTCTGGAAAAGGGAGAGTGCGGCTTCACCTATTTCGGCGGAGCCGTCGCGACGGATAATCCGACGCGGCCGCTGGTGGTGACGCCAATGATTCCCGGGACGGATCGGTTCGACCGCAAGGCGCTCGACGGCAAAGCGCTTATTCTCCGCATTGATTGTTCCGTCCAATCATTGGAAATCGACAAAAGCGGTCATGTCTTGATCGCCGGGCGGAACATGATGGACCCGCATCACCTGATCTGGGACGGCCACCCGCCAGTCATCGCCTGGCCGGATTTGTGAAACTCCAACGAAGCGCGGATTTCAATCCGCGCTTCGTTCGCGTCGGCATCGCCCGCCCGGAGTTCAAACTTCAGGTTGCTCTTCCGCGCCCGGGACAATCAAAAAGAGCAACCTGAAGGTTGAACTCCGGGCGGTTTCGTAAAATCGTCCGCCAAGGTTCCAACCCGCTCGCGGCATATGCTCCGACCCAACCGTTGAAGCCGGCGCCGCACTTCAACATTTCCGCCCGGCCCAGCCGGTCAATCAATGGAAAACCATCGCTCCATCATCGCATCCGCCCTGCTGTTGCCCTCCGCTCCGGCGCGTGTCAGATCCGCTTTTCCAAGCGCCGCGCCGCCCGATTCGTGCCTTTTCAGAATGGATCGCGTTTTTCCATCTTCCAAAGTTTTGTCCGGCAGGCGGCTCGCGCATTCGTAGAGAGCCATGGCGAGGAGGGCCTTTTCCTCCGTGAGGTCGCCCGGCTGGTTCCGATATTTGGCTGCTGCCGCCACCGGCACCCAGACCTCGTCGCTCAATTCGCTAATCACCGTCTGCAAGTCTTCCGGCCTGCAAACCTTCAGATACGCGCGGATCGCAGCGGTGAAACGCAGCTTTTCCTCCGGCTTGACTTCCTCGCGCAGATTCGCCGCCAGCGCGAGGATCCTCAGGCCGGTGCATTCGGCCTCGTTGCCCGCCAACAGGGCGTCGCCCCCCCGCCGTGCGCTCAGGATGTCCTCCATCGTGATCGGATCCCACTCCAGCAGCAAAGCCGGGTTCGCAATGCCGGGAGTCCTGGCGGAACCCATGGACCCTACAATAAACCTTTCGCCCACCCGATAATCCCGGAAACCGCTCCAGTAGCCAAATGAAGCCCAAAGCGTGTGGCCGGGCCCACCTTCGTAGCGCCGCGCAAGTTGGTTCTTGGGCGTGGCTTGGATTCCGGTGATTTCTACAGTTGCGCCTTTCTCGATCTCGCCCCAGGCCGTTTCGTCCACGTCCACCGTAAGTTCGAAATTCCTGAGAAGATTGCCGAACATGGTATCGTTTCTCTCCGACGAGGAGAAATTTTGGACACTTACAACATAGATACCTTTCGCCGTCCGCACGACTGTTCCGCTCACCGGTGAGGCAGAAGCGACCGCGAGCGAAAACGAACAGGAGACCGCGATCCTAGTGAGCATCGTAATGAATGGTTGTTCCTGAGACTGGAGGTCTGGTTTCATGGTTTACGGTATTTGGTTCTTTTACAGGAGAATACTCTTCCATTTCGCTTTCATCGACGAAAATCTGCGCCCCACGACTGGCCATCCCTACGGATGAGATTTCGGAAAATCCCGCGGTGCTCCACTCGATCTTGTATGCGTCCTGATAGGCCCTCTCTCCCGCCAATCCTTTGGAGAAAAGCTGTGCTGCTTCGATGTAGTCATCGAATGGTTCTGGAGACGACCAAAAGCTCAGATAAGCCGCAAATGCGGTCGCCGATTGGAAACCCATTAAAAAACATTCCGGGTGGTTTGGATGAACCTGAGGCAAGGCGTCGCGGGGGGTATCCCACGCTGTCATTTCCACCCTTTGACCGAGGAGCGGCGATCCAAGTCTCTGAAAACTGTTCGTTATGAGACAAATCGCATTCAGCCCGTTGATCGCGTTGTTGAGAGTGAAACGATCCAATACGGGTTCCTCATAGACCAAGGGCGCGGGGTCGACCGGTTCGAATTGGAACACCTCGGCCACGCTGTCCCAGCCGGTCGCATCGACGAGGTTGCTCGCGAGTCCGATTTTCATCCATTCGGGTTCGGCCACGCCTTCTTTTACAAATCGGCCTGTCGTGGTGAACGCCACAATATTATTCGACCAGCCTCCCATCACACGGTCGGTCCCTCTCATCCCATCCTTGCCTCCGATTAGATCCGCGAATCCCCTCATGCTGATCCCCGCTTTCCCATACATGTCCGCCACTTTAATCGGGTCTGGCACCGGCGCGCCGGGGGGCAGATCGTTCATGTAGTCATGTTCGTTTTTCCCGAACTGGACAATCAGATAGGAAGGATCGAATCCAGCGGGAGGACTGGCAGTAAAGAAGCTCTGACCCTTGACGTATTCGACTCCCGCCACGTTGACATCAACGGAGATTATGGGAACGACATATCGGCTTTCCGTCGAATCGATTAGATTGTCATCATTGGCATCGACCCAGCCAACCACATAAAAGGATCCTCTTCCGTCGAGAGAAACGGTCGCGAAATCGGTTGTATGGACGGGCAACAGGGTGAGCGGGCCGGTTCCAACTGCGGAGAGATCCGCCGGATCCCGCACCACCTTCAGTTTTGCCGGGTTACCCGATTTGGTTGAAGCGCTGACCAAGAGAGTCGAATTGCTGTTTTTCACCAGAACCAGCGCGTTGCCAGCATCGAAATGCCAGTCCGGGAAAGACGATGTTAAGGTATCGGGACCGACAAACGTTTTTGAAAAAGTTTGGTCGGTCGGCAGAACCGGCCAGGCGTTTTCCGGTCTGAGGGTCAGTGCCTGAGTTGACTTCACGACGATTTCGATGGAAACCTGATTGGCGAGGATGCCCGGAGGCAGAGGAAGTTGCGCATCGTTAGCTACCATTTCGATATTCCCCTGTGTGATTTGGGCAATGGAGATGAAATTGTAGGAAGTCGGCAATTTCACGAGAGCGTGGGCCTCCCATCCGTCGGGTATGCCGTCACTGTCAACATCCTCATCATAATCGATAACCCCATCCCCATCCGAATCTGCGAGGAACGGGTCAGTGCCAAGATATGCCACTTCACCCAGATTTGGAATGCCGTCGCGGTCGAAATCGTCGAGTTCCGCATTGGAGGTTACAATGTCAGTGAGTTTCAACCGGATGAAACACGGTCCCGTTGAAGCGCAAAATCCGAAAGACTTGCTGCCCTCGCCTTCGAAAATAAGCGGCGCGTAACTCCAATCGACCAAATTTGTGGAACACTTTACGAAATAGGTGTGTCCCGATCGCCCTTCCCAATCCCCTTGAAACGTGCCTGACGCTCCGGCTGTAATCGTAACTTCCGGTGATATTATTTCCGCTTTTGCCATTCCTGAGGTGACGGCGGACAAGCTGGCAATGATGGATGCGAATTTCATCTAGATCTGATTCGGGGATGAGGCAGACGGGAGTAGCGGTATCGTAGAAGTCCCTAACGACAGCTGATTTGGTCCTTATCACACCGGGCTTGGAACAACCAGAAGATTTTCTGCCCTACAGAATAATCTGGTTCCGTTGAGCAATCGTGGAACGCGGGCATTGTCCAACCGCAAATCAAGGAATCATTCCGCGGGTCGTTCGCGTCGGCATCGTCCCGCCCGGAGGTCATCCGTCAGGTTGGTCTTCCGCGGCCGGGGCGCTTCCAAAGAGCAACCCGACGGTTGAACTCCCGGCGGGCGGCC
>JBBSUD010000149.1:0-13067 GCA_038235225.1 Verrucomicrobiales bacterium
CCCCAGTTGAATGCCGTGCCATCCGCGGCAAGGGCGTCGCCATTTTCGATGGTGAAGGATTTCGCCGTTCCATCAAAGGCGATGACTTTGAAGAGCTTGCCGATGAAGGTGCCGTCGTTGGGCCGGAGATAATAAGTCGGCCCACCAGTGAGCAGCGCAAAGTTGAAGGTTGAAGCGCCAATTTTGTTTGATCCAAGGGCGAAATTGTCAGCGGTGCCAGTGGCGGTTTCGGAGCGAACGTGCGATCCTTCCCAGCGCAGATTGGCGGAGTTACCATTGGGGATTTCGTTTTTGTCCGAAGCAAAGCAGCGGGCCAGGCGGCCGGCGTTGAACAAGTTCTGGATTTCGGTCGGAGTCAGCGCAGTGTCATAAATGCGGATGTCGTCCAAGTAGCCATTGAAATCGCGATCGAGTCCTGTGTTGACGCTGTCGCCGATGTGGATTGGGGCGGTCGCGGTATTCACGGCGGTAGCGGCCACGCTGGCATTGGTGACGGCAGTGCCGTCGATGTAGAATTGGAGGGTCGCCATGGTGGTGGCGGCAGTCGGGGCAACGACGGCGACGTGATGCCAGCGGTCGGAATCAACTCGGGAAGTGGTGGTTTGGCCGGCACCTTGGATTTCGACGCGGAACAGGTTGCCTGCAACTTTGATGTCAAATCGGGTACCGGTGTTGTTAGTGCCGGCGCCGAACATCGTGGCATTGGTCTCTTGTCCGGGAGTCGCCTTCATCCAAAAGGCGACGGTGCGGGTGTCTCCCGAGGCAAAGGTCGGGGTGCCCCAGATGAGGGTGTTGGTGCTGGTGGCACCACCGTCCGGGGTGGGGGCGGTGGCGGCATCGAGCAAAAGAGAGCCGTTGCCGACCGGTGAGCAGACGTTGCTGAGAGCGGCGTTGGTCTGTAAGACGAGCGGATTGTTGCCGCTGCCGCTATCCGCAGTGGAACCCTCGAAGGTCCAGTGATGGATTAGGGCAGCGGACGAAGCGGCGGTTAGACCGGCGGCGATCGCCAGGCTGGCGAGATGGGTTCGATACAGGGTCTTTTTCATGGTAATTTGTTTTCGAATTGTCCCCGGTCCATGGGGTCCGAGATCTTAAAGCTCACAAGGCTAATCTCTTCTTTAGTTCACGAAAGCAAAAAAATTAGTGTTAGTGCAACGGGAAGGGCTGTTTGACTGGCTGGACTACTCATTTCACAGACATGTCTTCCCCCGGACTGATGCTACCTGCGCCTCCGTTGGTAACGTTCTTATCCTGAGCCGGACAAAGCGGAGGCGATCGGAAGTGTCAACGGGAACGGTGACCTGCTCGAAACCGGGAAGAGTCGGGTGAGGGGCCGCGGCAGCGGAGCCGAAGGGCAGCCAAGGCCCGGTTGTGAGGTCGGTGGTGGTCTCCGGGATGTAGTTCCCCGGATTCATACCCGAAAGACGGCGGTTGAAGAGAAATGGAAGTCTGACGGAAGGGTGACCAAGCATGGGAGCAATCCCGGCATCATGGCGATAGGGGCTGCCTCCGAGGGCGAATCCGGCGAAGACCGAATAGCCGTCGCGCTCGGGGTCGAGGTTCCAGTCGGTGGCTGGTGGAGCCGCATTGCCGAGGGTTTGGTAGAGCCAGAGCGAGCGCTCTTGCAGGATGGGTGACTGGGCAGCGAGCGTGGCGGTTTCGCCCGCCGTCAGCGCGCGGGAGAGGATGCGGGGTCATCGATGAGTCCGACGAAAGCGCGGACCTGCACATCGCGACCATTTCGAACGTCGATACCGTGGAGGGTGTTGATCGCGCGGGGTGCTTGGCTGGTGAATGCGGTCTCGAGAATCCGGTGAACACCACAATGCCCGTGAAGTTGAGTGGCTGGATGGAGAGGATTTTTCCGGACTGAAAGGCGGCGCTGCCGAAGTCGGGAGTGGAGACCGAGCCGATGGATAGCGGGGACGGACTTCCATCGTCGGTGTCGTTGCTAAGGACGGTGATTTCTACGGAGATGTGACGGGGATGTTGACGGTGGTTTGAGCGGTTTCGTCAGCGGCGTCGTGTGGAGTGGGTGGCAAGACGTGGACGTGGACGGTGACGGTGGCCGAGTCCGAAGCCGCGCCATCGGTGATGGTGTAGGTGAAAACGGCGTCACCGGTGAAGTCGGTGGGCGGGGTGTGGAGGACCTTGCCAGCTTGGTTCGAGCTGACGCCGAAGTCTAGGGGGGGCGACGGAGCTGGTGGTCAGTGCCGCAGGCAGGCCGTCGTCAAGGTCGTTGGCGAGCAACAAGCTGGCAGCAGCGATGTTGGATGGGAGAGAGGCCATGAAGCATAGAATCCGAAACGATCATGCAATCTAATACTTGTGCCTACGGATCCGCAGCCGTTCAGAAGACGCTGCCTTTTTCGGCTTTCAATGGTACTCAATCCAATGTGACTTTGAGGTGGAAGAACAGGCGCGGCATACCGGGGGAGACAGGCACAGTGACCGTTACGGTGCCGCCATCCGCGATACCGGCTTGTTCAACGCTCCAGTTATTCAGGTCGGGTGTCGATTCGAGAGCATAGCGGCGGAGGCGCCCTTCGTAGCCGATTCCGGTGGCGGCGGGTAGGGTGAAACTCAAAGACGTCCGATCTGGGGACAGCGTGAGCAGATTGCCTGCGTTGGCTGACTTGGGATTCGTGCCAAACAAGAACTCTTGCGAATTGCTAAGCCCGTCTCCGTCGGGGTCGCCGGTTGCCGTGGATGTCAGGTTGTTGAAGTATAGCCGTTCCCATGTGTCGGAAAGGTTGTCGCCATCGGTGTCGGGAACCAAGGCGGCGAAGATATTGTCCGCCTCGATCTGTTCTCCAGCGCCATTGGGATGGGTGCCATCATACAGAATCATCGGGTTATTACTACTGAACAGCGGGAAGATATCGAGGAAGGAGACTTTGGAGGTCGCGGTGGTTTCCGTGATGGCCAGTTGTTCCAGCAGTGCGTTGGCTGCTGGATAGATGGAGGTGTTGTTGGAGCTCGGAGTTGTGTAGCTGGGAGCTCCGGTAAAACGGGGGATGATGGAGATCAGGAGAATCCGAACGCGCGAATTACCGCTGACACCCGTGTCTCCCTGAAGTTGATCGACGATACTTTTCACCCGATTACGGATTGTGGCGGCGTCAGCGGAAACTGCATCATTGGTCCCACAGTAGACGATGGCCGTGTCGGGCGTTTTCCCTTGGCTTTTCAGTGTTCCAAGGTAGGTGGCGGCACTGTTTCCGCGTTCGAGAGCGGTAGTACCCCAGATCGCTTCGTGGTTGTTCATGAAGGAGAGCCCCTGATAAGTTGGGTAGAATGAGGAGCCACTGTGGTTCGCAGTACGTGTACCTACGAACTGATGGCTGATGTCGGAATCCACAAGGTGCTTCCAGAACGGGTAGCGCCACGACCAGTTGCCATCGCCCGCCGGACGGGTGGCATCGGCTTCCGTGATCGAATCTCCGATGCAAATGACGTTGCCCAAACCGGCAGCTGACATGACGGAGATGTTGACTACGACCGACGGTGAATCCGGATCGTTGGAAGCGATGGTGAAGGTGGCGTTGTAGGCGCGGTAGCCGGCCGTCGGATTGAAGGTGAACGCGACATTACCGCTGCCGCTCGGGGCAACTGGCGAGGTGAAGGAGTCGATGGTGAAGAACGATGCATCGGCACCGCCGAGCACCACGGTGGTAATGTTTAGATTCACAGCCCCGAGGTTGTTGTAAGGAAGAAGCAGTGAGAGGGAAGTGGCACCGGCGTTGTAGGAGGCAGACGAAGCCACCTGCAGGTCGGGTTCCACGACGGAAGTTTTCAAGGTGAAGGCCTCGAAGGCCAAGATCGCGCTGGAGCCTCCTGTCTTGACAATGTCAAGGGTGAGGGTGTCCGCGCCGCCCGTGGTAAAGTTGACGGTGTATTTGCACTTTTCGAGAAGCGTGTTCAACGCTCCGACAGCTATATCGGTTGCGCCGCTCGCCAGGCTTGCCGTCCCATTGACACTGATGGTGTTACTGGTATCGGAGTGAAAGATCAGTTGATATGAACCCGCACTGGCAACGCCGACGGTGAGTCTCACCCCATCACCGATGTTGGCGAGCGAGGCACGGGCGTGAGTTCCTCCATTGGAGTTCCCGGTGGTCGGAGGGGAAGTGGCATTGGTCCAATTATAAACATTCTCCGGATTGTTGAACGTGGCGGCTGTATCGGCGGCCCCAGCGATCAGGGTCAGGCTCGCGAATCCCGATCCTCCGGCCATTCGATTGGTGAGAGCACGCTGGGTGTTCTGCCAGATTCCCCAATCGAGGGTGCCTTCTGTCGTCAGATTGACGGGGTTGGAGAAGGGTGTCCCACTTACGCTCTGCGCCACCGACACTCCGATGGAAGCCGCAGACCTTAGAGCGCTGATATTGACTACAGTCGCAGGGGAGTCCGGATCGTTGGAGTTGATGGTGAAGGTGGCGTTGTAGGTGCGATTGCCAGCCGTAGGATTGAAGGTGAAGGCAATGCTGCCGCTGCCACCCGCAGCCAGTGGCGAGGTAAAGGAGTCGATCGTGAAAGAGGATGCATCCGCCCCGCCGAGCGTAACGCTTGAGATATTGAGATTTCCATTCCCCAGGTTCCTGAAAGGGAGTTGCAACGACTGCGAGGATGTCCCCCCCTTAAGATAAGAGGCGGATGAAGCGACCTGTAAATCGGCTGCCAAGGGTGCCAGAGTGAATGCTTCGTAAGCGAAAATGTTGCCGGTGCCCGCGGTTTTGACGACGTCAAGGGTGAGGGTGTCGGCGCCGTCTGTGGTGAAATTCACGGAGTATTCCGATTGGAAGAGAGTCGTTTGGGCCGCTCCAGCTGCGGTATTGGTCACACCGCCTGTCAGCAAGCTGGCCGTCCCGCTGATGGTAATGGCCCCACTGGTGGTGGTGTGGAAACTCAGATGATAGGATCCCGCGCCCGCAACGGCGACGGTGAGTCTGACTCCTCCACCAACGCTGGTGAAAGTCGCACGGGCAGCGTTGGTGATGCCAGTTGCCGAAACAGCCGCCGTGCCATTGGTCCAACTGTAGGCATTCTCCGGGTTACCAAACGAAGCGGTACTTTGGGTGGCCCCCGTAATCAGGGTCAGGGAGGTGAACCCTGCACCGCCATTCATGCTGTCGCTTGGGGTGAGAGTGTTGGGGGTGGCCCAGATTGCCCAGTCGAGGGGGCCCTTCTCCGTCAAGTTGATCAGGGTGGAGCCTTCAGGGCCGCTGGCGCTTTGAGCCACGGACACGTCAACGGAAGCTGCCTGGCAAGGGGACGCCTGCAACGAGAAAAGAAGGGCGGCGGCAAATAGCCTGACAAGATGTTTGGGTTTTTCGGACAGAGTTTTCAAGAGAAGTATTTCGAATCTGTTGCTGGTCACGGGCGCGGCCCAAGTTACAATTCCTCACGTGGATTTGTGGGGAGGTATTGAATGGATGCTAGAAAGTAGCTCTCTGCGAGGCTGGCTGAAACAGCCGGTGGGCCGAACCTGAGCGGAGAAAAATGGGATTTTTTGTGGCGGGAATGACTGCCAACGGGTTTACCTTGCTCGCAGACCCGTTTAAATGTCCAAACAATCTGGAGCGAGCGGAATCGTCTGTCAACCGGAAATTCCTCCGCAACAAAATTCAAGGGAATTCCTTGTTGTGTCACCACATTGCCGGTCGGACTCTCGGAGAATCAATGGAATTGGCCCTGAACTGATTCAGGATTCTGCCATAAGGGTATCAATCGCGGCAACGGATCCCGCGGGGTAATCGGGGTCCTCGCCGGCTTGCAGAAGCGCTGGCGGCTGGTGGCGCTGCGAAGAAACCACGAGAGCATGGTGCTGCGGTCGCGCGAAGTGAATTCCTCGCTGATGAGTTGGGTCGCGTGTGGTGGCGACACGAAACTTTCCACTTGTGGGATTTCTGGCTTCCCGCACCTCGCTGAGTCTCACGGGGTTTTTCTGGTCGGCACGATTGGCTACTACGAGTCGAGACAGGAGTTCTTCGTCCATGCGAACGCCGACCCCGAACTGCCGCTTGAAGACCAGCTTCGGGGTGTGGAAGCGGGGCGAAAGCTCCGTTCCTACCGTTTATCACGGAGAGGCTCCGGCACCGTAGGCAACGGACGAGAGATTTTTCTATGCGGTGTTGGTCGCACCGGGGAGGCTTGCGTAGGAATAGCAGATTTCATTGTCGTTTGCATCGATGCTTTTCTCATGCAGCCAACAGAAGCTGCGGGTAGGGTCGGCCGGATTAGAGATGCGGGAAGCGGAGGATTCACCGTGAACGAAGCGGGCGCCATCGGCGACCTTTGCTTCCCCGTGGTTGCCCACGCGGCGGTAGCGGTTATCAGACAACCACCTTCCTCAGAAAATCGGAGCAGGGGATTCGCAGTCGAAAAAGGACGCCAAATTGTGTCATGATTCGCAAGGGTTTTTTAGTAAGCGAACATCCCGCGGCTCCATTGCGCTGATCGCGCAGGCACCACTCTGATACGGGCGCGATCTCAATCGGCGGTCACCTTAATCTGATAGAAAATTCCGGGATCGGAACTCGCAGGCATGGTTACCGAGATTTCCCGGGTAGTGCCGGTATCCCGCGCGGAGGTGACCAGACCGGCTGCCGGAACTATGGACCAGACCATGAGATTCGGGGATGATTGATAAGTGGCCGTGATCCCCACGAGATCCACGGCTTGCTGATAGATAAGGCGGGTGCCGCCGCTGTCCCGGACGATTCTGAACGGTAGCTCCCCGGACCCCGCAGCAAGCGGATCCGTGCCGTGGAAGAACTCGAGAAGATTGGAGAGGCCGTCGGAATCGGGATCCGCAGCGGGACCGGACTGTCCGGCGGGGAAGGTGCGGGCGGACTGCCAAGTGGCGAAATCGTTGACGGCGGGCGGCGGCGTGACGGTGACGAGGGCCGCTGTCGAGTTGGCATTTCCCGCGGAGTTGCTGGCTCTGACCCAGTAGGAAGCGCTGGTGGTTAGGGCGGGAGTGGTGTAGTTCGCCGAGGTGGCTCCTGATACCGGATTGGTAGTGACGCCGGAGGCCCCGATATACCATTGAAAGGCGGGCGAGGTGCCGGACGCTTCGGATGTTAGAACGGTGGTCGCGCCGCTGTCGATGGTGATGGAGCCGGGATGGGTGGTGATGACCGGTGCGATGGTCGATGGAGTGACGGTGACAAGCGCCGCCGTGGAGTTGGCAATTCCCGCCGAGTTGCTGGCTTTTACCCAGTAGCGGGTGGTGACTGTGAGAGGCGGAGTGGTATAACTCGCGGCGGTGGCTCCGGAGACCGGGCTGGTTGTGACTCCGGTATTTCCGATATACCATTGGAAGGCTGGCGAAGTGCCGGACGCGGCGGCGGTCAGTCGGGTGGTCGCGCCGCTGCTGATGGTGATTGAGTCGGGATGGTTGGTGATCGCGGGAGCGACGATGACGGCTTCCGGCTTGACGGCATTGATGGCGGCGCGGGCAGAGGTGTTGTCGCTGGAAGAGTAAGCGTTTTGGTTGAGAATGATTTCGCGGTAGGAATGGGAGGCGGAATTCCGGACCATGTTGAGCACCACGAGGCGGCGGCGGTCATTTCCCCAATCGTGCAGATCGGCGGAGTCGATGAATCCGCCACGGAAGTAGCCGAGCGAGAGCCGTGGATTGTTGCGGCCGGCTGTGGCGTCGATGCCCCATTTCTGATAGCCATTGGTGCTGGCGAAGGATTCGTTCACGTTGTCCCATTGTGCCGCTTCCTCAGTGGAAAGCAGAAGGGTCTCGATGGTGACTCCGCGGTCGTTCTTGTTCTTCAGGGCACCCCGCGAGCCGTCGGAAAAATAGGACGCGAGACCGGCTCCCACCGCTTGCGCGTTACTCTGGCAGTAGGGGCACCACGGGGTCATCAACATGATGATGAGGATCTTGCCCTCGTAATCATTGGTGTCCATGTTAGACAGGACTCCGGCGTTGTTCGCGACGGCGAAGCTGCGGTTCGTGGAGACGGAGCCGATGGCGGGCGCGGCGGCGGTGGATAGACCGGTGGTGGTGGCGAGCAGGAATGCGGCGAGCAAGATTTTCATGACAAGATTGAGTGTTAGAATTGAAAAGAGGCGGCCAAGCGGAAGTTTACCCAGTCGCGGTCTTTGTAGAGATTTCCGAAGAACTCGTTGTCCTCGGACAAGGGTTCATAGTCGGTGTTGAGAAATCCGACGTTGGCACTGACGGAGAAGTCGCCGCGGTCCCACTTGATACCGGTGAATATCTCGTTGCTGTCCAAGCCGGGAGCCAGGGCGTTGAAACCGGAGGACTCGATTTCCCCGCTGTCCTGATAGACCCGGTAACCGGCATGGACGGACCATTTCGGCAGGAAGGTCCACTCGACCAAGGCACTGCCATAAACGGCGTGGAACGAGGGGGATTCGCCGGTGTAGCCTCCGTTGAGGCGAAACCCGAGGGGCCCGGCGGCGGCGGCCCACCCGTTGCGAAGCGCATAGCGGGCCTCGCGGGCCGTCGTTTGCCGGACGAGGAATTCGCCCTCGGTCTTGAGCCAGGGATTAATAACCTGCTCGATGCGCAGGCTGGCACTCGGGGTTTCAAGTCGTTCGCGACCCGGTTCCGGCTGACCGATGGCGGAGTTGAATCCCCAGCCGGGCGCGATTTCATCTCTCCCATAGTCGAGGGCCAGCGATGCGTTGCCCGTGCCAGGCAGATAGTCCCATTCGACGAAAACGCCGATCGAGCTGCCGTGTGGATCGGGTCCGTGATAGGCGGGAAACGCTCCGAAAAACTGCTTGTAGAACTCCGCGATCCAGATGGACCGGTAGTCGGAGTAGCCTTCATAGGTGCGGAACCTGAGCGCGGATGACCATGCCGGATTCCATTCCCGGGTGAGACTGAGGGCCAACTGCGAGGTTTCCTCGCCCAAGCTGGCGGCGGAGCCGAAAAGGACCGGCTCGTAGTCGAGATCGTATTCCGTCCACCCCGCTCCGATTTGAAAGGTCCAAGGACCTTCCGTTCCCGAATAGGTGGCTTGGATCGAGCCGACGTCGATGTCGCTCGATGAGATGTATTCCGCGGTGCCCTCCACAAGTTGGGCGCCGGTGAACCATTGATCAGCCCCGGAAGCGAAGGAGTGGAACGCGAGAAGCAAACAAATCGAGGTTTTCATGTTCGTTTCCCTCACTGGCAAGAGGCGCAGCCGCCGGCTGAGACGTTGGATGACGAGGCACGCCCGGGTTCGATCTGGCTGGTGAGGCCTACCTCGTAGGTGGCCGTGCCGGTGCCTTGGAAGTCGAAGACCGAATGGGAAAGCCTCCCTTGTTGGGCGATTCCGACGGGTTGGCAAGCGGCCACAAGCGCAAAAACCGGCAGGAAAAAGAGTTTCATGGTTTTGAGAGGTTTTCGCCGGGAATCTATTCCATTCGTTTCTCATGAATCACATGTGCCGCGGCATAACTTGCGCTGGCAGAGTGAGATCGATATGGGTCGTTCGATGAATGGCTGAGGCCATGGATTCTGCGGCGATGGCTTCGCTGCCGGCGGTGGCGGGGTCGATCCCGGCTACAATCGTCGGGTTCATCGCCGCCTAACGGAAACGTGGGTTCCAAAATCCAGGGCAGCGCGAAGAGAATCCCGCTGCCGGAATTCCGAGACACAGTGCTTCGAATTCACACTCAACGCCCGATAAGATCTCGCAGGCCGCCGGGCGGGGTGGTTGCGGATTTCCGGAGATCGTCTTTGAATTGGAGGGGGATGCCGAGGTCGGCGATGAGGGCGGCTTCGATGCGTTTCCCGACGGCTTCGGCGGTTTCGCCGGCGAGGAGGGCTTCGAGGCCGCCCATCTTTAGGGAATCGGGGTCGGTGAAGGGGGCTTCGGGGGCTTTCGGCGGGGTGAGGGTGGTGGGGTATTCGACGCGGCCGTCGGGGAGCTTGCTTACGCCGGGGAGTTCCATGAAGGCATTGAGCTTCACCCGATATTGGGCGAATTCCTCGACGTACTGATCGTAGCGCGCCATGCGCTTTTGATTTTCCGCGAGGAATTTGCGGATTTTCAACGCGCCTTTCTCGCCCTCGATCTGGAGGTAATAGTAGAGGATGAGGTGGGCGGTGCGGTAGAGGCGGTTGATGCGGAAATACTCGTCCTCGTTCTTGGGGCGGCCGCTGAACGGCGAAAGTATATCGGGTCTGGAACTTTGAGAAAGCCAGACGGCATCCTTCATTTGGAGGACGTCGGCGACGCGGATGAGCTGGGGGCCGGATTTGGATTTTTGGAACTCGAGGCGGTCGGCTTTGTGAAGGACGCCGGTGCGGGGTTTCGGCACGCCGCTCATGCGGTCCGAATCGGTGATGAGGGTGTCGATGACGCCGTCGCGGATGGACTCGGCATCGGTGGCGAAGGCGTCGCGGACGATGGGGATGCGGGCGATGTATTCGGCATAACCTTCATTTACCCAGACCGGGAGGTTGTTAAGCATGCCGTGGGTGAGCATGTGGGTGAGCTCGTGGATGACGGTGGTGAGGTCATAGGAATCCCGGTCGCGCCGCCAGCCGGCGGAGCCTTTTTTGACGCCCATGAGATCGAGCGGGGCGAGGAAGACCTTTTCCTTGAGCAGATAGATGCCGGCGGTGCGGGGCAGTCCGCCGGCTTTTTGATAATCGGGGAGATTTCCGTAGAGCTTGGCTTGGAATAGCTTGCCGTCCTCCGGCTCGGCCAGCGTGCCGAGCGGGGAAACGGAATGAAGGCGGTAGGTGAGTTCGAAAACGCTGGCGAGGTCTTTCATGAGCGCCGTGCCGAGATCCACATCGGAGACGAAGCGGAAATGTTTGGTGGTATAGACGGATTCCCCGGATTTCGCGCCGGCCTTGTCTTCCTCGACGCTCACCAAGCGCATCGCCATGCGGGATTCCGGCGGCCACGCCTGCCACGCGGGGCAATAGACGTAGGAGTTTCCCTTGAGGAAAAGCTGGTCGGCGGGGGACAGGCGGGTGACGGGCAGCTCGGTGGTTTTGCCATTGGCAAGCTTGAGCACGACGGCGCTGTCCTTCATGCCGAGGTAGGTGGCGGTGAGTTTGCGGCCATCGGCGCTGGTCCATTCCCGCGCGGCGGGGGCTTGGGCCGGGGCATGGGTGACGAGGGCGAGAGCGATTAGAAAAATCAGGCGGAAGCGCGGCATGGCCGGGAGGCGATACCAGTGCAGCGGGCCGGCCGGAAGGCAAAAGGCCCCTTACCCTGCTTCCGGCAGGTCGATCCGGAAGGCGGAGCCGTGGCCGGGTTCGCTGGCGACGGTGACTTTGCCATCATGATTTTCTACAATCGCCCGGACGATCGAAAGGCCGAGGCCGGAGTGGCCGCTGGCGGGGCCGCGCGCCGGGTCGATGCGATAGAAGCGATCGAAGAGCCGGGGCAGATGCTCGTCCGGGATGCCCGGGCCGAGATCGCGGATTTCCACGATGGCGCGCCCGTCCGCGGCGAATACCCGCACCGTGGCCGCGCCGCCGGGCGGCTGGTGGGCGATGGCGTTGGCGATCAGATTGCCAATGGCGATGCCGAGCGCGTCGGCCTCCGCCAGGCAGCGGGACGGGGAGAAATCGGCACTCAGGCGGATTTCCCGGGCGTCGGCGAGCGGCTGGTGGAGGCGGATGGAGTCAGCGGCGATTTCCGCCAAATCCACGCTGGCGCGGGCCTCGGGCGGGTTGCCATCCTGCCGGGCAAGCAGCAAAAGCGACTCGACGAGCGAGCGCATGCGGGTGGCGGCGTGGTGGCAATTGTCCAGGATTTCCCGGTATTCCGCCTCGGGCCGGGCGCGCTTCAGGCCGCGCGAGGTCTCCGCGAGAATCACGGTGAGCGGCGTCCGCAGCTCGTGCGAGGCGTCCGCGGTGAACTCCCGCTGGCGGTCGATGCCGGCGGCGAGGCGGTCGAAGGTGTCGTTGAGAACCTGGCTCAAACGGCCGAGTTCGTCGTCCGCGGAGGCGATTTCAATCCGCTCGGCCAGCGCGCCGCCCGCGATGCGCGAGGCCGTGCGGCTGATTGTCGCGATCGGCTGGATGACGCGGCCGGCGAGCCACCAGCCGCCGACGAGGCCGAGCAGCCAGATGGCGGTGCCGCCCGCCGCGATTTGCCAACCGAGCCGGACCAGCGCCGCCCGCTCGGCGGAAATGTCCCGGCCGACGATGCCGCGGAAGCCGCGCGGGCCGCCGTGGACGAGCTCGTGGAAATGCCCGCGGATGCGCCCGACGCTGCCCTGGTCCACCGGGATTTTCGCGGGAAATCCGAGCGATGCGGGCGCGTTGGCCGAGCGGAAAAGCAGCTTGGCGTCGCCGTCCCAGAACGCGAGGTAGGTGCTTTCCCGCGCGTCCGGGTCGAAGAGGCCGCGGAGTTCGAGGGGGAATTGCGTGGGATCGTCGAGTTCGAGAAATCGCCGGCGGATGGCGCCGGGCGAGGGCGGGCCGTCCTTGCCGGAATTCGAGGGCAGGTTCCAGAAGCTGCGCATGAAATCGCGCTCGAAGGTCTCCAGCTCGCGCTCGACGCGCTGCCGCCGGTCCTCCGCGGCGAGGCGGAATGCCAGCAGGCACAGCGCGACGATTACACCCATCAGGATGAGCGCGTGCCAGAGCTGGAGCCGCCAGCGCACCGAGCGGAATTGGTTTCGCATCATGGCTCAGCCGATCGTGTAGCCGTGGCCGCGGCGGGTGGCGATGAAATCCGGGCCTAGTTTCTTGCGCACGTTCGAGACATGCACATCGAGGAGATTGGATAAAGTGTCATCGTCCTCATCGAAGAGATGTTCGTATAACTCGCTGCGGCTGACGACCGCGCCGCGGTGCAGCGCGAGGTATTCCACCAAGGCGTACTCGCGGGCGGTTAGATAAATGTCGGCGCCGCCGTCCCGCACCGTCCGCGCCGCGGTATCGATGGTTACATTGCCTAAAATCATCACGCTTTCCGCCTGCCCGGCGCTGCGGCGGATGAGCGCGCGGATGCGGGCGAGCAGCTCCTCGCTATCGAAAGGCTTGGTAAGGTAATCGTCCGCACCGGCGTCGAGCCCGCGGACGCGATCCGGCACGGCGTCCCGCGCGGTGAGCATGAGCA
>JBBSUD010000150.1:0-13013 GCA_038235225.1 Verrucomicrobiales bacterium
AGCGCCGCGTGCTGCTCGGCCTGCTAGGCGCGGAAATCGTGCTGACGCCGCGCGCCCGCGGCATGAATGGAGCCATCGCGATGGCGGAGAAGCTCATCTCGGAAAATCCCGGTTCGTTCGGACCCGGGCAGTTCGACAATCCGGCCAATCCGCAGGCGCACCGCGAAACCACCGCGGAGGAAATCTGGCGCGACACCGACGGGCAGATCGGCGCGTTCGTGGCCGGTGTGGGTACGGGTGGAACTATTACCGGCGTGGGTGAGGTTTTGAAATCCCGCTGCGATGTGAGGATTATTGCGGTGGAACCCACCAATAGCGCGGTGATATCCGGAGGCCCTCCTGGTCCTCACATGATCCAAGGGCTCGGCGCCGGATTTATACCGAAAAATCTGAATGTGGATATCATCGACGAGACCTTGCTGGTAACCAACGAAGATGCGTTCGCCACCGCGCAAGCGCTCGCGCAGGAAGAAGGTCTGCCGGCGGGGATTTCCACCGGGGCGAATGTCTGGTGCGCGATCCAGGTTGCCAAGCGCCCGGAAATGAAGGGCAAACGTATTGTAACCATCGGCTGCTCCTCCACGGAACGCTATCTATCCACAGCATTGGCGGAGAAGGTGCGGGATAAAGTGGCGAATCTTCCGGTAGAGGACATCTGATCCCGCGTATCGGCTTTCCAGCGATCACCCGGCCGGGGATTTCCCGGGTTTCTTGGTGACAAGGTGAAAACGGCAAAAGAAACACACCCGCGCCGGACGAGTCCGGGCGCGGGTGTGAACCAGCTCCATGAAAAATTGGTTATAGTCTCAGTGATCGGGATCTGCGGGGCGATTGAGCCGCAACCGGAGTCCGCCCCCTTTGAAACTGCTATCGAGGTTGAGGCTGTCGATCCTTTGGCGCACATCGGCAGGCGCGGCGGCTTTATCCTCATCCGTATTCCACGGACCGCTCCACGCGACTTTGTCGCTGGAATCGCGGACCGTGACTTCTTTCGCGCCGTTTTCGGATTTCACCTCCACGCTGCCGCTGGTGTCATTCATCCTCACCGTCGCGGAGCTATGGGTTCCGCTGCCGGCCACCGCGTTGGGAACTGTTAGCGCGCCGGCCATGGCACTGGCCATCTGGCGGCGGATGTCGCGAATCGCCTCATCCATATCCGGCATGCCGCCAAGCTGAAGATCGGTGGCTCCCGTGTTTCCGGCGATCGCATCCCGCACCCGGTCGGCGAGGTCTTTGGGCAATCCTTCGAGATGCATCGGGTCGATGGCTTGGGGTCCGGCGGCCGCCATACCTGCGGGGCGAGATCCCAAGGTCACCACGATTTCAGCGGGCTGGCCTTTGTGAACGATTCCGAGCGCTACATGATCTCCAACTTTGTGAGTAAGGATTTTTTCCGAAATATCCGCGGGCGAGGCAATCGACTCACCCGCTACCGAAATAACGATGTCGTTGATGGCGAGGCCGGCTTTGGCCGCGGGGCCGTCGGGAACGAGCGAACGAACAACAATACCTTCTCCAGTTTTCAAGGAAAGTTGGTCCGCCAGCGCGTCGGAAACCTCTCCGGAAACCACTCCGAGAAATGCGGAGTCCATATCAGGTGAGGCTGGCTGTTCCGCCGCGCCGGCTGCATTGGAAAGATCAATATCCGGAAGGGTCGCATCGGCGCCGGCGATTGCGGCCGGTGGCGGGGAATCGTCGGCGGGCGGCTCGATCGCGATCGCCGGAGTGACCAGTACGGCGGCAAGTCCCGCCAGAAAAAATGCTGAGTGTTTGTATTTCATTGCTTGTATCCGATTAGCGTCGAAGTGAAATCGATTCGTCTATTTCAATCAGTCGGTTTTCGCCGGGACCAACATGTATTGTACGCGTGGACGTTCGATCTGAAATGTCCTTCCTTTGTTATCTTTCAGAGTAATCATATCCTTATACACCACCTTAAGAACGGTATGCGGCTGGGTCCGGCCTTTCCATACAATACCTTCGTCGCTGACCGCGCTAACACCGCGGTTGAAGCTGGCGGGCACCACATCCGAGGGATCCGCGACGACCGACCGGCCGGGAGCTGGCGGCATCTCCACCGGCTGCCGCGCGACCTTTGCGGAATGGCTGCCGGCTTGAGGTAGCAGAAGTGCCGAAGCACCGCCGATCAGCGCCACCGCCGCAGCCGCGGCCCAGAGGGGACGGCGTTTTGCAGGGTGGTGGACCCCTCCGGATTTCGGGAACAGAAGGATTTTTTCGTCCACTGCGAAAGCCAGCCCGCGCACGGTTGCTTCCAAATCGGCCTGCAACTCCGCCGGCAACGGCGCAGGGCGAATGGTTTGCAGCGCGGACTCATACCGCACTTGGCTGGACGTGAGCGCAACACCGGCTCCCTCGGCGCAAGCGACGAGGCGCTCGAGAAAATCCCCATCCAGGGGTGCCGCCGCGAGGGCGCGGAGGTCGTTTTCCATGGCGGTGAGATCGGAAGACATATCGTTGGAATCGTTAATCGGTAAATGGGAAATCATATGGATAAATCACCTCGGCGGCGTGCTCCGCCGAGGTGGCGTTTGAGAGCTTCAAGACCATAGCGATAGCGCGAGGCCGCTGTGTTTTGAGAAATTCCCAAAGTTTCGCCGATTTCGGCAAACGTGCGTTCTCCCCATACTTTCATAACGATGACTTCGGAGAATTTGTCGGGGAGCTCTTTCAGACCGGCTTCGAGCTGCACGCGGGTTTCCTCATCCGAGGAGCCGCCCTCGAACCATGGGTGGAACGTCCCCGTCTGGAGCGCTTCAGCATCCGCGCCGACGTTATCCTCGCGGCGTTTGCGGCGATCTTCCCGGCGGCTCAGGTCGATCGCGAGCCGGCGGATGGTGGTGTAAAGATAGGGCATCCAAGATTCGCGGCCGCCGACGAACTCGCCGGTGCGGACTTTTTCCACCAGTTTCACGAAAGCATCCTGCATGATATCTTTCGCGTCCTCGTGGGTGCGTGACTGCTGCCGCGCGAACAGCAGCAGCTTGGGTCCGTTTTCTTCGATCCAATCGCGCCATGCGGACGCGGCGGGGGATGCTTCTGAGACTGCGGTCATGGCGGATGGTTTTGAATGGAGCTCATTCATAGAGCGGGGCGGGGCGGGGGATTTGTCTTTCCGCCTCCGATTCAACCAACCGTGTCCCGCCCTGAAGTCAAACCATCGCCGGCCGGCGCGTCAGGATTTCCAACCGCCGAGCTTGCAGATCCGCTTGAAATGACGCGTTTCCACCGGCGTGATGGAAAGGCGCGAACCACGCTGGCAAACTACCATTTCTGATAGTGACGCGTCGGTTTTGAGTGTTTCCAGCGGAATCATTTCCTTGAATTTCGCGACGAATTCAAAATCCGTGAGCCACCAGCGCGGCTTGTCTTCCGTGGCCTTGGGATCGAAATATTCGCTGCCGGGATCGAACTGGGTGGAATCCGGCCAAGCCTCGCCCGCTACTCTTGCGATGCCCGCCACGCCCGGTGGTTTTGCGTTCGAATGGTAGAAAAGCGCTAGATCGCCGGGCGCCATTTCTTTCCACATATAGTTCCGCGCCTGATAGTTCCGCACGCCGTTCCAAGGCTCGCGCTTGACCTTTGCAAGGTCGTCGATGCTGAAGACGTCCGGCTCGGATTTGATCAACCAGTAGTGCATCGGCGTCATGCGATCGCTCTCAGGAACTCGGGTCGCGGCGTGGGCAACGGAATGTGCTCGGGACCGAGTTCCATGCCCGCGGCGGCGCGAAGGTCGGATTCGATGGCATCCATCACGTCCATTTCCGGACGGAAATCCGCGGCATGATAGGAACTCCGCACCAGCGGCCCGCTGGCGACGTGGCGGAAGCCCTTCGCCAATGCGATTTGCCGCAATTCGTCAAAATCGGCGGGCGTGACATACTCGACCACGGGCAGGTGCTTCTGCGTCGGGCGCAAATACTGGCCGAGCGTTAGAACGGTCACGTCGTGGTCGAGCAAATCGTCCATGGCAACGAGGATTTCCTCGCGCCGTTCGCCAAGACCCAGCATCAGGCCGCTTTTGGTGGCGACGTTGCCGCGGACCATTTCCTTGGCTTTCTTCAGGACGGTCAGGCTGCGCCGATATTTCGCCCGGGAGCGTACAAGCGGGGTAAGCCGCTCCACGGTTTCCAGGTTGTGGTTAAAGATGTGCGGGCGGGCCTCCATCACCATGGCGAGCGCCCAATCGCGGTCGTTGAAATCCGGAACGAGCACCTCGATGACGATGCCGGGGTTTGTCTGGCGCACCGCCTCGATGGTGCGTTGGAAATGTTCCGCGCCGCCATCCCGCAAGTCGTCGCGGGCGACGGCGGTGATGACGACGTGGCGGAGGTTCATGCGGCTGGTCGCTTCTGCCACGCGTTGCGGCTCGTCGGATTCCAGCGCGTCGGGTTTGGCGGTTTTCACGGCGCAGAAGCCGCACGCGCGGGTGCACTTGTCACCGGCGATCATGAAGGTAGCGGTGCCTTGGCCCCAGCATTCCCAGCGGTTCGGGCATTGCGCTTCCTCGCAGACGGTGACGAGCTTGAGGTCCTGAATCAGCGATTTCGTGGACCAGAAGGCGGGGTTGTTAGGCAGGCGCACCTTGATCCATGAGGGTTTTTTGTCCCGGTGCAAGGCCGGGTCCATCTTCATTTTCGGTCCGCAACTGCTCATCTCGGCGGGAACCTAGGTGCGGCCCACTTGAGGTGAAAGCGAAAACCGGACACCGGACGGCCGGAGGAAACCGGTGGGACAATCGGCACGATTTCGTGCAATCCGCCATGAGCGACGGACTTTCCGGACCCTGATCGCCTATGGCGCGAAACCGCGGTTATTCCCTAGGACAAACGATTCTAGCGCACGTGCGGACGTGCCGGGAGCGAATGGTTTGCTCTTTGCTACGAGCGCCGCCGCTATGCAAAATTCAGATAAAACCGAATCAAGAGATCTCAACCGCGACCCAATCACCGGCGAACCCGGCTCCCATCCGTTAGGCACTGGTGTCGGCTCGGCGGGCGGAGCGGTAAGCGGAGCGGCCATCGGCGCGTTGGGCGGCCCGATCGGGGCGGCCATCGGCGGCGTGATTGGCGCGATCGCAGGTGGGCTGGCCGGTCACTCCGTCGCGGAAGACATCGACCCGACTGCGGAGAGCGCCTATTGGGAAGAGAACTACGAGTCGGAACCATACCATTCCGGCGAGTATAAGTATTCCGATTACGAACCCGCCTATCGGATGGGGTACTCCGGATACAGCGCTTATCGCGGCAACCGCTACGAAGATGCCGAACCGCATCTCGCGAACGATTGGGACAACTACAAAGGCGAATCTCGCCTGAAATGGGAGCACGCCAAGGATGCGGTTCGCGCAGGCTGGCACCGTGTCGAAGACAAGCTGCCAGGCGACGCTGACCACGACGGCCATTGAATTGTCAGGATTTCTAGCGGCTCACGCCAGCTTGGCGGCGAGCCGCTGGAAATCTTCCTCCTCGATCACCGGTCGCGCGCTTTCGAGAGATTTCGCCGGTGGATCGGGCAGCTTCACCCAGCTCCGGCACCCGCCGTAGCTTGCTAGGTGAGGGAATTTCCATGCATGGGATAGTTCGCTGACCCGCACGAGAGCGACATGAATGCTTCCTGTTGCCATTCCGCCTCCATTCCAGTCGAAGCGATTTCGAATCGTCTGCTCTGAATAAATGTGCAAGGGTTCCAAGGCGGCCACCCGGCTCCATTCCGTAATGTTCGCCATGCGCACCACTTCCGCTCGGTGGGTGATGGCTACTTCTTCACCGGGCTGCCACTCCGGAGTTTCGGAGACATCGCCTTCCCGCACTTGAGCGGCTTGGGCGTGGAATCGGGTGGGGAAGAGGTAGAAAGACTGATGCTCGAACGAAAAGCCCGCGCGGCCTTCGTGAATGCCGCCTTTTCTCAAGATCATGCTTTGCCGGCCGCTCCCCAGCGCGTTGCAAACGATCTGCCATTCCTTGAATCCGATTGCCGCGGTCATCGATTAGCCGAGATCGCTCGCGGTGACGGAAGTCTGCTCGCGCGAGCCGAGGATGCGGGCTTGCGAGATTACCCGTTCCGCAGTGCGATCGAAGCGGAAGCTGTGGCAGTTCGGACAGATGGCGGCGCCATTGCCGACAATCGAATCGCAGCCTTCGCAGACTTTGTAACCGGCTGGATTGGAGGCGATTTTCGCGGCGGCTGCCGCGCGGCTGGATGGGGGCGATTCGGGCATGATCGGGAAATGGAAAAAGCGGATCCGGCGAGCCGGTCCGCTTGTTTCGCTGATGATTCGAGGAAACCCGCCGGCCGGAAGCGTTCAGGCGAGGGCGGTCATCGCCTTCGCTGTCTTGCTTTTCAAATTGGCGGCTTTGTTCGGGTGGATCAAGTTCCGTTTCGCAGCCTTGTCCACAACAGAGGAAAAGTTGGCACAGGCTGCGGCTGCTGCACTGGCATCGCCCTCGGCGATCGCGGCGTGGACCTTCTTGCGCAAAGTTTTCATGCGGCTTTTCTCGGCGCGATTGCGCTCGGTCCGCACGATGGTTTGGCGCGCGCGTTTGATCGAAGACTTGTGGTTGGCCATGGTAATGAAATGGAAGAATCTGTGCCTTGCGGCGGGGCGGGGAACGTAGGAATGACGGCCGGTGTGTCAAGCCGCGTTTCGACGGAAATTCAGCTCTTGGTGTGGCTTCTGAAGTTCCCGTTCGAGGCGGATACCTGATTTTCGCGCTTGTTCCCGATCGAGCCGCGAATCACGAAAACGTCGGCTCCTGCGCCGACCCGTTCATACAGGTCGGCCACGTCGCTGCTGCCCATCCGGATGCAGCCGAATGATGCCGGCGCGCCAAGGCGGCGTTCCTCGGGAGTGCCGTGGATGTAGATGGTACGGCGGAATGCGTTCTGATTGCGCGATTCGGTGCCGGAAAGCCATAAGATGCGGGTGACGACCGGATCCCGCCCGGGGGAATCGGGACGAATCACCTCACCGGTGGGGCGGCGGCCTTTGAAGACGCTGCCCATCGGGGCCCCATCGCCGATTTTCTTGGCCACCTGCATGCGCCCGAGCGGGGTGCAATTGCTGCCAGGCCGGTCTCCCACGCCGAATTTGGAGGTGGAAATCTTGTAGGTTTTGACCGGATTTCCGTCGCGCACGAGCATCAGTTTTTGATCGCTAACGCTGACGATCATCTTGTTGTGGATGTCCTTCCCGGAGAAGGATGTCGTTCCGCAGCTTGAGAAGGCGGCGGCAGCCAAGAGGCCGATGGCGGCGTGAAGAATTGCGCGGGGCGATTGGAATCCGGTCATTGGTCTTTCAAGAGGCTTTGCGATTGGCATTTCTGGCCGCAGATGCGGTGGGCAGCATGCGGGCCAGCGACGAGAGCGACGTGTAGAAGAATCCAACCGGAAAGGGAAGCAGAAGAATCGCCGAAGACCAGCGATGCCCCATCGCGGCATCGATCACCACGAACAGAAAGAAGAAGCCGAACAGCAGCTCGACGAACGGAGTCAGCGTTTTCATTGCCTTGTAGCTGCTTTTTTTCCAGTCCTGGCGATTCGCTTGGCCGATGCCGTATTTGGGAGTTCGGACGAAGGCGGACTGGTGGTTGCAGAGCGCCTCGATCACGGCCTTGGCATTGCTGATGGACATGCCGATGCCGAGCGCGAGCAACAGCGGGAGGTAGGGCGCTTCCTTCCACCACGAACCCGGGCGGAGCGCTTTCTGGGAGACCAGATAGAAGAGGATTACCGACGCCGAGGAGAAGAAGAAGATCGGCACGTTGACGAGGTAGTAGGTAACGGCTCCGAAATCCGGCTGGGTTTGCTGGCTCGGATAAATCAGGAAGCAGAGGCAGATGAGTAGGAGATAGGCAAAGTTCGAAGTGAGGTGTGCGGTCGCCTCCAGCTTGATGAAGAGCGGGACATCGCTTTTCCAGATGGCGGGCAGAACCTTTTTGCAGACTTGGATGGAACCTTTGGTCCAGCGGTGCTGCTGGCTTTTGAAGCCGTCCATATCCACCGGCAGCTCGGCGGGCGTCTCCACCTGATTGAGGAAAATGAAGCGCCAGCCCTTAAGCTGGGCGCGGTAGCTGAGGTCCATGTCCTCGGTGAGCGTGTCGTGCTCCCAGCCGCCGGCATCGGTAATGCAGGATTTCCGCCAGATGCCGCCGGTGCCGTTGAAAGTGAAGAAGCGGCCGGAGCGGTTGCGGGCGGTCTGCTCGAGCTCGAGATGGCCGTCCAAGAACATCGCCTGAATGCGGGTGAGCAGGTTGTAGGTGCGGTTCAGGTGGCCCCAGCGCGTCTGGATCATCCCGATTTTCGGATCGGTGAAATAGTGGATCGTCTTCTCGAGGAGATCAGGGTTTGGAACGAAATCGGCGTCCAGGATAAGCAGATATTCACCCTTCGCGAAGCGTGTGCCGTTCTCCAACGCGCCGGCCTTGTAGCCGGTGCGGTCGGTGCGGTGGATGTGCTCGGCATCGAAGCCGCGGGCCTTCAGATCCGCGATGCCCGCCCGGCAGATATCCACGGTCTCGTCCGTGGAATCGTCCAAAAGCTGGATCTGCATCTTGTCTTGCGGGTAATCCAGCTCCGATACCGCTTTGAGCAGGCGGTCCACCACATGCATCTCGTTGAAAACCGGCAGCTGGATGGTGACGAGCGGGACCTCTTTGAAAAGCTCCATCGGTTGCGGGTGCTTCCGGGAATGCTTGAGATAGAGGAAAACGATCGTCAGCCGGTGCGATCCGTAGCCGGCCAGGCCGATTAGAACGACGATGTAGCTTGCATACCAAAGAGGTGAGGTCCAGTCCATATGAGGGATGATTGAGAGAGAAATCCCCGGAAAGTGAGGAGTTTCCGGAACGTTGGGGAACGGGCGGGAGGTCCGCCCGGGGGTGCCGGAAGGCCGGAGGCAATCAGGGCGGATTCCCGCCGTCAAGCCCCAACTCGGAAGCTGGAACGCTCGGTTTCCATTGGTTCCGCAGCTATTTTCCGGTTTCGAAATCGCGGACCCATGCAGCCACTTTTCCATCGTCTCCATCGGCCGCCCAGAGGTTGCGCAGGAAATCGGCGGGATGGATTCCGCCATGCTTGCTGAGGAAATTCCGGTCGCCGCCGCAGTCGAACATCAGGTCCGGGTCGAGTTGGCCGCGCAGCTTGGCGCGGCCCTTGGCGATAATGCGCGGCAGGTAGGCGATGCCTTCCAGCTCCTCGCCGAAAGTCGGTATGTCGTCCGCGGTGAGGGGCTTGGCATCGCTGGGTTGGCGATTTTGCACCGTCAGGAACCAATCCCGGCGGACGGCGGCGACCAGTAGCGCGGTGCTGACGGAGGGCACGCCATCCTCGCAGAAATCCTCCACGAAATCGAAGAACTCGCGCTTTTGGCAGCCGATCGAGTCAAGAAATCCGAGTTCCTTTTTCGAATACCAGTTTTCGTAATCCCGGCCGCCGTTCTTGTAGTCCGAAATGCAGCGGTCGAAGAGTGCGAGAAATGTTTCGTTCCAATCCATGGTGCCAACAGATCGCGGGATCAGCCTTCCGCATGCTTTTTTTTCTTTGCCGGGGAAATCGCATCAATCGCCTCCAGCAGCGCGGCGTCCGGCTCCGGCGAGCGCAGCGCGTCGAGTGAATCGTCGAGTTGCGCCACCGTGCGCGCCCCGATGATGGATGAGGTCATCGCCGGATTCCGCAGCGTCCACTGGATCGCGAGATGGCTGAGAGTCGTGCCTTGCGCAGCGGCCAGATCGGCAAGCGCGCGGATTTCTTCAAGCCTGGCTTCGACCTGGCTGGTTTGGAGGAATCCCTCGGGCCGGGCGGCGCGGGAGCCTTCGGGAATGCCGCCGAGGTATTTCGGCGTCAACATGCCCTGCGCGAGCGGACTGAAGCCGATGCAGCCAATACCCTCGTTCTCAAGATATTCCAAGATTCCCTCGGCTTCCGGCCAGCGGTTCAGGATGGAATAGGGCGGCTGATAGATCGTGCAGCGGTGGCCCATGGACTTGAGGATTTTCACCGCCTTTTTCAGACGCTTGAGCGGGTATTTGGAAACCCCCACATACAGAGCGCGACCGCTGTCCACGGCGGTCGCCAGCGCGGACATGGTTTCCTCCAGCGGCGTCCCCGGGTCGGGGCAGTGCGAGTAGAAAATGTCCACATACGGCAGCCTCAGCCGGCGCAGGGATTGGTCGAGCGAGGCGAGCAGGTGCTTGCGCGAGCCCGCCGAGCCATACGGACCGCTCCACATCTCGTGGCCGGCTTTGGTGGAAATGATCAATTCGTCGCGCAGGCTGGCGAAATCCTCGACCAGGATGCGGCCGGCGTTTTCCTCCGCGGAACCGGCGGGCGGGCCGTAATTGTTCGCCAGATCGAAGTGCGTTACGCCCCGGTCAAAGGCCCGGCGGACGATCCGGCGGGCTTCTTGGAAATCGTCCACGCCTCCGAAGTTGTGCCATAATCCCAGCGAAATCGCGGGTAGAAACAGGCCGGAATCGCCACAGCGCCGGTAGGGCATGCGGCCGTCGTAACGCGCGGAATCGAACATGGGCGCGAAGCTGAACCCGCCCCCGACCGGTGCCAAGCCTAACCATGTGACAGCTTCGAGGTCCGGGTATTAGGGCGTCACACATGCCCGGGGGAGTAACGAACGCGTTCGTCGGGAAATCCGGGAACAAAAAAGCACCCGATCCCATGGGGGACCGGGCGCCGATTGAATGTCTTTCCGTCAGGTCTCCAGCGTTACCAGTCCCCGCCGCCGCCGCCGCCACCCTTGTAGCCGCCGCCACCGCCCTTGTGGCCACCTCCGCCGCCCCGACGATCGCCGCCACCACGGCGGTCTCCGCCGTAGCCGCTGCCGCCACCGTATCCGCCACCGCCACGGCGTTCACCGCCGCCTCCGTCGCCGCCGGAGCGGAATCCGCCGGGCTTCGCTTCCTTCGGTTCGGAAGCGTTCACGCGGAGCGCGCGGCCCTGATAGTCGTAACCGTTGAGAGCTTCGATCGAAGCGTCCAACTGATTTTGATCGCCCAGAGTCACGAATGCGAAGCCCTTGGAGCGGCCCGTTTCGCGATCGGTGATGATTTTGACCCGTTCGACGGGGCCGTAGGCGGCGAAGAGGCCGGAGACGTCTTCTTCTGTTGCGGAGTAGGGCAGGTTGCCCACGTAGATGTCCATTTTCGTCGGTTCGTTCGTCACGCCATCACAATCGACACTTCCCGAGACCATGGCGTGAGAGACCGGCCGAAGCGCGTCCAAATGGGAATTTTCATTTTGGACGCGGAGCCTATATCGCCCGTCCCAAGCCTTGGCAAGACGGTTTTCCGCGATTTCCCACACCGCGCTGCGGGCCGATTTCCGGTTGCAAGCCCGATGCCGGGATTTACGCTGCCACGCTCTCGGAAATCCTAACTGAAACCATCATGCACAAGTTCCTCCCAGAAACTCACGACAACTTCATTGCCTTGGAAATCAGCGGCAAACTCGACGCCGGCGAATACGAAACGATGTTGCCGATCATCGAGAAAACCATCCAACAGCACGGCAAGGTCCGGCTGTTCTGGGAGATGAAGGATTTCGACGGCTGGACCGCCGGCGGACTCTGGGCGGACGGCAGTTTCGACGTGGAGCACGCCGGGGACTTCAGCCGGGTGGCCATGGTTGGCGGGAAAAAATGGCACGAATGGATGACCAAGGCGATGATGCCGTTCACCTCCGCGGAGGTACGCTTCTTCGCGCCGGAAGAACGGGCCGAGGCACTCGACTGGGCGCGCGGGTGCGAAACGGCAGACTGAAATCCCCGGATTTTCCCTATGAAATCTCCCGCCCGGCGCGAACGGATCGACGATTGTGACCTGGATTCGGACGATGGGCCGCAGAGTCTCCAGGAAGCGGAAGAGGCCGAGGAGGCCGAGGCCCGCACCGCGCCTCCGGGGCGCGTGGTGTATAATGCGATCCTCAACGAGGCGGATGCGGAGCTCGGCCGACCGACCTCCGCGCTTGCTTGGTCCGGCCTCGCCGCCGGGTTGTCGATGGGATTTTCCGTAGCGACGCCCGCACTGCTGCGCCGCTATCTGCCGGATGCGGAATGGACGACGCTGATCAGCAAGCTCGGCTACACCATCGGCTTCCTGATCGTCATCCTCGGCCGCCAACAATTGTTCACCGAGAACACCCTCACGCCCAGTTTGCGGCTGATGAAATGCAGGCGGTGGGACGTGGCTCTGAATGTCGCCCGGCTGTGGGCGGTGGTGCTGACCTCCAACCTGATCGGCGGATTTCTCTTCTCGTGGATGGCCGCGCACTCCGGTGTCTTCGACCCCGAGGTGCGCCGCGAGTTCGAGGCGATCGGCCGCGAGGCGATGGCCCACGATTTCCTAGCAACCCTGCTGCGTGCCGTCGTCGCCGGGTGGTTGATTGCGATGATGGTCTGGCTGCTGCCCTTCGCGGAGGTCGGGCGGATTTGGGTGATCATCATCGTCAGCTATGTGGTCGGAATCGGTCATTTCGCGCACGTCATCGCCGGCAGCGTGGAAGTATTTTATCTGGTGGCCGCGGCGAAAATATCGATCTGGACGGCGCTCGGCTCGTTCGTGCTGCCGACGCTGCTGGGCAATTCGATCGGCGGCGTCTCGCTGGTGGCGGCGCTGGCCCACGCGCAATTCCGCGAGGAGGACGCCCGCAGCGGCTGTATTGCGCCAATGAAAAATGACACCGGAGGGGGGAAGTCGTTGCGCCAGGATTCATGACACCCGGCGTTTGGGTTGGATTTGGTGCTTCGGGGTGAATTTGACAAGGTTTGCGTGGGGGCGGACTCCATGGAGGCGCGGGGAGCGATAGCGACCGGAGCCGTAATGGAGTCCTCCCCCACGGGGCCGCCCCACGGGGACTCCCCAGCGCGTTGGATCTCGTCCTGACGGTCTTCCTCAATGCGCGTGACGATGGCGAAAACTCGCTCCAGCCGCGCTCGATGTCGGCGGCGAGGTCCATCGGATCGAGGGCGGCACGCGCGGCGCGCA
>JBBSUD010000151.1:0-12998 GCA_038235225.1 Verrucomicrobiales bacterium
GAGCGACGCGAGGATGCGCATGGTCGTCGTCTTGCCCGCGCCATTCGCCCCGACGAAGCCGCAGACGGAGCCGTGGGGCACCTCGAAGGTCACGCCATTCACAGCGGGAATGTTACCGAAGGTTCGGTATAGGTTTTCAACTTTGAGCGCGGACATGAGTGATGGATTTGAAATGGGAAAATCCCGTTCTCAGGGATTGGAAACCACGCCGGTGATGACGGTTTGAGTGCTTTTCCAGCGGATGCCCGCATTGGTTTCAATGGCGGGCGCCTTGCTGGCGAGGGCGACGAAATGGCCCGGGAGTTCAAGCTGGCCTTCCATCAGTTTGCGATTCCTGTCGCCAAAAGCCCGGACTTGTTTGAGCAGCGCTTTTCGGGCGCTGTCCTCATCGATGGCGGTCGGTCGGAACTTGGTGCCGGGGGCGATGCCGGTGGCGACGGACCATTCGCCGGAATCGTTCCGATAGTAGATGGTATCGATCGGGAAATCGAAGGCGGAAAGCAAGGCTCCGGCCTCGGGAGTTTTCTCGATGCGGCCGCGGGTGGAGATGACGGCGGTGATGGCCTGGCCTTGCTCGGAGCGGCTTTGGAACCAATCCCCGGTGGCCGTGGTCACGCCGTCGGCAGGCTGGAGATTGTAGGAACCTTTGGCGGAGGCGGAGGTGAAGCGCGCCCAGCGGCTTTGCATGATCGGCACTGGTTCGATTTTCACCGGAGTGTTGATTTTCATGCCGGATTTCAACAACACGCCGGTGCGGCTGATCTGCTCCTGATGAATGTATGCCGCGGCATCGGAAGGTTGGATTTGCATCAGCACGCGCCGCATGCCGTAACCGCCGAAGCCGTCCTGCACCACAATCAGGCCGATGAGCAGCAAACTCGCGCCGAGCGAGATGATGGGGGTGGTAATGAACAACCGATGGCGCCTGCCGGATTTCGCGAAAACAAACAGATTCACCGGCCCGACCAGGATGCCGAATAAAACGAGCACAGCGATGAACAACCCATAGCGGAACTGCTGCTGGCCGAAGCGTCCCTGCAGCGGCCAGCCGCTCTGATAGTCGCTGCGGATGCCGGTGCGGATCGGCGGGATGCGGTTGCGCTTTACGGTGGAAACGGCAAGCGCGGGATCGATGGCGGCGGCGCCGGCCATCGGGGGAAATGCGATGCTGCCGGCGCCGGCGTCCTCCGGGAGGCCAAGACCGGCGCGGTTGACCTCGGATTCCGAGTAAATCACCAACTGGCCGCCGAGGTGGACCCACGCGAGGATCGCATTCCGCGAACCGGGCGGGCAGGCGGTCCAATCCAGGTCCGTCATGATCACGGAGTCGTAGCCGGAGAAGGCGCGCCAATCGTCGGGGAGTTCGCCGGGGCTGAATTTTCCCGCGAAATCCTCGCCGCTGCGGCCATAACGGGAGTGGAAGCTGCTGGCGGCGGCGGCATCGAGAGCGGAGGCGTTCGGCGTGAACAGCGCCTCGCTGAGCAAGGCGGCGGGCTGATTCTCGCCGGTGGTCGAGTCGATGGATTCGGCGGCGTTCCCCATCGAGCCGGTCAATTGCGCGGTGAGGCGGACGTTATCGGCGTCCGGCCCGCCGGTCGGGCAGATGGGGACGAGGATGTCGCGGGTGATGGTTTTCCCGGCGGCGGCGGAGAAATCGAACGCCGAGGAGGATTTCAATTCGTCGCTGTAATTGAGCGTGCTGGTGAAATCGAGCCGGACGGACTGGTTGCGTTTCAGGTTGTTGGCGATTTTCACCCGCACCGGGAAATAGCCGGACGGCGGGAGCTTCGTGAACAGCGCGGTGACCTCCACGTGGGTGTCCGTGACGGTGTCCGCGACCTCCCGAATGAGGCTCCTTTGGGCGGAAGCGGTGGCGATGGTGGCGAGGAGAAGCAGGAGCGGGCGCATCAGAAAATGGGGGGGGAATCAGGCTTTCGCGGTGAGGACTTTCGGCGTGGCGCCGGCTTGGAATGGCACCTCCGCGACCAACGCGCGGACGATGTCGTTGGTGGTGTGCCCCTCGACCCGCGCGTTGTAATCCAGCACGATGCGGTGCCGGAGAACGGCGGCAGCGATGGCTTTCACATCCTCGAAACTGGCATTCAGGCGCTCCTGCATGAGCGCCCGGGCACGCGCGCCGGATGCCAGCGCGAGCGCCGCCCGCGGACTGGCGCCGTAGCGGATGCCGCGCGCGGCGGCGGACTGGCCGGGGTGCGTGGCGTCCACCAGCCGGGCGATGTAGTTGGCGACCGGATCGGGCAGATAGATTTTTCGAACGAGCTCCAACAGCTCCCCGAGCGTCTCCGCGGACATCACCGGATCGACCACCGGATCGGTCCCCAGCTCGCGGTGGGAGACAATCCGCTGGAGTGTCGCGACGTCGTTCCGGGTGACCTCCAGCTTGAAGAGAAAGCGATCGAGCTGCGCCTCGGGGAGGGGATACGTGCCTTCCAGCTCAATGGGATTTTGCGTGGCGAGCACGAAGAACGGTTTGGGCAAATCGTGGGTTTTGCCGAGCACGGTGACGCGGCGTTCCTGCATGGCTTCGAGCAGCGCGGACTGGGTTTTCGGCGAGGCCCGGTTGATTTCGTCCGCCAGGACGATGTTCGTGAACAGCGGCCCCGGCTGGAAAACGAACTCCCGGCGGCCGTCGATTTCCTGCAAAACCGGGTTCCCGGTGATATCGCCCGGTAGCAAATCCGGCGTGAATTGCACGCGCTTCGTGTCGAGCTTGAGCAGCTTGGAAAGCCCTTTCACCAGCTCGGTTTTTCCCAATCCCGGCAGGCCTTCCAGCAGGATGTGCCCGCGCGCCAGCACGCCGGTGATCACGAGGTCGATGAGTTCCGCCTGGCCGAAAAGCACTTCATTGAGGCCCGCGGTGAGCGAGCGCAGGTGTTTGGCGGCGTCTGAGACTTGGGATTCGGGGGCGTTTTCCATGGAGCGGCTCGTGAAATTCTGCGGGAGACTAACCATCCCGACGCCGCTGTGAATGAAGAAGGCGTGAAATTTTCGGGGGTGCGGCGGCCGGAAATCGCCGCTACATCCGCCCCATGCACCCGATTTTCTACGATTCCCACATGCACACCACGCTGTGCAAGCACGCCACCGGTGACCCGGCGGAATACGCGGAGCGGGCGATCGCGCGCGGGTTGAAAGGCATCATCTTCACCTGCCACTCGCCGATGCCGGACGGCTGGTGGCCGCAGGTCCGGA
The DNA here is from genome assembly GCA_038235225.1 of Verrucomicrobiales bacterium. Lineage (GTDB taxonomy): Bacteria > Verrucomicrobiota > Verrucomicrobiia > Verrucomicrobiales > Akkermansiaceae > Luteolibacter. The sequence goes on from JBBSUD010000151.1 coordinate 3,214, forward strand.
TGGCGCCGGAAGAACTCGATACTTATTTGGAAATGGTGGACCGCACCGCGCGGGAATTCGCCGGCAGACTCGACGTGCGCGTCGGCATGGAAATGGATTTCTTCCCCGGCTTTGAGAAATGGGTCGAATCGCTCAACGCCCGCTGCGATTTCCATCATGTCCTCGGGTCCGTGCATTTCTTCGGCAAGGCTTACCGGGAGAGGTATTGGAAGGGCGATCTGCCGGCTTTCCGGAAATTATACTTCACGCATCTCGCCGAGAGCGCCGAGTCCGGGCTTTTCGATACTTTGGCGCACCCGGATTTGATCAAGAATCTGGAGCCGGATCATTACGATTTCGAGCCGCTCGCCGAACATGTAGGCGAATGCCTGGACCGCATCGCCGCCAGCGGAGTGGCCATGGAATTGAACACTTCCGGCCGCCACAAGCCATTCCCCCAATTCAATCCGGGCCCGCGGATGCTCGGCCTCATGTGCGAACGGAAAATCCCCGTAGTGCTCGGCAGCGACAGCCATGTGCCGCGCCGCGTAGCCGAAGCATTCGAGGACGCGCTCGACGCTCTAACCGAGGCCGGTTATACCCATGTTTCTCATTTCCTGAATCGGCAGCGCGTGGACCAGGAAATCGGCGAAGTCCGGGCGAGTTTAGTACAGGTGGAATCGCGGCAGTAAATGAAATCGCGCGCGTCACGCTGCTGGAGTTCAATCTTTACGTTGCTGACGGAAAACTCCGCGCGATCCCATTCATTGAACTCCGGGCGACGTTGGGATTGCAGGGCGCAAAGACCGTTCAGGGCGCGGTGCCGGTGACCGTGTTGGAAAATCCCGAGAAGCTCGCGGTGTCGCCGGTGCCGTGGAAGGCGCGGATGCGGAAGTTGTAGGTGAGGCCGGGGATGAAACTGGCGATCGGCGTGGTGGAGGTGAAATTCGGGCCGACGGTGCCGACGACGACGAAAGGATTGTTGCCAAACTGGCTCTGGAGTTCGAAGCCGGATTCGGCGGACGAATGGTCCTGCCATTTGAAGATGAAGGCACCAGAACCGGAGGCCGTGGCCACCAAGGCGGCGGGCGCGCGCAGCGGCTCGGTCGTCGCGCGCACTTTTTTCGACCAGCCGGTATTTTCCTGCGGATCCCCGGCACGGAAGGCGCGGACGCGGAAGGTGTATTTTGTGGCCGGGGCGAAGCCGCTTACGGGGACGCGGAAACGCTTGCCGGGATCGGTCCTGCCGAGATCCAACCATTCCTTGGAAGCGCCGGTGCGGAGCTGGATTTCGTAGCCGTTTTCCGAGGTGGATTTGTCCTGCCATGCGAGCTTGAGGCGCCCGTCGTCGAGAACCTTGACGCGAAATTTCTCCGGCTTTTCGAAAGTGATTTCTTTGTAGGCGGTGGCGGAGACGGGCGGGGTCAGCTTCGAGAATTTCTCCGCGCCGGTTTCGCCGTTGTAGGCGCTGAGCTGGAAGGAGAGCTTGCGGCCGGGGAGCGCCTGGGTGGTCACGATGTAGGTGGTGGCACCCGGCCGGGGCAGGAGGGTGTAGCGCTCGATCGGGCCGCCGGTGAACCCGATGCGGATTTCAAAGCCGGTCTCGTTCTTGGAATTGTCCTTCCAATCGAGCTTGAAGGCATTGACGCCGAGCGCCTTGACCTTGAGGTCGGACGGTGCGGCGGGAGTTTTGGCGTGGGCCGGCAGGGCGGCGGCAAAGACGAGGGCGGCGAGGGAATGAGTGCGCATGGCGGCGGATTGGATGGGATTGATTCGGGCGGGATTTCAGGCGCGGGACAAACTGGCGGTGTCCCACGGGGGCTCGCCGAGTTCTGCGGCGATTTCGTTGAATTCGCGGATTTCCGCTTCGGTGAAAAGCAAACCGCCGGCGGCATCGGAGCGTTTGCGGAAATCCGCCTCCAACTTGCCGGGGAGCATCGCGCCGTCGTTGCCGTGGCCAAGCACATCGTCGATGACGGCGCGGAGGTTTTCCATCTGGCTGCGGCCATGGGCGAAGTTTCCACCGGAGAGCGCGTCGGGATGGACGACCTGGAAATAGAAGACGGCGGTGTTCTTTTCCGCGGGATTTTCCAGCTTCCGGCCGCGGATGGTCGGGATGGAGCCGCCGATGAGGCCGCCGAAAATCTCGTTGAGCAGGCACATGCCGTAGCCTTTGTGTCCGCCGAAGGGGAGCAGGGCGGAGACCTCGGCGGGGTCGGTGGTCGGGTTACCTTCCTTATCCACGGCGGCGCCGGGCGGAAGCGATTTCCCTTCGCGCTTGAGCGCTTGGACGCGGCCCATGGCGACGGTGGCGGTGGCCCAGTCCATGACGATCGGCACGCCGCCCGGCTCGCAGGCGGGGATGCCCCAGGAGTGGGGATTGGTGCCGAGGGTGGGGAATTTCCCGCCGAACGGCACCACCTCGGCAAGGGTCGAGGTGCAGTTGGTGTAGGCGTAGTAGCCGCGCTCGGCGGCTTCCATGACGTAGCCGCCGCCCCAGAGGTAGTGGAAGGCGTTGTCCACGGCGATCTGGGCGATGCCGTATTGATCGGCCAGTTCCATGGCGCGGTCGATGGCGCGGTAGGCGACGGATTGACCGAGCTTCTTGTTGGCATTCCAGCGCTCGGAAGCGGGAAATCGCGATGGTAGGACCTCGATTTCCGCGCCGGGGACACAGCCGCCGACCTTGGAGCCGAACAGGTGGTCCAAGTGCAAGGCCTTGAGCGCGTGATGGGTGCGGATGCCGTGGCGGGCGGCTTCGGCGGCGAGCTTGGCGCCCTCGGCGGATTCATCAGGTGTGAAGCCGTGGGATGCGTAGGCTTTGGCAACGAGCGAGTCGTGATCGCGGCGGGGGATAACGAGGAAATCGGACATGGGTTGGTTCGGGGATGAGCGGGCGGGATGATGCTTGGGACAGTCCGGATGTCGAGCGGGGATGCCGGGGGTGGATTCACGAAAAAACCCGCCCGGCTTTCACCGGGCGGGTTGGGGATTTTAAGACCAGTCGGGAGTTCCTCAGTTCACCGCCACCACGCGGGCGAAGAGCTTGTTCCTTGAATTCCGCGGGATTTGAATGCTCTGCGGGCCGGTGCCTGTCACGGGAATGGACGGGATGGTCGTCCAATCGACGAGATCGGTGCTGAGCTGCACAACCAGGTTGGTATCAGCGGCGGACGCGGCACTCACGTTGAAGGTGAGGGTGAGGTTCGTGGGGCTGAGCGTCTGCTTGGGCAGGATGCCGGTGTCGGAGGAGTTGGGATTTCCGCCGAGCGCGTATTCGAGCAGGTTGGAAATCCCGTCCTTGTCGGCATCGTCCAGTTTGCCGCGCTGGGCGGCGTTGGTGATCGTGGTGGCGAAGTTGGCATAACCACCGGCGGCGCCGGCGGTGTAGGCGAGCACGATGGAGTTGCCGGACTGGCTGGCGGTGAAGCTGCCGGTTCCGGCGAAGCCGGTTTTGTCGAAGGTGACGCTGCCGGCGTTGAAGCCCGTGATGCCGCCGGTGGCGGTGAGCACGGTCATGCCGGTGGCGCCATTCTCCACAAAGGCATCGGCGCCGGGGAGAATGCGGATTTTCAGCGAGCTGGGCAGCGCTACCGTGCCATTAACCGTCAACAAGCTGTGATCGGTTCCGGCGACGCCGCCAGTCTTGTTCACGCGCACCGCGAGACCGGCGCCTGAGGCCACGGTGACGTTGCTGGTGAGCGAGCCATTCCCGCCGAAAGTGCCACCCTGCACGGAGGTCGGACCGTTGTAGGTATGAGGTCCGCTGAGGAAGAGCGAACCCAGGCCGAGCTTGGTGAGGCCGCTGTCCGTGGCCGCCGCGGCCGGGTTGTGTGCCAAGGTCTGCTGGATTCCCACGTCCTTGCCGTCGGTGTCGAAAATCGCCCCGCCGTCGCTACCTACGAGGAAATCCGTGGTACCGGCGGTTCCCTTGCGCAGGAAATCCGGTTCGTTGCGGAGGGATCTCACGGTTGAGCCATCGAAGATGATGGTGGCATTGGCATCGCCGTCCCGACGGGTGGCGGCGTTGAAGGCGATATTTCCGCCGTTCAGCTCCGCGATGGCGGTGCGGGGGTCGACGCCACCGCCGTCGCCATACGACAGCTCGTTAAGCGTGGCATCGCCGCCAGCCATGATGAAGCGCCCGTTGCCCCGGAAGCCGAGCAGAAGCTGCCCGCCATTGTGGGTGTAGGTGCCGGACTGGATGTCGAAGAGGGCTTCATCGAGCGGCTGGATGCCGTTGCCGACCGCGTAGAAGGAGCTGTTGATCGTGAAATCGCCTCCGGCAATCCGCATTTCCGCAAGGCCGGAGACGCCGTGGTTGTTGTCCCAGAAAGAGCCGTGGGTAAGCGACCCGCCGCTCGGGATGATCAAGATGCCTTCCTGCGTTTGGGTTCCACCGCCGAGGGATGTGGTGCCGGTGAGGGTGAGCGTGCCGGTGCCGGTCTTGTAGAGACGGGAGTTGACGGGGGCGTTTACGTCGTTGGTAAGCTGACCGGTGATGGGGCCGGACCAGATGGTGTCGAAATCCGTGTCGATAACGGCGGCAGTGTCCCCGTTGATGGTGATCGCCCGATCGCTGGTGAAGCTATCAAGAGGCTCTAACTTGCCTTGGCCGCCATTGAAAACCAGGTTGTTGGAGAAATCTCCAAGGCTGCTGTCGTTCTGATAAACGATGCGGCTGCTGTTGGACAAGGTGATGTCTCCAGTGAAGGTGCTGTTGACTCCGTTGAGCGTGAGCGTGCCGACGTCGCCCCGGAGATAAATGCTTCTCCCATTCGCGCCTGTGCCTGTGACGATACCGTTCACGGTCAGGCTGCGGCGCAGGAAAATATCGCCAGGTGAGGTCGGAGCGAGTTCCAGATTGCCGGCGATTGTTATGCCAAACGCGCCAATCCCTTCTCCAAGTGCGTCGTTGTCGATGATGAGTCGGTTGCCGGCATATTTGAAATTGTTGGAAAAGGACCGGTTCTGATCGGATGCGGAGATGAAGATATTTCCGCCGGCACCGAGAACCACTTGTGCGGTCCCGAAAGCGTTGTCTACCGCGGCGACCACGCGGCTGGTCTTGAACGAAATGGAATTGGTGAGGGTGGCGGCGGTGCGGAACACCGGCGCGCCCTGTGGGACAACAACCGCCGCCGAACCCGCCAGCGGAGCCTCGATGTAGAAGCGGCCGGAACCCCGGATGATGGCGGTGCCGTCAAGAGTCAGCGGGCCACCCGCGAGGTGGTAGTCAACGGTGTCGAATTTCACCGAGGCGGCGGTGATGCCCGCGGGCTGGATCGTCACGACACCAGCGGTACCGGCGAATACGGCGCGGTCGGTCATGTTGCTGACGGCGGGCCATTTCACATCGGCGGTGCCATTCCACCAAAAGTTGCTGGTGGTATTCCAGATACCGGTGCCGCCGGCGGGGCCGCCGGTCATGTTGGGATCCCAGAACAGATCGACAGTCGGGTCCGGCACCGAATAGACGCGGAAGTAGTCGAGGGAGGTGGTGTAGAAATTTGGGGTGGTGTGATCGGCGGAGGGATCGAGACGGAATCCGCTGAAGGGACCTGCCAGATCGGTGCCGGAGAAAGTGATGCGGACGACATGAAAGGCGTCGTCGGGGATGAATGGGGGCGAATCGATTCTCACCGGCGGGACGTGGCCGATGCCGCCGTTGTCGTCGGACCAGAACAGGTCGATGCGGGAGTCGTCCGCGGTTTGTTTCTTGACCTTGAACTCGACGATGGTGTCGGAGCTGGTAGGAATGCTTGTCCCATTGAGGCTGAGAGTCGGGTCGTTGCCGGATTCCGTACCGGTGAGGATGCCGCCGACGGGCGCTCCCGATTCGAGCTGGAACTGCCCGTTGGGAGACCAGCCTTCGGTATTGCCATCAATATTCCACTCCGTCGCGAAGACGAGGTTGTGGGTGGCGGGAATCGCGGCGGCAGGATCGACCTCCACCGTGTAAGCGTAGGTGAATGAGGAGCTTGCGCTTAAGAGAGCGGAGGCGAGAAGGGCGGGACGAAGGAATGACGATTTCGGTTTCATAATGGGATTTTGGGTTTTCGATTTCAGAGATGAGAAGCGCCATAAGTGCGGCGGGAGCGGACTTTTCCGCATTCAGCCGAGAGCGCAACGGAAAAAAGGTGACTTGCGCCGCAGCAAGGCGGGAAGTCGTGGGTTTGGGGGTAAGCCTAAACGGCTCGCACTCGGGTGCAATCATCCCAAGGGGTGATTTTTCGGACTCGCAACGACCGGCCAGGCAGCGTGGGGGTGGCAAAACCGGCGGTCGATCCGTGCAAGTCGCTCCGGTGGAACAGGCACATGCGATGACAACGAATTTGCCGCCGTGAGTAGCCACGGCCCGAACTGTCGCGGAGCGGTGGAAATCCTCTGGGGCGGCGCGTGGAGGCGGGAGCGGAGGAGGAATTCGCGATAGAATTCCGCGTCCTCCATCATCGGGAATTCCCGACAGTCGCCGATTTCGCAAAACAATTCTCGTCGGTAGTAAAACCGCGGGATCACCGCAGCGGATTTGGACTAATCCGCTGACCACCTCCGGTTCGCGCCGGCATTCCGGCGCACCGCCCGGTCGCGCGCGGGAAATCGCAGGCACGGCGCGCGGAGGCCGGGCGATTTCTCGCAGTCCTATCTTTACTTCCGCCGTCCGCCACGACGAGTTCAGCAACCGGAGCCATTTCTCGCAAATGGGCGAGGGGCGATCCCGGCGGCCTCGCCGGGACCGGGAATGTTGGTGCAGAGCGACGCAGCAGCCGGCGTGGCGGCGAAGGGCATCGCCAGGATTTTCGGCAGCGTGACGTCACGCGGGTCGCGGATTTCCGGCAGGCCGATCTCGATTTCCGCGCTCCGGCCGCGGAACGTGCCATGAAGCCGGTCCCAAACGGTCAGGCCGCTCGACCAATTCGAATCCATTTCCCCGGCGACCGTGGAATGGTGGATGCCGTGAAGCCGCGGCGTGACGATCCAGCAGGCGAGCCGCCGCTCCAGTGCGGCGGGCAGTTCGACATTCGAATGGTGGAACAGGATTTCCAACAGCAGCGCCGTTTGCCAGATGGAAAGCGCCCGCGGGCTGACGCCAAATCCCACCACCTGCGCCGCCCGGAGCACCGTGCTCAGTGCCAGCTCGCCGAAGTGGAACCGCAGCGCCGTGGACGCGTCCATGTCCAGATCGACATGGTGGACGCGGTGAAATCGCCACAGAAAATCCACCCGGTGGGTCGCGACGTGCCAGAGGTAAAGCGTGTAATCCAGCAGCACGGCGGCCAGCGGGATTTCCACCCAAGCCGGCAGCGGGAGGCGCTTCAGAAGCCCCCATCGCCGGGATTCCACCAGCCGCGCCAAGGGGACGACTACAGGCCTCTCAACGAGTTGCAGCGTTATCGCGGAAATCCCCGCGACGGCGAAATTCCGCGCGTTCCGCCGCAGCTTCGGCTCCGTGGACCTCCGCAGCGGCCGCCGGATTTCCATAACGAAAAGCGTCAGAAACGTCCCGCCCACCAACAATCCATTCAGCCAGCCGGGCAGGGGGCGGGAGGAAGAATCCGAGGACAAGGGGGTGGGGGAGTTGGGGATGGGAGACGGGGCGGCGGTCCATTTTCGGTCGGATCCGCAGGACGATTCGTCAGTCCCCCGCAGGCCGCTGGCGGAGGGATTTCTTCTGGGAAAGGATCCGCTTGTCGGCCACCGAGCGCTTCTTCGAATTGCGCGACCGGGGTCGGTTCGTGCGACGCATTTTCTCAATCGCCTGGGTGCGCGCGACCGCCCGGCCCTCGCGGATCGCCTCAAGCTGCTCGCAGATTTCCCGGCGCGCGAGGTAGCGGTTCATTTCGCGGGAGCGGTCCATCTGGCACTTCACGCACACGCCGGTTGGCAGGTGCTTGAGGAAAACGCAGCTCGAAGTCTTGTTGATTTTCTGACCTCCCGATCCCGATCCGCGAACAAATTTCTCCAGCAAATCCCCATCGGATATCCCCAGCGCCGCCATCCGCTCCTCGAGAGCGGCCGTCTTTTCGGGTGTGATCGGGCTTGGCATCCGCCGACCCTTGCACCGCCCTGCCCGCTTGGAAACGGGGAAATGGGCCGGGACGAAGCAGACGCGAGACGCGATCAGTGGCTGGCGACCCTCGCTCAGTCCGTAGTCGGGGCGTCTCGCCAATACGCGGATGGCCACTAACGGAAAAACCTCGGCCTCTTCCGGTAACCCGCGGAATTTTCCCCTCACTCCGCCCGCCGCCCTCTGCTATTTCCCGGCCAGATGAGCCTCGTTTTCCTCCACACCGCCGACTGGCAGCTCGGCAAACCCTTTGCCTCCGTCCGCGACGAACCAAAACGCCACCGCCTTCAACAAGAGCGCCTCCACACCATCCGCAGCCTCGGCCCGCTCGCGGAACGATCCGGCGCCGCTTTCATCCTCGTCGCCGGCGACCTGTTCGATTCCTCCCAAGCCACCAAATCCACCGTCTCCGCCGCTTGCTCCGTCATCGGCGCACTGAAAATCCCAGTCTTCGCCATCCCGGGAAATCATGACCACGGCGGCCCCGGCAGCATCTGGGAACAGGAGTTTTTCCGCCAGGAACAACAACACCTTGCCCCAAACCTCCGCGTCCTCCTCACCACCGAACCTGTCGTCTTGGGAACCGCCGTCATCCTCCCCGCGCCGCTCCTCCGCCGCCGCGATCCCGGCGATCCCACCGCTTGGATCCGCACTGCTACTTTCGCCGATCTCCCGCCCGAACTCCCCCGAATCGTCCTCGCTCACGGCACCGTCCAAGGCTTCGGCTCCGCCCAAGACGAAGACGCCGGCGAATCCGGCGTCGCCAACTGGATCGACCTCAGCCGTCTCCCGGAAAACCTCGCTTACATCGCCCTCGGTGACTGGCACGGAGCCAAGGAAATTTCCCCAACCGCGTGGTATTCCGGCACTCCGGAAATCGACCGTTTCCCCACAGGCCTCGCCAACGAACCCGGCCACGTCCTCCAAGTCACCCTCTCCCCCGGCCAACCGCCCGCCGTCGAAAAGATCCCCACCACCCGCTTCCGCTGGCAGCAACTCGCCTTCCGCTTCACCGATGACGCCAGCCTCGATCACTTCGAATCCCAGCTCGGCGAAACCATCGCCACCCGCCCCGACGAAAGCCTCCTCCACCTCACCCTCGAAGGCTCCCTCGGCATCGCCGCCTCCGCCCGCCTCGAAAAATCCCTCGAAGCTTGGGACTCCCGCCTCCTCCGCCTCAAGCTCGACAAACAAGTCGCCATCGCCCCCTCCGACGAGGAAATCCAAGCTCTCACCCGCCGCGCTGCCGATCCTCTCATTGCCGCCGTCGCCACCCAGCTCGTCGCCCAAATCGAAAACGAAACCGCCCGCCTCGCCCTCCGCGAACTCCACGGAGCGCTTCGGGAGACATAAGACACAAGACATAAGACACAAGACTCCAAGACATAAGAGAAAAGAAACCGTCACTTACACCAACAACCAAAGACATCGCCAAATCCCCAACCGCAATTCCCGCTCACCTTACCTCCAATCTCAACCCGAGATCATTCCCCATCTTCATCCCTCTTCATCTGCGTCCATCCCGTCCATCTGCGGTTGAATAAATCTTCCCCCCAGCACCCGCAATCGCGCTTCTAGCGTTTCGTCCCATCGAAAAAAATCCAAAAAATCGCCCATTTCTCGCGACCGTTCAGTCCAAACCCCAATCAGAGTGCCACATTTTGCATATCACCGCTTCGCCTCCTCGAACTGACATCTACAATCTCTTCATCCCTCTTCATCTGCGTCCATCCCGTCC
>JBBSUD010000152.1:0-12982 GCA_038235225.1 Verrucomicrobiales bacterium
AGATGGATCGTTGGAATAGTGCCAAGGAAGGTTGGCGCTGCCCCAATCGCCAGTTCCCGAATCGGATCTGTTGAAAACGTTCTGTTGAGCTCGGGCGGTCGGGCATAACAACAAAACAAGACAGGGGATGGCGCATACCGTGTAAGGGCGGAGTTGAGCGATTCTGATTTGTCGGAATTTCAAATTGTTCATCGTGGTGAGAAGGTCTGGCAGGAAGAGTTGGATCGGAGGTGTCACACGTATGAATGTCGCGGGTATGGATTGGTTTAGCGTAAATGTGCGAAGGCTTGCAGCGGTATAAAATCTTTGGACTGGCTGTCTGGGGCTATAAGGCAGCCATGCGTCGGCGGCCCGTGTTCGGTTACCTGTTCTGTGCAGGAGGCCTGCGAGCTTCTATGCGCTGAATTACCTCGCGGTTCATTGGCGAGCCATGAGCACGTTGGAATGACACCGATGATCGTTGGGGATGGATTCGCGGCGACCGGGACCGGCGTCGGGAGGCGTTTGCGAACGGCGCGGCTTATCTCGCGGGAATTTTCGAGGATGGCGGGGCTTGGCGGTTGGAAACCGCCGCCACGGGGGCATTGCAGGCTCTCCGTTGGCTTTTCAGGAGCGCTGCGGGGGGGCGCTGGTGCTGCTCGCGGCGCGGGGGAGGGGGCGCGTCGCTATTTCCGGGATTTCATCCATTTGCGGAAATCGCCGCCGTGCCAGGCGGGGAGGGTGCGCTGGCCGAGCCAGTCCTGGAGCGGCTTGACGGGGGCGACCTGGATGGGGAGGTGGTTCATGGCCTTGCTCATGCTCATGGCGGTGCGCCAGAGGGAGGGCGAAGTCGCGAGGGTGGCGAAGGGGGACATGGGAATCGCGCCGGCGGACGGGATTTCCTCGCGATACGCCTTGTCCCGCAGACGCAGGAGCAGGTCGGGAATCGGGATGTCCACGGGGCAGACTTCGTTGCACGCGCCGCAGAGGGAGGAGGCTTTCGGGAGATCGGCGAGTTCCGGGAAGCGATCGCCGAAGAGGATGGGGGAGAGCACGGCGCCGACGGGCCCGCCGTAGGTGGAGCGGTAGGCATGGCCGGAGGCCTGCCGATAAACCGGGCAGACGTTCTGGCAGGCGCCGCAGCGAATGCAGCGGAGGATTTCCCGGCAATTCGAGGCGAGGACGTCGGTGCGGCCGTTGTCCATGAAGACGACGTGCATGTGCTCGGGGCCGTCGGGCTGACCGGCGGAGCGCGGGCCGTTGATGAACTCGTTATAGACGGTGAGTTGCTGGCCGGTGGCGGAGCGGCCGAGCAAATTGAGGAACACCGCGAGGTCCTTTTCCTCGGGAATGACCTTCTCGATGCCTACCAGCGCGATGTGCAGGGGCACGGGGGCCATGCCGAAGCGGGAATTTCCCTCATTGGTGGCGATCATGATGCGGCCGGTATCCGCGCAGACGAAATTCGCGCCGGTGATGACGGCTCCGGCCTGCATGTACTTTTCCCGAAGGTGGGTGCGGGCGCGGCGGGTGATGGTTTCGGGATCGTCATTGTAATCCGGCGCGATGCCCTCGCGGAGGAACGTTTCCGCAATCCCGCGGCGGTTCTTGTGAATGATGGGTTTGACGATGTGGGACGGTTCGTCGCCATCGAGCTGGATTATGAATTCCCCCAGATCGGATTCGAGACATTCGACACCGTTTTCGATGAGGAACGGATTGAGATGAATCTCCTCCGCCGCCATCGATTTGGATTTCGTGAGGCTCGTGACGGCATGCTCGCGAAGAATGGAAAGAATGGTCTGGCGGGCGTCCTCATCGGTGGAGGCGAAGTGGACTTTCACGCCGCGGTCCGTCAGCGCGCGTTCGGATTTCTCGAGGTATTCGCCGAGGTGATGGAGCGTGTGGTCCTTGATGGCCCCCGCCAGCTTCCGCAGTTTGTCAGGATCGGGATAATCCTTGTGGAGGACATAGAAGCGCTTTTCCGTGCCTGCGGACGAGCCGCCGATGACCGACTGTTGTTTCTCGTCGGAAATGTCGCGGGCGTATTGGTCGATGGGTTGGATGCCGATCATGGGATGGTTTTCCTGAGAAGCTGGATGGCGTGGCAGTGGTCGATGGGCCGGCCCTGGTTGCGGGCGAGACCGGTGAGGTGCATGAGGCAGGACATATCGCCGCTGACGAGGATGTCGGGATCGGTCTCGAGGATGTGGTCGAGCTTGAGGGTGCCCATGCGGCCTGAAATGTGGGGGAAGGTGACGGAAAAGGTGCCGCCGAAGCCGCAGCATTGCTCGGCCTGGCCGAAGGGGATGACGGTGGCGTTCTCGATGGATTCCAGCAGCTTGAGCGTGGCATCTCCGCTGCCCGTGCCGCGGCTGTGGCAGGAACGGTGGAAGGCGATGCGGGTCGGCTTGTCGAACTTGCCGGGCCATGATTTCACCTCGAGGCCGTTGTAAATGTAATCCATGACCTCCCAAGTCCGGCGGGCGAGCGAGTCAATCGCAGGATCTGGAGTTTCCTCGAATTGAAGCGGATTTCCGTGAAAATTCATGGCCGCGCACGAGCCGGACGGGACGATGACGGGCAAATCCCCGGCGAATACGGAAGCGGTGTAACGGGCGACCTTCCGCGATGCGGTCCAATCGCCGGAATTGAAGGCAGGCTGGCCGCAGCAGGTCTGATTGTCCGGGAAATCCACGGTGACGCCGAGGTGCTCGAGCACTTCGACGGTGGCGCGCGCGGTTTCGTCGTAGAAGGCATCGCAGAGGCAGGTGCCCATGAGGAGCACGTGTTTGGTAGTGGGGCGCAGGAGTTCGCTAGCCATGGAAAGGTAGGATTTGGCCGCTCCGGGCGGCGGCTGCGAGAGGCTAGGCGGGGGGCGGCGAAGGACAATCCAGAATCTGGCGCGCTGCGCAAAATCCGGACATTTCACCCTTCGGAGGGATGCAATACGCATCTGGAAAGTGCGCGAGCGCTTAGGAAATCCGTAACGTTCCGCAGGTGACTGGCGAAATATTCATTGGAAATCAACAGATTGCGATTCGGAAGGGGCTTGGCTGAAAATCTGCGCATGGCTAGGTGAAAACACCAATCCCCATGTTCAACTGGACCCTTACCTTCCTCGTTCTCGCCTCAGTCTCCGGCGTTCTCGGATTTTCCGACCTTGCGGGTGGAACCGCGGCGGTCGCTCAGATCCTCTGCATTCTCTTCCTCGTGCTGTTTGTGCTTTCCGGACTGAGCGTGAGCATGAAGAGCAAGAACCTGTAATCGGTCGGAAAATTTCCCGGCGGGCGGATCTTCGGATCCGCCCGTTTTTTTGTGTACGCCTTAGCCGAGCTCGGGGATTGCACGATGCACCAGGCGAATGCGCGAAGCATCCCTCGACCGCTCGGTCATCTTTCGGTGGATCTTCGTGAATCGTTAATTACAAACGATTAAGGAGAATCGAAGACGCGATGGCACTTCATGTGCAACTGGTTCCGCAACCTCCAAGAACTGTATGAAACTCTCGACTCTCCTTCATTCGCACCGCCAGTGGGCCGCCCTCGCCATCGCCGCGGGTGCGCCGTTTGCGATGTTGCGCGCTACTCCGCAAGCTGATCCGAGCGGTAGTCAGGAAACCGCCGAATACGTTCAACTGGATCTCGAATCCGATCAACAGCTCAAGGCGGCTCACATCGAAATCCAAGTCTCCAAGCACCTTGCAACGTTGAGCGGCGACGCCCGCACGCTGGCCCAAGCCGAGCGCGCCGTGGCCCGCGCCATTGCCAGCAGTGGCGTGGACGCGGTGGTGAATCTGGTCGAGATCCGCCAGACCGGGGATTCCCAGATCGAAGAGCGGGCGAAAACCATTTTGGTGAAGCAAAAGATGCTGGATGCCAGCGACATCGCTCTGGAAATCAAAGGTGGCCGCGTGACTTTGAGTGGCTCGGTCGGAACGCCTGACGAGCGCGAGCTTGCGCGGGATTTGATGACGGAAGTTTCCGGCGTGGTCGCGGTGGATAATCGTCTGGCCGTGACTTTTGTGGGAACCCGGACGGATTCGCAGATTGCCAACCAAATTCGCTACACGGTCAGCCGCGATCCGCTGTATTTGGGCCTCGATCTGGGAATTACGGTTAATGACGGCACGGTCGCAATTAATGGCGAGGTCGGCAGCCTCGGAGAAGTGGATCGCCTTGCGCGCCGCAGCTATGTTACCGGGGTGATGCAGGTTTCCACCAAGCGCCTTAGTGTGAACACGGATCTCGCGATGGATGCTGTGGGCGATAAGAACTACACCGACGAGCAGGCACTTGTCGCGCTCCAGACCGTGTTCGCCGCCGATCCACGGATCGCCGGGAGTGCAATCCAGCCTGAAGTCGCCCAAGGCGTTGTCACCCTGAGGGGACAAGCGGCGGACCTTGCTGCCAGCGATGCTGCAGAATCAGGTGCCCGGGGCATTCCGGGAGTTCTTCAGATTGCCAACGAGCTTTCCATCGGCAGCCGCATGACCGCTGAGTTCCAAGCCGCCTCGCCGCCGCTGCTCAGGCCCGGCCGCTAATACCGAAAAATTTCCCTGATCATGGAGCGAACGCTCCCGGCCAGGAAAAAAAGAGCGCCCGTGGACCGGCTCCACGGGCGTTTCCGTGTCAGGTTCCCGGGAGATTCAGTTTTTCCAGCTCCCGGACAATGATCCGGTCACATTGGTCGATCTGTAGTTGGCGGCGGGCGCGGGCCTCCTCGGCAAGCTGTTCGAGGGTATCGATATCATAAAGATAGACCTCCTCGATTTCGCCGACGCCGGGGTCGATATCGCGGGGGACGGCAATATCGATGAAGAAGAGCGGCCGGTATTTCCGAGCGCGGCGCGCTTTTTCCACGTCCTCCCGGCTGACGATGGCATGCGGCGCGCCGGTCGAGGAAATCACAACATCAACGCGTGGGAGGACCGTTTGCCAATCGTCGAAGCGCACGGCGCTGCCGCCCATTTCATTCGCCAGCTCCACGGCTCGCTCGTAGGAGCGATTCGTCACGAAGATGGATTTCGCGCCGCGGGAAACGAGGCTTTGGGCGGTGATCCGGCTCATCTCGCCGGCACCGAGAATCATGACTTCGCTGTCCTTGAGGTGGCCGAAAATCTTCTCCGCGAGGTCCACGGCGACGTTCCCGACGGAGGTGGAGCCTTCTTGGATGGAAGTCTCGGTGCGGACCTTTTTGCCAACGCCGAAGCAGCGCTGGAAGAGCTTGTTGAGGACCGGGCCGGTGGCGCCGGCATCCAGCGCGGAGCCATACGCCTGCTTGACTTGGCCGAAAATTTCCGTCTCGCCCAGCATCATCGAGTCCAAGCCGCTGACGACGCGGCAAAGGTGACGCGCAGCTTCGGATTTCCGGGCGCGGTAGAAATGTTCCGCCACCGTGGAGTCCACCGCGAGCTTCCCAGCAAGCCGTGTTTCCAAATTCCGCAAGGCGGCGGGGGCGTCCTCCACGGCAAGGTAAAATTCGGTACGGTTGCAGGTGGAAATCACGACGGCCTCGGCGGCTTCCGCCAGTTCCGCCAAGTCCACCGCGGCGGCTCCGAGGCGCGGCGTGGTTACGGCAAACCGCTCGCGCACCTCGACGGGGGCGGTGCGGTGGTTGAGGCCGACGCACAGAATTTCCATCAGACGAACGCGAACACGAGCAGGGAAAGCACGAATAACCCGACGGCGGACAGCGACAGCCGGCGGCCGGTCAGACCGCGGGTCTTCTTCACCGCCAGCAGCACCGCGTAGCCGACCCACACGGCGATCGCGGCGATGAAATGGCCCCAGACCGCTTGATTTCTCGGCATCAGAAATCCGGCCGCGATGCCGATGGTTAGCAGCGCGCCGCCCAGCCACAGCAGGCGCTCCAACGAGATGAGCAGCTCTCGGACGGGTGGAAGATTCTTGAAGAGGCCGCTCTTGAGGTGCTGTTCCTTAAGCTGCCGATCGAGCACCAGAAACATGACACCGGCCACCGCGGCGAGGGCGAGCGCGCCATAGCCGAGCACCGAGGTGGCGGAGTGTGTCTCGTGCCAGGCGCTCGTGCCGGCGATTCGCACGGGATTTGACGCGAGGATGCCGGGGACGAGCGCGATTCCTTGGAACAGCACGACGACCGGGGCGGTAAAGACGCCGAGCAGGGAAATCCGGTAGGCCGGGCCGATGAGCAGGTAGAAAAGCGTCAGCGACCAAGCGAGGAATGCCAGGATTTCCCCGCGATCCATCAGCGGACAGGCTCCACGCAGTTGGCCGCGGACGGCGAGAAATCCGACTTGGCAGGCGAAGGCTCCAACCATCCAGGCCATCGTCCAGCGGCTGCGGTTGCCGCGATGGACGGAAATCATTCCCCACAGGCCGGCCGCCGCGGCGAGAAGTGTGGAAGTGATGAGAAACCAGCGGTCCATGCGCATCCATGCCGCCCGCACGGATAGCGCGCAAGGCAAACAAGCGCTGCGCCGGAAGCGGAAATCAGGGGATTTCCCAGCTCTCCGCGTCATGCTCGGCGGATTTCGGCTCGAGGTGGGAAATGACGCGGCCGTCCGGGTGCAGGAGCTCCGCCACGCTGGCTTCGATGGCGGTGGCGGCTTGGTGGGCTTGGCCGATGGTCAATCCGTCGGCGAAGACGAGGTGGAATTCCACCCAATGAGTGCGGCCGGAGTGGCGGTGGCGGAAATTGTGGTAGGAAAGCCCGCGGGCGGCGGATTCCCGGTCGAGCAGTTCGCAAATCTGCCGCTCGATGACGGGGTCGGCCTCGTCGAGCAGGCCGCCGAGGCTGCCGCGGATCAGCTTGAAGCCGACGCGCAGGATATTGAGCGCGGCGAAGATGGCAGCGACCGGATCCCACCATTTCCAGCCGGTGAAATGATAGAGCGCCAATGCCACCAGCACCGCGGCACTCGACCAGACGTCGGTGAGGACATGGTGGCCATTGGCGCGGAGAAGCGGGGAATTCGTGCGCCGGCCGATGCCGAGCAATGCCACGCCGAGCACGAGATTCACCGCCATGGCACCGGCCGTGATCGCCGCGCCGATGCCGAGATTCCGGATTTCCACCCCGAAGACGAATTGGCGGACCGCTTCGTAGAGAATCAGCACCGCGGCGGCGGAAATCATGGCGCCCTCGAAGCCGGCGGAGAGAAACGCGACCTTGTCGTGGCCGAAATGGTGGGATTCGTCCGCCGGCTTGTAAGCCAGGCGCAGCGCCCAGGCTGCGAAGGATACGGCGAGAAGGTGGACCACGGATTCCGCCGCATCCGAGTAAATGGCGGAGGAAGCGGTGATGACGGAGGCCGTGACCTTGGCGGCCAGCAGCACCACAGCCGCCGCCAGCGAGAAATTCATCACCCGCTTTTCCTCATCGAATGCAGCCACGCGCGGGAGGATGCACCGCCGGGCCGGTGTGGCAATCACCGAGCGCCATCGGGCGGATTCAAGCGGGAGGCGGGAGCGCCTTCGGCGGAAGGTCGGTTTCCAAGCCGTCGTTCGGCGAATTCGCCAGCTTGCCGCGGCTGAACCAGAGGACGATCGGCGAAGCGACGAAGATCGAGGAGAAGGTGCCGACCACGATGCCGATGAGAATGACGATGGAGAAATCCCGCAGTGCCGCGCCGCCGACGATGGCAAGCGAGAGCACCGAAACGAGGGTGGCGCCTGAGGTTAGGATCGTCCGGGAGAGGGTGGCGTTGATCGCGTGATTCATCAGGTCCACGAGGCTGCCACGGTGGGAATGCACACTTTCCCGGATGCGGTCGAAGATGATGATGGTGTCGTTGATCGAGTAGCCGGCGATGGTCAGGATGGCGCCAACGTGGATCATCGAGAGTTCGCGGCCCATCAGAACCACGAAGCCTACGGCGATGATGCAGTCGTGAACTAGCGCGACGAATGCCCCGAGGGCGTAGGAAAATTCGAAGCGGATCGTGACATAAAGCATGATAGCGAGCAGTCCGAGACCGAGCGCGAGGGAGGAGCTGCGGAAGAAGGTCTTGCCGACCAGGCCGGAGATCTCCTCGCGGCTGGCTGCGATGGCGAAGCGCTCGCCCTTGGCATCGGCGACTTTCGCGCCGAGTTCCGGGAAGGTATCGCGGAGCTTGGTTTCGATGATTTGGGAATCCCGGCTGTCCGAGCGAACGGTGAGGAGGTGGCCGGATGCCGGATTGCTCTCGTCCTGCGGATAGGCGGCCTTGTGGAGGGGGAGCGTGGCGAGCGCCTGCTCGGCCTTGTCCACCGGAATGACTTGGTCGCCGAGGAGGAACTCCATCCGGGTGCCGCCGGTGAAGTCGATTCCAAGCGCCTTCTCGCGCTTCCAAGCGAATGCGCCGAAGGATACGACAATCATCACCAGCGAAATGGTGGCGCAGATAAAGCGCTTGCCGAGGAAATCGTAGTCTTTGGAACTGATTAGGTTGAGGAACGAGAGATTCTTGAGGATTCCCAAATCGATGCCCCAGCGGAACAGGACGCGGGTGCCGAGAATGGCGGAAAACATCGAGCAGAGAATGCCGATCGTGAGGGTGACGGCGAAGCCCTTGATGCTGCTGCTGGAAAGCCAGAACAGGATCACGGCGGTGATGAGCGAGGTGACGTTCGAGTCGAAAATGGCGCTGAACGCCTTTTCGTAGCCGGCCTCGACCGCGTGCTTGAGGGATTTCCCGCTGGCCAGCTCCTCGCGAAGGCGCTCGTTGATGAGCACGTTCGCATCCACGGCCATGCCGATGGTGAGCACCATGCCGGCGATCCCGGGCAGGGTGAAGGTGAAGCCGAACATCGCCATCACGCCGAAGAGCATGACGCAGTTGAGCAGCAGACCGATGAGCGCCACGAAGCCGGCGACGCGGTAGTAAATCAGAATGAACAAAAAGGTCATGCCGAGGCCGATGAGGCCGGCGGCGACGCCCTGCTTCACGATCGCCGCGCCCAGCAGCGGGGAAACGCTGCGCTCCTGCTCAACGACGAGACCGTTCTCGAGCGGGTTCATCAGCGAGTTCGCCAAGTTCTGGACCTCGCCGGGTTCGCTGAGGCCCTCGATGAGGAAATTTTTGCCCAGCGGCGTCTGATTAACCAAGGGCGCGCTGATCACGGTGCCGTCCAGCACGATGGCGATTTGATCGACGCCCCGGCGCATATTCTGCGTCAGCGCGATCATTTTGTCCGTGCCCGGGCCGTTCAGCGTAATATCGACCGCGTCGTTCTGCTGTGGCGAGGAATGAGCGTAGGCAATGTCCTTGCCGCCCAGCGCCGCGCGGTTCTTAAGGAGGATGGGGCGGGTGAATTCCTTGCCGTCCTCGTCCTTGCGCTTGAGCTCGAAAGCCCGGTAGCCGGGAACGATTTCGTCACCGGACGCGACGCGCTCGGCGAGCGATTTGCCATCGGGTCCCGGCTCGTTGGTGCGCTGGCTGACCTCGCGAAATTCAAGTTTGGCGACCTTTTCCAAAACCTCGCGGATGCGCTTGGCCTCTTCCGGCTCCACGCCAGGCATCTGGACGAGAATGCCGTCCGGCCCTTGCTGGGAAACCTGCGGTTCCTTGCTACCGCCGCCGCCGAGGCGCTTCTCGATGACGGCCATGGCCTGCTCGATCTGCTCCTTGGTGATCGGCCGGATGTTGCCGTTGGATTCGTCCACCTGCGGCTGGATGCGCAGCGAGAATTGCGAGCCGCCCACGATGTCGATGCCGCCCTTGAGCCGCTCTTTCAGCGGTGTGGCGGCGAGCAGGCAGAGGGCGCCCACGCCGAAGAGCAGGACGGTCCCGACGTTGCGCTTGCGCCGCTCGATCTCGGTGGCGAAATACCAGAAGAACAGGATCAGAAGGATGATTCCGGTGACGAAGAGAGTCAGCGGGTCTTCGTAAAAAGCGTTGGCGGCAAGCATGGTGGAAACGGCGGGTTTGGCCTCGGGAATGCGGGGCGGAGAATCGTTGGGAAGGGCGGCGGATTACTTGGCGGCGTCCTTTTTCAGAACGGTCGCCACCGCGGTTTTGTCGAACTCGAGCATGACGCCCTCGGCAACCTTCAGCACCACGGTGCCGCCCTCGCGGACGTTGTGGACCAGGCCGTGGATGCCGGCCGAGGTGATCACGCGGTCGCCGGTCTGCAGCGCGGCGATGCGTGCCGCGAGTTCCTTACGCTGCCGCTGCTGGGGGCGGATCAGCAGGAAATAGAACATGATGATCATCACCACGATCATCACTTCGGGCCGGGCGAGCAGACTGGGTGCGGCATCGGCCGGGGCGGCCAGGAATTGAATCGGCAGGAGCTGGTGGAATGTCATTAGGAAGCGGATCGAGTGTAGCGCCGGACGAAGGAATCGCGGTAATCGGAGTAGTTCCCGGCTGCGATGGCCTCCCGTGCCCCGGCGGCAAGGCGGAGGTAGAAATGCAGATTGTGAAAGGAAAGCAACCGCAATCCTAGGATTTCGCCCGCCCGGAAAAGGTGGCGCAAATAGGCCCGCGAGAACCCGGCGACGTGGGCGTGGGCGCTCTCGCAGACGGGCCGCGGGTCGGTGGCATGAATCTGGTTTTTGATGTTGATCGGCCCGTCGAGCGTCATCGCCATGCCATGGCGGGCGAGGCGGGTGGGCATGACGCAGTCGAACATGTCCACGCCGCGGCCGATCATTTCCAGGATTTGCGGCGGCGTGCCGAGGCCCATGGCATAGCGCGGCTTGTCGTGCGGCAGGAATGGCACGGCGTGGTCGATCGCGCGGAACATTTCCTCCTCCGGCTCGCCCACGGAGACGCCGCCGATGGCGTAGCCGTCGAAATCCAACGCCACCAGCTCGCGTGCCGAACGCTCGCGCAAATCCGGGTAAATCGACCCCTGCACAATGCCGAAATGCCGCTGCCGGCCATCGCCCGACCGGGGTTCGTTGGCGGAAATCCAGTCCTTGCAGCGGCGCGCCCACCGCGTCGTCAGCGCCAGGGATTTCTCCGCATACGCTTCTTCGCACGGGTAGGGCGGGCACTCGTCGAAGAGCATCGCGATGTCCGAGCCGAGCGCGGCTTGGATTTCCATGCTCAGCTCGGGGGTGAGCAGCATTTTGGAGCCGTCGAGGTGATTGCGGAACTGGACGCCCTCCTCCGTGATTTTCCGCAGCTTCGCGAGCGACCAGACTTGGAATCCTCCGGAATCGGTGAGGATCGGCCGCTGCCAGCCGCTGAAGCCGTGCAATCCGCCGAGGCCCCGGATGAGTTCGTGCCCGGGGCGCAGCCAGAGGTGGTAGGTATTGCCCAGAATAATCTGCGCGCCGAGCTGCTCCACTTCCGACGGATGCAGGGTTTTCACCGTGCCCTGCGTGCCGACCGGCATGAAA
Organism: Verrucomicrobiales bacterium; assembly: GCA_038235225.1. Taxonomy (GTDB): domain Bacteria; phylum Verrucomicrobiota; class Verrucomicrobiia; order Verrucomicrobiales; family Akkermansiaceae; genus Luteolibacter. The sequence continues at coordinate 11,293 of JBBSUD010000152.1, forward strand.
ATCGGCGTATCCACCGTCCCGTGCGGCAGATCCAGCCGGCCGACGCGGGCGGCGCTGGAGGAATCGGTGGCAAGGACGGCGAAAGACACGGCGGGGCGGCGGGATAGTGGGCTTGCCGGAGGGGGCCAAGCGCAATCCGCAAACCGCATTTTCTCCAGATTTCGCGAAACATCCGACCCACGGCGGCGTTATTCGGCAGTCGCGCTTGGCAATTTCCGCGTGCGCCGGGAATTTTTTGGAATATCCTCTGCCATCTTGAATCTCATGCCGGATCCGCGGATCCGATTTCCCCACAAACCGAAAACAAACATACTTATGAAACTCGTACTCACCGCGCTTTGCGCCTCGTTCTTCGTCATCCCCGCCGCCTTCGCCAAAGACTGCGAAAAGGGCAAATGCGATAAGGAAAAGCAGGATGAACCCGCTCTCGCCAAAGATTGCGAAAAGGGCAAGTGCGATAAGGAAAAGCAGGATGAACCTGCCCTTGCCGCTTGCAGCAATTGCAAGAAGGGCGACGAGCAGAAGGAAGATCCCGCTCTCGCCTGATCCGGTTCTGATTTGAAACGATTAGCAAACCGCCGGACGAACTCCGGCGGTTTTTTCGTCTCTGGAACATCATGTCGAATCCCGAAATTATCGAGGTCGTTTGCGGCGTCATCGGTAACGGGGCGGGGGAGTTCCTCGCGTGCCAGCGTCCGGCGGAAAAGCGTCTGGGTGGCTTGTGGGAATTTCCCGGGGGCAAGATCGACGCCGGCGAATCGCCCGAAGCCGCGCTGGTGCGTGAATTGCGCGAGGAGCTTGGGGTGGAAATCGAGGTTGGCGCTGCGATGGCCGAGGTGGTCTGGCGCTACCCGGAGCGAGCGATTTGCCTGCGCCCGTTTCGCTGCCGGATTCTTTCCGGGGAACCACAAGCGCTGGAGCACCAGCGAATTGCATGGCTGGCGCCCGCGGAATTGCGCGAGCTGCACTGGGCGGAAGCGGACGTGCCGGTGCTTGAGGAACTGCTAGGACCGGAGAAGTAATCTGCCTCGGTTAGCGATCGTGATCGAAGCGGTAAATTGACTTCGTAGGCGGCGGTCCTAGGATGGCATTCCGTCCGAAAATTCACGATCCGCCCGTAAAACCCATGAAACTCCCCATCACCCGCACGCTGGTCGTGCTGCTCGCCAGCGCCGCATCGCTTTCCGCCCAGCCGCGGCCGAAGCCTCAGGACGATCCCGCGTTTCTCAAGAAAGCGGCGCTCCAGATCGACCAATACATCGCGGCGTTCTACCGGAACAAGAAGCTCGACGTACCGGCCAAGACAGATGACGCGACGTTCCTGCGGCGGGCGTTTCTGGTGTCGATCGGGCGGATTCCCACGCCGGAGGAGGCGCTGGCGTTTTTGGAAATCGAGGATGAAACCAAGCGTGAGGCGCTGGTTACCTACTTATTGAATACCAAGGGCTACTCCAGCCACATGTCGAACTGGGCGTTCGATTTGCTGCGCATCACGGACAACCGCATCGGCAGCACGGCGAACAACGAGCCATACCGTCACTGGGTCCGCACGGCGATGACGGAAAACATGTCGTGGGACCAATTCACCACCAAACTGCTGGCTTCCAAAGGCGACGGATGGAATCAGGACAGCGCCGCCGTCGGCTACTACACCCGGGACAAGGGGATGCCGCTGGACAATCTGTCCAAC